>NZ_DDOP01000043.1:0-23258 GCF_002341725.1 Bradyrhizobium sp. UBA2491
GAGAGGGGTGGCCCCGGGCGAGATGATCGATGTGCGGGCTACTTTCGCAACATCGATCGCGTGTCGCAGAGATATTGAGAGAGTGCGCCGTGTGGCACCCCTCTCCCCAACCCTCCCCCGCAAGGGGGGAGGGAGCCCATCCGCTGGTGGCTTCCTAACTTGATATCGGTTGTCCTTTGATGCTGCGCCGTCAGTCCTCATGCGTCACAGCCAGAATCGTCACTGACCGCGTCTGATGGCTCGGGGTCTGGAAATCGATCGTCTGGCCGACCGACAATCCGATCAATGCGGCGCCGACCGGCGTCAGCACCGAGATGCGGCGGAGCGCGATGTCGGCTTCGTGCGGATACACCAGCACGACTTCCCTGACGTCGCCGGTCTCGTCGTCGCGGTAGCGCACGCGCGAGTTCATGCGGACCACGTCGTGCAGGTCGGAATCGTCGGCGACGACCCGCGCGCGGTCGGTCTCGCGGGCGAGGAACTGGGCCACGCGGGGAAACACCGCCATGCTGGAATCGGCCAGCGCGCTGAGGCGCAGCGCTTCGCTCGCGGCGATCACGATCGGCGGCAAGGTGGCGGCGGAAAAACTGTTCTGAATGCTCTGGGTCATGTCGTCTGACTTTGCGGTTGATCGGAGATGCGTCGACGCCGGCGCGCGACTGCATCGCGCGACGCGGCGGACTGAAATGATTCTGATGACGTGGTAGGGAATCCGGACGGCGCGCGATCGCCGGCCGGCTAAGTGCCTGCGTGCAGACGTCCGGCGCGCAATCCGAGGCGCGCAATGCGGGTGTCGATGCTCAGCATGTCGATCATGGCAACACGAACATAGCCGCTCGTGCCGTCGCATCCATTGCGGCGAAAGCGCGCACGCGCTCATCGCCGAACCGGTGTCAGGGCTGGCCGATGCCGGTGAGGCCGAGCGCGGCGCCGGCGGCGAGTGCGAGCAGCGGATGGATGCGGGTCGTGGTGGTGGCGATCGCGACGCCGGCCGCGATCAGGATCGTGCCCCAGCTCGAGGCCGAAGCATGGGTGATGACGATGGCGCTGGCGGTGACGAGGCCGGCGGTGACCGGAACCAGCCCGGCCTGCACGGTCTTGCGCCAGGGCCGGTCCTTGAAGCGCTCCCACAGCCGCAGCGCAAAGCCTGTCACCAGCGACGACGGCCCGAACTTGGCGAGCGAGGTCACCAGCACGCCGGAGAAGCCCGCGACATGCCAGCCGACCAGCGGCACCACCATCATGTTCGGCCCGGGTGCGGCCTGCGCCAGCGCGAACAGCGCGCCGAATTCTTGCGCCGTCATCCAGTGATGGATATCGACCACCTGCCGCTGCATCTCCGGCAGGATGGTGTTGCCGCCGCCAAAGGCCAGCAGCGACAATTGGCTGAAGATCAGCGCCAGCGTGACGAGGGTTGCGCTCATGATGCCTGCCTCGCCCTGAGAAAGATGCTGAGCGGCGCCAGCGTCAGCAGCGTCGGCAGCAGCGGCAGCCGGAACACCGCGATCGCGAGCACGCAGAGCGCGCCGATGAACAGGCCGAGCACATCGCGGCGCAGCGGCCAGGCGATCTTGATCGCGGTGGAGATCAAAAGCCCGGCTGCCGCCGCGGCGAGGCCACCGAACAGATGGCGCACCACCAGGTCGTCGGCGAAGCGGGCGTAGATCATGCCAAGGCCGATCACGACGGCGGTCGGCACCGCGATCAGCCCGAGGATCGAGGCGATGGCGCCGGGAATGCCGCGAAACTTCAGCCCGACCGCGACCGACATGTTGATGATGTTGCCGCCGGGCAGGAACTGGCAGAGCCCGAGCAGGTCGGTGAACTCGGCGCCGGTGAGCCAGCCGCGCTTCTCCACCATCATGTGGCGCGCCAGCGGCAGCACGCCGCCGAAGCCGGTCAATCCGAGGATGAAGAAGCCGGTGAACAGTTCGCCGATATCGGGCGCCTCGTGCTTGGTGGTCAGGGTGGCAGGGGCTGCATCCATCGGCGCGTCGGCTCCGTTTCCTGTCGTGTTCGACTCGAACCTAGTTTGCGATGCTCCAAATATCAAATATATGGATCATGGAATTGTCATATCTATTACATATGGATCGCCGTGATGATCGAGCTGCGCCATCTCCGCTATGCCGTCGCGGTCGCCGAGGAAGGCCATATCACCCGCGCCGCCGCCCGTCTCGGCATCCAGCAACCGCCGCTGAGCCAGCAGATCCGCGCGCTGGAGGCCGCGATCGGCGCGCCGCTGTTTCGCCGGCAACCGCGCGGGGTCGAACTGACCGCCGCCGGCCGCGCCTTCGTGGAGAAGGCGCGCGTGATCCTGCGCGACACCGACCTCGCCGTCGAAGCGGCGCGCCGCGCCAGCCGTGGCCAGGAAGGCCAGCTTGCGATCGGCTTCACCTCCTCGGCCGCCTTCCACCCCTTCGTCACCGGCGTGATGCGCGAAATGCGCGAGCGCGCGCCCGCGATCACGCTGTCGCTGGAAGAGGCCTCGACCGGCGAACTGATCGAAGCCGTCGAGGCCGACCGGCTCGATGCGGCATTCGTGCGTTCGCCGAGCGAGCGGCTGGAGAATCTCACGATCACCCATCTGCTCGACGAGGAGATGCTGGTCGCGCTGCCCGACCATCATCCGCGCGCCCGCAAGGACACGCGGCGGCGGATTTCGCTGGGCTCGCTCGCCGACGAGCCGCTGATCCTCTACCGCCGCCCGACCGGTCCGGGGCTCTACGACAGCATCATCGCCGCCTGCCGCGCGGCGGGCTTCAGCCCGAAGGTGGCGCAGGAGGCGACGCGAATGGTGTCGACGCTCAGCCTGGTCGCCGCGGGGCTCGGGATTTCGATCGTGCCGGAATCGATGGCGCGGCTCGAGACCGCGGGCGTCTCCTATCTCCGCCTCGACCGTGCCACGGGCCTGGTCGCGCCGCTCGCGCTGGCGCGCAAGAAGGGCCCGGCCGGCGGCACGCTCGGCCGCCTGCTCGCCATCGTAACGCGGCGGGTGAAGGATCGTGCGGGCGGTGACGAAGGTCTTGCGCGACGGAGCTGATCGTCCCGGCTGGCGCGGAATGTGGGGAGTTTGGCGAACGCTTGTGTCGGCGTGCAGCTAGATAGCCTGCATCGAACCCGGCTGCTCACGTGCCGATCGCAATGGCTCAGCGTCCGAAGCCGCCCCGGGTTCATCCAACACAGCAGAGAGGCAGTCCGATGACACGTTTTCCTGTCCATACATTCGACGCCGCACCCGAAGCCTCGAAGCCGACCTTGCGCGAGGTCGAGGCGCGGTTCGGCATGATCCCGAACCTTGCGGCCGCGATGGCGACGTCGCCGGTGCTGATCCAGAGCTTCCTCCACATCTTCGACAAGGTTCACGGCGGCAGCTTCTCCGAGCAGCAGATCCAGACCGTGCTGCTCACCGACGCGGTGACCAACGCCAGCACCTGGGCGGTCGCGCTGCATTCCGCGCTCGGCTTGCAGGCCGGTCTCGATCCTCAAGACGTCGAGGCGATGCGGGCCGGGCGCTCGCCCGCGAACAAGCAACTCGGCGCGCTCTCGACACTGGCGAGGACGCTGATCGAGAAGCGCGGGCGGCTCGACCAGCAGGACACCGAGAAGTTCCTGGCGGCCGGGTTCAGCAAGGAATTGCTGCTCGAGGTGATCACCATCGTGGCGGCATCGACCATCACGAACTACACCGGCAGTGTGACCAATCCGCCGCTGGAGGCGGGATTGCAGCCGCATGCCTGGAATGGCTGAGTATCAATATTCACGTCGGCCATCGGTCGGCGTGCACTTGCCCAGACTAGGCGCTAATCGTGCGAATGACCCGCGCCGGATTACCTCCCGTAAGCGTATTCGGGGGCACGTCCTTGGTGACTACCGAGCCGGCAGCAACGACTGAGTTCTCGCCGACGGTAACCCCGCCGATGATCGTTGCGCCGGCTGCGATCCAGACGTTCCTCTCAATTACGATGGGCTTGGCCGTAACGGACCGGCGTTGGGAAGGGTCGAGCGGATGGCCTGACGTGATGATGCTCACGTTCGGTCCAATCATCACGTCGTCGGCTATGGTGATTCCACCGAGGTCATACAGTGTGCAGTTCTGATTGATGAAGACGTTGCGCCCGACCTGGGTTTCGTTCCCACCCGTCGCGTAGAATGGCGGGATCAATAGGAAGCGATCATCGACTTGCTTGCCGATGAGCTCACTGAACAAGGCCCGGACTTCGTCCGCATCGTCGAACGTCAAGCGATTGATCTTCGCCGTTATCGCCATTGCCCGCTTGGTCTCCGCTACCATCGCTGCGGATTCTGGCGTCCGCCTGTGAACGATCCTGACACCATCCTGATGCGACATTCGCCGTTTCCTTGCACAGCAGAACCGATTCGCGCCGCTGCTTCATTGGCAAAGCTACAATGCAGGAGGACCGCATTCTAGCATCGCGTCATTTCCGCCTTATGGGCTCACAACCTAGCCGGCAAATCTGGCGCGGTAATCCTGCGGGGTGGTCGCCAGCAATCGCAGGAAGCTGCGGCGCATGGTCTCCTCGGAGCCGAAGCCGCAGCGTTGCGCGATGCGCTTGATCGGCAACCGGGTCTCCGACAGCAGGTGGCGAGCGCCTTCGACCCGCAGCCGCTCGATCGCGCGTGCCGGTGTCAACCCGGTCGCATCCGCATAATGCCGGCTGAAACTGCGCTCGCTCATGCCGGCCTGTTTCGCCAGCGTCGGCAGCGAGAGGTCGTCGGCGAGGTGGTTGCTGATCCAGTCATGCAGCGCGCTGAACCTGTCATCGGCGGTCTGCAGCGACAGCACTTCGCTGAATTGCGCCTGGCCGCCCGGACGCTTGAGAAACACCACGAGATAGCGGGCGACGGCAAGCGCTGTCGCGCGGCCGAGATCGTCCTCCACCAGCGCCAAAGCGAGATCGATGCCCGACGTGACGCCGGCCGATGTCCAGAACGTTCCGTCGCGCACGAAGATCGGATCGGACTCGACACGGACCTCGGGATAGCGTGCAGCAAGCTCTTCCCAGAATCCCCAATGCGTCACGGCGCGACGGCCGTCGAGCGCGCCTGACGCGGCGAGCAGGAACGCGCCGGTGCAAACCGATGCGGTGCGGCGGGCATCGCCGCTGCGCTTGCGCACCCAATCCACCAGGATGCGATCGGACGCTGCGGCGTTGACGCCGTCGCCGCCGGGAATCACCAGCGTGTCGACCGCGGTACCGATCGCGGGCAACGGATGCACCGCTATTCCAACGCCGGCAGATGCCTCGACCGTCGGGCCGTCCTTGGCGACGACGCGGACGTCATAGGGCTCGGCGTTGCCAGCCTTGGCCGTCAGCGCGTTGGCGGAAGCGAACACCTGCAATGGCCCGGTGACGTCGAGCAGTTGCACCGCCGGATAGGCCAGCACTTCGATCGCGCGCTTGTCGTTTGGCGGAGAATGTGGGGGCTTTGGCGTCATCGCCGAAACGTGCCGCGCTAGGTTTGCTTTGTCCATAGTGCAAGGAGAGCCAGATGATTGCCCATGATGTCCAGTTGCGGATCGGATCGCTGCTGTTCGAAGACGTCGATCAAATCGACTTGACCGGTCCTTTCGAAGTGCTGTCGCGGATTCCGAATTCGACCTACCGCATCTATGCCAAGACCATGGAGCCGGTGCGCGACCTCAAGGGCTTGCGGCTGACGCCGGATGCCACGCTGGCCGAGGCGCCGCCGCTCGATGTGCTGCATGTGCCGGGTGGCTTCGGCCAGGAAGCCTTGATGGAGGACGCCGAAGTGCTCGGCTGGATCCGTCAGCAGGCGGCGGGGGCTTGCAGCATCTTCTCGGTCTGCACCGGCGCGTTGCTGTGTGGCGCGGCCGGCCTGCTGAAGGGACGCCGGGCGACGACGCATTGGGCGTCGTTCCATCTGCTGCCGTATTTCGGCGCTACCCCCGTGAATGAGCGCGTGGTCGTCGACGGAAGCTACGTCTTTGCCGCCGGCGTCACCGCAGGGATCGACGGGGCGTTGCGGCTCGCCGCCGAACTGCGCGGCGACGACGCGGCACGGGCGATCCAGCTCTACATGGCCTATGCGCCGGAGCCGCCGTTCGACAGTGGCACGCCGGAGACCGCGCCGCCCGAGATCCTGCAACAAACACGGCAGGCGACGCGCGCGATCACGGCGCAGCGCGAAGCGACCGCGCGCCGCGTGGCGGCCCGGTTGGGCGTCGTCGTGCCGGAGATTGAGACGACAGGCTAATTGCCCGGCTCGAAGTTGCAGTTGGCGCCGCCGCCGGCCTTGTCCTCGATGACGGCAGGATCGAGCGTGCAGGACAGTTTCGACAGCGCCTCGTAGATCGTGCCGGCGGCGCCGTCGCCGGGGACGCCGGCGAGCGCGATGGTGGCAAAGATCGCATTGGCTTCGCGCCCCTTCACGGTGTGGCTGCGCCCGCCGAATGTCAGCTCGCAGGAGCGCGAGGTGATGTCGACATTGCTGGCGCGACAGACCACCTTGTCGGCGGTGACGGTGATCGGCTTCGCATAGGAGACATTGCCGTCGCCGTTGAAGAAGGCGGCGACCGCCTTCTTCTCCGCGTCCGGCAGCGGCGAATAGGGCGCCACCACGCCCACGAGCGCCAGCGCGACCGAGCCGGACGTGGTTGCGGGCGCGGCCGATGCGGCCGATGCGGCCAGCGACAATGAACACGCGAGGATCGTCAGTCGGCCCAGTCTCATTGCAGTCTCCTGTCAGTGCGCTTTCCGCAGCGCGAAATCGCTAGCACGTCCCGCGGTCCGGATGGGTGACACCCTTCACATGCCGTCCCGCAACTTCGCGTGAGGCGGCGCTGTGCGCAGAGGGCAGGGCGGACCCGCGTCCACCCGCTTGCACGATCGCGCCATCGGCGTCACAGTCTGGACTGCGGTGGCGAAGCCGCCAACAAAGAAGACCAAGACAGTTCGAGGAACTGAACTCGAGGAGCGCTATGGCGGCCACGCGCATCGACTGCGACATCCATCCCGCGGTGGGAGGAACGCGCACCACGCTGCTGCCCTATCTGAGCGATCACTGGAAGGAACAGGTGGTCAGCCGCGCCATCGACGGGCTCGACCTCAATTCCTACCCGCCGTCGATGCCGCTGTCCGGCCGCGCCGACTGGCGGCCGGCAGACGGCAGCAAGCCGGGCAGCGATCTTGCCATGGTGCAGCGCGGCGCGTTCGACCAGCTTGGCGCCAGCCACGCGATCTGCAATGTCGTCTATGGCGCGCAGGCGGTGTTCGATTCCTACATGGCGGCGGACTTCTGCCGCGCGATCAACGACTGGATCGCGGCCGAATGGCTCGCCAAGGACAAACGGCTGCGCGCCTCGATCGTGGTGCCGATCCAGGCACCGGATCTCGCGGTCGAGGAGATCGAGCGCCGCGCCGGCGACCATCGGTTCGTCTCGGTGCTGGTGCCGTCGCAGAACGAGACGCTGCTCGGGCGGCGTCATTACTGGCCGATCTACCAGGCCGCCGAGAAATACAGGCTGCCGATCGCGATCCACGCCGGCAGCGCCTATCGCGGCGCGCCGAGCTCGATCGGCTGGCCGTCCTACCGCTACGAATATTATCTGGCCGAGGCGCAGGCGTTCCAGGCGCAGACGCTGAGCCTGATCTATGAGGGCGTGTTCGGGAAGTATCCCGGATTGACCGTGGTGCTGATGGAGTCGGGCGTCAGCTGGCTGCCGGCCTTCATGTGGCGCGCCAACAAGACCTGGCGCGGCGTGCGCGTCGAGGTGCCCTGGGTGGAGCGCGAGCCGGCCGCGATCATCCGCGACCATTTCCGCGTCACCATGCAGCCGTTCGACGCGCCGACGGATGCAACCGGCGTTGCCGACATCATCGACCAGATCGGCTCCGACAAGATGTTCCTGTTCGCGTCCGACTATCCGCACTGGCAGTTCGACGGTGACGATCCGATCCCGCCGCATCTGCCTGACGATCTCGTCAAGCGGATGAGCGAGGACAACCCGCTGGAAACCTTTCCGCGCCTCAAGCTGAATTCGTAGCGCATGATCCGGAAAAGTGAGAACCGGTTTTCCGAAGAGATCATGCGCCAGATAACAAGGAGGATCGCATGAGTGACGTCATCGACCGCCCGATGCTCGACCAGGAGACGACCGCTGCGGCGCGGCTCAGGATCATCGACTGCGACATCCATCCGAGCATCCATGCGCATAGCGACCTCAACGCGTTCCTGCCGAAGCGCTGGCAGCAGCATCTCAAGGAATATGGCAGCCATCTGCGCACGCCCTATATCGGCACCACGCCGTATCCGCGCTCCTCGCCCTTGATCGCGCGGCGCGATGCGTGGCCGCCGACCGGCGGCGTGCCGGGCTCCGATCTCGACTTCATGCGCAAGCAGCATCTCGATCCGTTCGATGTCGAGTTCGGCATTTTGCAGGTGCTCGACCTCTTCATCTTCTCGCAGCAGAACCTGGAATTCGGCGCCGCGATCCAGCGCGCCATCAACGACTGGCAGCTCGCGTTCTGGGCGCATCGCGATCCCAGGTTGAAGGCCTCGATCCTGGTCGGGCAGGACGGCTCCGACCTCGGCCTTGCCGAGATCGAGCGTTGCGCCAAATCAGGCGAATACATCCAGATCAACGTCTCGCCGCGCGCCAACGAGCCGCTCGGCCGCCGCCGCTACTGGCCGATCTACGAGCGCGCGCAGGCGCTCGACCTGCCGCTCGGCATCCATGTCGGCGGCTATGGCGGGCACGCGCCGACCGGCGGCGGCTGGCCGTCCTATTATTGCGAGGAGCACCAGTCGAACGCGCACACGGTGGCCTCGAACCTCACGAGCCTGGTGCTGGAAGGCGTGCCGGAGCGCTTCCCGAAACTGAAGATCGTGTTCATCGAGGGCGGCTTCGGCTGGATCCCCGCGACGATGTGGCGGATGGACCAGCACTTCGAGCGCTTCCGCAGCGAGGTGCCGCATCTGAAGCGCCGGCCGAGCGATTATGTGAAGCAGAATTTCTGGTTCACCACCCAGCCGATCGACGAGCCGGATGAGGCGAAGCATCTGCGCCAACTGATCGAATGGGTCGGCATCGACCGGCTGCTGTTCTCGTCGGATTATCCGCACTGGGACTATGACGACGCCCGCTACGCCTTCAAGACGCCGCTGACCGAGGCCGAGCGGCGCAAGATCTTCAACGGCAATGCCCGCGCGGTTTACAAGTTCTAGCAAGATGGCGTGGTTTCCGATTCAGCCGCGGGCTTCACTTCACCTCGCCCCGCGTGCGGGGAGAGGTCGGAACGCATCATTGGATGCGTTCCGGGTGAGGGGGACGCTCCGCAAGCTCAGCTGTCATCGGATGCGCGGAGACAGCCCCTCACCCCAACCCTCTCCCCGTAAGAACGGGGCGAGGGAGCGCACCGCCGTTGCCGTAAAATGCTAGGATCAGGATGACCCGTCACATCGTCGCGCGCACCAGTGAGATTCCGGCCGGCGGCAACAAGGTGTTCGGCCTCGAGGGCCGCGACATCGTCGTGTTCCACGTCAATGGCGAGTTCTTCGCGCTGCTCAATCGCTGCCCGCATGAAGGTGCGCCGCTGGAGAAGGCAGCCTGCGTCGCGCGCCTGACCTCGCCGGAGCCCGGCATCTATCAGCGCGACCGTGTCGGCGAGATGCTGCGCTGTCCATGGCACGGCTGGGAATTCGACATCCGCAACGGCCAGTCCTGGTTCGACCCCAAGCGGTTCAGGATCCGCTCCTATCCGGTCGCGGTCGAGAGCGGAGCCGAGTTGCAGAAGGGGCCGTATGTCGCCGAGACGTTCCCGGTGCACATCGAGGACAATTACGTGATCGTCGAGGTTTAGCCGCCAATCCATTAATTGCGATTATTGCAACAATGAAGTTCCAAACTAGGCAATTATAATACCTGTTGCAATACGCCACCTTGAGGTCGCGGGCGGGAATGACCCCGCGCACGACATCAGGAACGGCACCATGAAGCTCTATCACTTCCCTCTTTCGGGCCACGCGCATCGCGCGCGTCTGTTTTTGTCCCTGCTCGGGGTTCCGCACGAGCTGGTCGAGGTCGATCTCAGGTCCGGCGCACACAAGACGGCGGAATTCCTCGCGCTCAATCCGTTCGGCCAGGTGCCGGTGCTGGACGATGACGGCACCATCATTGCCGATTCGAATGCGATCCTGGTCTATCTCGCCACCAAGCTCGGTCGCACCGATTGGTTGCCACGGGATGCCAAGGGGGCCGCCGCCGTGCAGCGCTGGCTGTCGGTCGCCGCCGGCGAGCTCGCCTATGGTCCCGCGGCGGCGCGGCTCATCACCGTGTTCGGCGCCAAGCACAATCCGGACGATGTCATCGCGCGGGCGCATGTCCTGCTGAAGCGGCTGGAGGCGCATCTTGCCGATCGCGACTGGCTGGTCGGCGCGGGGCCGACGATCGCCGACGTCGCGCTCTACAGCTATCTGTCGAGCGCGCCCGAGGGCAATGTCGATCTCTCCGCCTATCCGCGCGTCGACGCCTTCCTGCGCCGGATCGAGGCGCTGCCGGGCTTCGTGCCTTTCGCCAGGACTGCCGCCGGCCTGAGGGCGGCGGCGTAACGTGCTGACGGGCGTGCCTTCGGGCGCGCCCACCCAAGCCCCGATGAGGAGGGCGAGGCGATGAGCGACAGGCGAAGCAAGAGCAAGCTGGACGTCTGGCATGCCGGCGAGACGGCGATGCAGCAGCGGGCCGGCGTTGCCGAGAAGATGGCAGCGGTCGGCCAGCGCGCGGTGCGCGACTTCATGCCCGACCAGCACCGCGACTTCTTCGCGCAAATTCCCTTCATCGTCGTCGGCAGCGTGGACCGCAGCGGCGATGCATGGGCTTCGCTGCTGGCCGGCCGGCCCGGCTTCATCGCCTCGCCGACACCGCGCAGCCTCGAGATCGACGCGCGGCCTGACGCCAGCGATCCGGTCAGCGAGGGCATGCGCGAGGGCGATGCCATCGCGTTGCTTGGCATCGAGTTGCACACGCGGCGCCGCAACCGCGCCAACGGGCTGCTGCGTGCGGCATCAGGCAAGGCGCTCAGCTTCGAGCTTGATCAGAGCTTCGGCAACTGTCCGCAATACATCCAGCTCCGCGATTTCGTTCTCGTCCGCGAGCCGGATCAGCCGTTCACGGGAGAGATCGAAGCCAGCGCGACGCTCGATCAGGCCGCGCGCGATATGATTGCGGCGGCGGATACGTTCTTCGTGGCGACCTATGCCGAGCGCGAGGATCGCCGCCAGGTCGACGTCTCGCATCGCGGCGGCAGAGCGGGCTTCGTGCGCGTCGCTGCCGACGGCACGCTGACCGTTCCGGACTTCGCCGGCAACCTGTTCTTCAACACGCTCGGCAACATGCTCCTCAACGGCAAGGCCGGGCTGGCGTTCGTCGATTTCGAGACCGGTGACCTGCTGCAACTGACCGGCGATGCCGAGGTGATCCTGGACTCGCCGGAGATCGCGGCGTTCCAGGGGGCCGAACGGCTGTGGAGCTTCCGCGCCCGCCGCGTGGTGCGGCGCCGTGGCGCGCTGCCGCTGCGCTGGGCGTTCCGGGCCGAGGGCTGGTCGCCGAATGCGCTGATGACCGGTGACTGGACGCAGGCTGCGGACCGCATCCGCGCAAGCGCGCTTGCAACGCAGTGGCGCCCGTTCAAGGTCACCGAGATCGTCGACGAGAGCCGCTCGATCCGCTCGTTTCATCTGCAACCGGAGGACGGCGCGGGGCTGCTTCCGCATCAGGCGGGACAGCATCTGCCGATCCGCGTGTCGCTTCCGGGGGCGGACAAGCCCGTGATCCGCACCTATACGCTGTCGGTGGCGCCGTCGGACGGCATGTATCGCATCAGCGTGAAGCGCGACGGCCTGGTCTCCCGCCATCTCCACGACAATATCCATATCGGCGACATCATCGAAGCCCGCGCGCCGGCGGGCAGCTTCACGATCGACGCGCGCGAGAAGCGGCCGGCGGTGCTGCTCGCCGGCGGCGTCGGGATCACGCCGATGCTCGCGATGCTGCGTCACGTGGTCTATGAAGGGCTGCGCACCCGCGGCATCCGGCCGACATTCCTGTTCCAGGCCGCCCATGCCAAACCTGACCGCGCGTTCGATGCCGAACTGCGGCAACTGGCTGCCGCCGCCGGCGGCGCGGTTCGCATCACCCGCGTGCTCAGCGACGTCGAGGGCGCCGGGCAGGACATTGACTACGACGCCGCGGGGCGGATCGACATGGCGCTGCTGTCGCGCGTGCTGCCGTTCAACGACTACGACTTCTATCTGTGCGGGCCGCCGCAATTCACCCAATCGCTCTATGATGGGCTGCGCGGCTACAACGTCGCCGACGGCAGGATTCACGCGGAAGCGTTTGGTCCGTCGTCGCTGGTGCGGAAGCCCGACGTCGCCGCGGCGCCGCCGCCGCGTCTGCCGCCCGCGACCGCGCCGGTTGCGGTGACCTTCGCCGCATCGATGAAGGAAGCACGTTGGACACCGCAATCCGGAACGTTGCTCGAACTCGCGGAAGCGCGTGGTCTCAGCCCCGCATTCAGTTGCCGCGAGGGCAATTGCGGCAGCTGCCGAACCAGATTGCTGGCAGGCGCGGTGACCTATCTGAAGCAGCCGACTGCCGAAGTTGCCGATGACGAGGTGCTGATCTGCTGTGCGGTGCCGGCGAAGCCGGAAGCGGAAGGTGATAACCGGCTCCAGCTCGATCTCTGACCGGCCGCCCCGCTCGACGACGGGTATCTGGTCGCGCCGTTCCGCGCGAGGGAGGTTTATTCTTCATGCGTGCTTCCCGGCCCGCTGCGGCAGGATGAAGACGATCGCCGCGATCGCAACAGCGAGGGCAATGGAAGCCGTGTAGCGGCTGAGCGCGAGGCCGCCGTGATCGAGCGGCTTGTCGAGGAAATCGCCGACGGTGGCGCCGAGCGGCCTGGTCAGGACGAACGCGATCCAGAACAGCACCGTGCGCGACACCCTGGTCCAGAGATAGGCGGCGGCGACGATGGCGATGCCGGCGGCGAATACGATGGCGCCGCCGCCATAGCCGAGGCCGGTGGAATCGGCCATCCAGTCGCCGAGCGCGGTTCCAAGGGTTTGCGAGAACAGGATCGTGATCCAGTAGAATGTTTCGGCAGCCTTGTTGTCGATCGATGCGATCGACACCGTTCCGAGCGTGCGATGCCAGGCGGCGAGCGACGCCACGAGCAGTGCGGCGAGCAGCGACGAGCCGCCGAGATATCCGATCCCGAGCGAGCGGTCGACGAAATCGGCGAAGGTCGTGCCGACGGTCGTGGTCGCGATGATCACGGTCCAGTAGAGGAATGGATGAAAGCGCCGCGCCGCCATCTGTGCCGCGACGGCGATCGCGAAGATCACCGCGAATATCGCGGTGCCGACCAGATAACCGAGATTCATCGACATTGTGACGGCGTCGCCGCCGGTCTCGCCGAGCGTCGTGGCGAGAATCTTGATGACCCAGAAGCCGAGCGTAACGGCGGGGACCTTGCCCGCGCGCTCGTCCGCGGCGGTGTCGTGCAGCAGTTCCATGGATTGATACTCCGAGAAGCGGATGGTCGAAATGATGGACGAGGCGATCAGCCCTTCATCGAGTCCATGATCGACAGCAGCTCGGCGAGCGCCTTCTTGCACTTGGTGGCATCCGGATTGGTCTCGCGGACCGCCGCGAGCGCGCGATCGATCGCCTTGTCGACCGTGTGCCAATCCGCGGCCGCGCGCGGCTTCAATCCGGCCTCCGCCTCGTCCCATTTGGTCTCGAGATCCTTGATCCGCGTCTTGGCGCCGGGGAGGTCGTTCTTGTCGACCATGTCAGCGACATCGGCGGCGATGCTGCGGAACGGCGTCAAATCGCCGAGCTTCGAGGTGGCCGCTTGCGCGCGCGGCAGCAACGTCAGGCTGCCGTTCGTATGTGGAAATGGTGACGCCACCACGAGAGCGTGGATTGCGGCAAGTGCGAGTATCGTTCTGTTCATTGTGGTTCTCCTGTTGGGTTGCTTCGACCGGTGTCCTCGCGGACGCACGGCGAATTCATGCGCCGGGCGAAGTTTCGGGGTTTCGGCCACTGTCGCCCTCGAACGACAGCCAGCCGACCAGCGCGATGATCACGGCGAGGAAGGCGAGGCTGGTGTAGATCGTGCCGAAGCCGAGGCCGCCATAGTCCCGGGACTGGGACAGCATGTCACCGAACGAGGCGCCGAGCGGTCGGGTCAGGATGTAGGCGATCCAGAACGCGAGAACCTCGTTGGCGCCGAGCGCGTAGGCCGCGGCGACGCCTGCGATCAGCGCCATGAAGACCACGACGCCGACGTTGAAGCCGAGGCCGAGCGCTTCGGTGGCGAGATCGCCGGCGGCGGTGCCGAGCGCGAAGGTGAACAGGATCGCCGCCCAATAGAACAGTTCGCGCCGCGTGGTCACGATGCTGTGGATCGACAGCGTCCGTTCGACCGCGAACCAGATCGCGAAGGTCGCCGCCAGCGCGATCGCGAACAGCGCCGTGCTGATGTAGAGGCTGATCTCGAGCTTGTCGGTCAGCGCATCGGTGATCTGTGTCCCGACGATGCTGACCAGCACGACCGTCAGCCAGTAGATCCACGGCACGTAGCGGTCCATCCGCAGCTGGATTGCCAGCGCAGCCGCGAGCAGCGTGGTCATCAGCAGGCCGGTAACGGTCGTTCCAAGACCGACATGGACGGCGAGATAATCGGCACCGGTCTCGCCGACCGTGGTCGACATGATCTTGATCAGCCAGAACACGAGGGTGACTTCGGGGACCTTGTTCAGCATGCTGCGGCCGGTGCGCCTGATATCCTGCACGATGCAAAACTCCGCTTTGATGAGGTCGGCGGTTCCGCCGGGTTCGATCGGGAGCCTGCACCGCGAGACTTAGGCCCGGCTTAGGCCGGCGGCGCCGCCCCCGTTTGGACGCCGAAAGCCCTAAGTCGCGGCTAAGTCGAAGCTGATATGGTCGCGCGGCGTCGCGGGTAGGCGGACGCGATGCAGGTTCGCCGGGGTGCCCGGCGCGGGTCAGGATGGTGACGAGACGATGCGCGTGCTCTTGGTGGAGGACGACAGGATGATCGGCGCCGCCGTCGTCGAGGCGCTGAGGGATGCCGCCTATGCGGTCGACTGGGTCCGCGATGGCGACCTCGCCGTCGAGGCCAGCCGCAGCGAGACCTACGACATCGCGCTGCTCGACCTCGGACTTCCGGTGACGGATGGCCTCGACGTGCTCAAGACGATCCGGACGGACTCCACACGCCTTCCCGTGATCATCTTGACCGCGCGCGATGCGTTGAGCGATCGGATCCGGGGGCTCGATCTCGGAGCGGATGATTATCTGGTCAAGCCGTTCGAGGTCGCCGAGTTGCTGGCGCGCATGCGCGCGGTGCTGCGGCGCGAGGGCAGCGGAGCGCCGCCGGTCCTGACCAATGGCGAGCTTCACCTCGACCCGGCGACGCGGGAAGCCACGTTCGGTGGAGAAAGGGCCGTCCTCAGCGCGCGCGAATTCGCGCTGCTTCAGGCGTTGTTGAACCGGCCGGGGACCATCCTGTCGCGAGCCGAGCTCGAACGCCAGATCTACGGCTGGAGCGAGGAGGTCGAGAGCAACGCGGTCGAATTCCTGATCCACGCGGTGCGCAGAAAACTCGGCGCGTCAGCGATCAGGAACGTGCGCGGCGTCGGCTGGATGGTGGACCGTTCGAGATGATGAGATCGTTGCGCGGACGCCTGTTCGCCGGGCTGACCGCGATCATCCTGTTGACCGGCGCCGTCGGCGGAACGCTGGCCTATCGCTGGGCCTACAGCGAAGCCATCGAGATGCAGGACTCGGTCCTGATCCAGATCGCGAGCTTCGCGCTGAGTGCCTCGATCAGGGAAAGCCGGCCCGTCACCGGCGTCGATACCGAATCCGAAGTCGCGGTCGTTGAGCTCGGCGCCGCGCCGCGTGGGCCAGCCGAAGACCGCCGGCTGTGGGGACTGAAGGACGGATTGCACAATGCCGTCTATCAGGGCCAGCCGGCGCGCGTGCTGGTTCGCACGCGCCCGGACGATAGCCGCTTCGCGGTGATGCAACGGACGGAGATCCGCACCGAGATTGCCGGCGATATGGCGCTGCGGACCCTGTTGCCGATCGCGGCCCTGGTGCCGTGCCTGTTGCTGGTGACTGCGCTCGTGATCGCGCGCTCGTTCCGGCCGATGTTGCGCCTGGCCGATGATCTCGACGCGCGGCGCGCGGACGACGTCAGCGCGTTGAAGGCGACCGGCGCCCCCAGCGATTTGCAGCCGTTTCTCGGTTCGATCAATGCCCTGCTGGAACGCATGCGCGGCATGATGGATCAGCAACGGCGCTTCATCGCCGATGCGTCGCACGAGCTTCGCACCCCGATCACGGCGCTCAGCCTGCAAGCGGAAAATCTCGCTTCCCTCGAGATGCCGGCCGAGACCCGTGAGCGGCTCGATGTGCTCAGAAGCGGCATGCAGCGGAGCAGGCATCTGCTCGAACAGCTCCTGGCCCTGGCGCGCCAGGACGCCGTGAGCCCTGCTGCCGGTGAAGTGACCGAGCTCGACAGGATCGCAAAGGGCGTCGTCGCCGATCTGCTGCCCGAGGCGGCGGCGCGCAACATCGATCTCGGCTTCACGATGGTCGAAACGGTTGCGGTCAATGGCGATCAATTATCGCTGATCTCGGTGCTGCGAAACCTGGTCGAGAACGCCGTCAAGTTTACGCCCGAGGGCGGCAGCGTCGACCTCGGCATCTATCGCGAGGCGGGCATGGCCGTCATCCAGATCGAGGACTCCGGCACGGGCATTGCGCCGCGGGATCTGAACCGGATCGGCGAGCCGTTCTTCCGCGGCAGCCAGCCGAGCGGCGACGGCGCTGGGCTCGGGCTTTCGATCGTGAAACGGATCGTCGATCGCTGCGGCGGCTCGATCCAGTTCGAGAATGTGACGGGGGCTGAACGCACGGGCCTGCGCGTCATTGTCAGGCTGCCTGCTGTGAATGGCTGAAAATCAGCCGGGGACGTGGCGCGCGGCATCATTGCCATTGCAACTTGAGACCCTCCCGGACTATCGCTAGCAGAGAAATGCAGGGCCCGGCGGGACCGCCGGTGGCGACCGGCTCGGATCGCGGGTCCCTCGGAAACTGTGCCAGCATTGGAGAAAGGACGTTTCTCATGGCAGACACGACGACGGAGCTCGAAGCGCTCCTGATGCAGCGTTCGCTGACCGATCCGCAGCTTTTGGCGAAGGCGGACGCGGCGTCCGACTTCCGGATCCTGCCGGACGCAACCGTGATCAAGATCGGCGGGCAGAGCGTGATCGACCGCGGCCGCGCCGCCGTCTATCCGCTGGTCGACGAGATCGTCGCCGCCCGCAAGGCGCACAAGATGCTGATCGGAACCGGTGCCGGCACCCGCGCCCGGCATCTCTATTCGATCGCGGCCGGGCTCCGGCTGCCGGCCGGCGTGCTGTCGCAGCTCGGCGCCTCGGTGGCCGATCAGAACGCCGTGATGCTGGGTCAACTGCTGGCCAAGCACGGCATCTCCGCGGTCAGCGGCGCCGGACTTTCGGCGGTGCCGCTCTATCTCGCCGAGGTGAATGCCGTGATCTTCAGCGGCATGCCGCCTTACGGCCTGTGGATGCGGCCGGCCGCCGAGGGCATGATCCCGCCCTATCGCACCGATGCCGGCTGCTTCCTGGTCGCCGAGCAGTTCGGCTGCAAGGCGATGATCTACGTCAAGGACGAGAACGGCCTCTACAGCGCGAACCCGAAGACCTCGAAGGGCGCCACCTTCATCCCGAAGATTTCGGTCGCCGAGATGAAGGCCAAGGGCTTGCAGGATTCGATCCTGGAATTCCCGGTGCTCGATCTGCTCGCCACCGCGCGCCATGTCCGTCAGGTGCAGGTCGTCAACGGTCTCGTCCCCGGCAATCTCACCCGCGCGCTGGCGGGCGAGCATGTCGGCACCATCATCACCGCGAGCTGAAGGGATCATCGCCATGGATGACACCACGAAGATCAAGCACGTCGCCTCGCCGCTCGCGCGCCAGACCCTGCTCGACAACGATCTCACCCGTCCGGTCGCCGGCGGGCGTCCGATCCCGCTGCTGCCCTGGGTGCAGGTGGTGAAGATCGGCGGCCGCTCGATCATGGATCGCGGGCATGAGGCGATCCTGCCGATCGTCGACGAGCTGCGCTCGCTGTTGCCGGAGCATCGCCTGCTGATCCTGACCGGCGCCGGCATCCGCGCCAGGCATCTCTACAGCGTCGGCCTCGACCTCGGACTGCCGGTCGGCTCGCTGGCACCGCTCGCCGCCAGCGAAGCCGGCCAGAACGGCCACATCCTCGGCTGCCTGCTCGCGCCCGAGGGTGTCTCCTACATCGAGCATCCGACCATCGCGAGCCAGCTCGCGATCCATCTGTCGGCGTCCCGCGCGGTCGTCGGCAGCGCGTTTCCGCCCTATCACCATCATGAATTCCCGGTCTCGCGCATCCCGTTCCACCGCGCCGACACCGGTGCGTTCCTGATCGCCGATGCGCTCGGCGCGGCCGGCCTGACCATCGTGGAAGACGTCGACGGTGTGTACACCGACGATCCGAACGGCCCCGATGGCAAGAAGGCGCAGTTGCTGCGCGAGGCCAGCCTCGCCGACCTCGCCAAGCTGAAGGGCACGCTGCCGTTCGATCCCGCGTTGCTCGAAGTGATGGCGAACGCCAGGCACATCGAGCGCGTGCAGGTGGTGAATGGCCTCGTTCCCGGCCGGCTCACCGCGGCGCTGCGCGGTCAGCATGTCGGTTCGATCATCCGCACCGGCGCACGCCCGGCCTGACGGCGCCGCGGACTCCGCTTCACCTCGCCCCGCTTGCGGGGAGAGGTCGAAATTCGCGGGACGCGAATGTCGGGTGAGGGGGAGTCTCCGCGAGTTCAACTGTTGCCGGCATCTGCGGAAGCAGCCCCTCACCCCATAAGAACGGGGCGAGGGAGTGCAATGCGCGCCAGAGCGATTACTTGATGGTCGCGTGTACGGTGATGACCGAGGTGCCGGATGCCTTCGGCCCCTGACCGGTTGCCTTGATGGCAAACGTATCGCTGCCCTTGTACTTGGCCTTCGCCTTGTACTCGAAGGTCGACGGGTTGACCTTCTTCAGCTTGCCGTAGGCCGGCTTCTGCGAGATCGATGAATCCGTCACCGTGCCGCGGATTCCGATCGGGATCTGGCAGCTCTCGCCGGATGCGACGTCGATATCGCCGGTCGAGTTCTCGCCCCAATCCGCCAATGTCACCGACATCGAACATTCGGACACGGGCTGCGCCGCAGACGCCGGCATTACGCCCGATGCTGTCAAGATGAGCGCCAGGGCCGCGACCCCGGTCAACCGCGCCGTCAAGATAGCCGTTCTCATGATTACACCGACCGAAGGTTTGCTTGCGCGAGAATCCTGCAACGCGGGCGCAGGCTAGGCAAGGACTTCGGCCGATCTGTGTTGGCCGCCAATTGGTGCGTCGAGGCGGCGTTCCGACATCTTGTTGCCCGGAAAGGGCATTCCCATAGTCATTCGACCGCGATCCGATCCGGACAGCGTGACGGGAAAGGGATGCCAATGGTTGAAAGCAATGACGGTCGGGCGAGCGTACAACAGGCCGGCTTTGCCGGTGTCACGCGCAGGACGCTCGAGCGCCTGATGCTGCCCGGCGATGACCGCGAGCTCGTCGTTGCCGAGGTGACCTATCCGCCCGGCGGGGTGGCGCCGCTGCACCGGCATCCGGTCGGCGGCGTGATCTTCATCGTCGAGGGCGTCGCGGAGTCGGCCTATGGCGATGAAGCGCCGCGGCAGTATCGGGCAGGCGAGACGTTGCAGGATCGCGCCGACCTGCCGCACACGTTGTTTCGCAATTGTGACCCGGAGCGGCCGCTGCGCTTCCTGACCATCTACGCGCTCGAACCCGGGCGCGCCTACACGATGGAGCCGTGACGGCACGGGTGATCCGGCCGCGATGCTTCTGGTTTTTTCTCGCGCTCAGGCTTTCGGGCGTACGACAGCGGGCTGGGGCGGAATCGCCAGAAGAAAGCACACCGATTCCACCAGCAGTTCATGTGCGCGGTCGACGATGTCGTCCAGCGATGGCGTCTTCGCGAACATGGTTTGGGCTTCGGCCAGCAACTGGTCGCGCGTCGGCATGCTGGGCAAGTGCAGGTCGGCACGATGCTGCAACAGGAAGAGCGCTTCCCGTACCGACATGCCCGTTTCATGCACGGACGATCTGATGGCCAGCGCTATGGATTCGGGATTGAAGCGGCCCGCGAGCTGTTCGGCCGTTCGCTTGATCACGCGTGATCCCAGGCGCTGTTCGTTGCGGAGGACCGCCGCAGGCGGCGCCTTCAGATCCCAGACGATGCCGAGCCAGGACAGCGCCACCAGAACATAGTAGGTCGCGTCGATCTCCCACCAGCGGAAGCCTTGCCGCGCACTGCTTTGGTAGGCGTGGTGATTGTTGTGCCAACCCTCACCCATGGTCAGGAGAGCCAGCAGCCAATTGTTGCGGGAGCCATCGCCCGTCACATACCGCTGGCGTCCGTGAACATGTGCCAGCGAGTTGATGCAGAACGTCGCGTGATAGACCAGCACGGTGCTCCAGAAGAAGCCGACCAGCAGGCCCGGCCAGCCGGCCACGAGGAAACACAAACCTGCGACCACGACCGCCGGGAAGACCTCGAATTTGTGCAGCCACCGCAACTCGGGATAGGCGGCAAGGTCGGAAACTTTCGTCAGATCGGTCGCGTCGTGCTGCCGGTAAAAGATCCAGCCGAGATGACTGTACACGAGGCCCTTGTGCAGGGGTGAATGCACGTCATGCTCGGTATCGGAATGAAGGTGGTGATGTCGATGTTTCGCCGCCCACCACAGCACGCTTTTCTGCGCGCTGCTTTGGGCAAGGAATGCGAGGATGAATTGAAACACCCGGCTCGTCGCGTAAGCGCGGTGCGAGAAGTACCGATGATATCCGGCGGTGATCGCGAACATGCGCAGCCAATACAGCGCGATGCAAATTGCGATGGCCTGCCATGAGATGCCCGACCAGATCGCCGCCAGACACCCGACGTGGACCAGCACAAACGGCAGCACTTGCGGGTACATGATGTCGTCGTGGTGCGGCTCCGGATCGATATGGGTGGACAAGCTCGTGACCTCGATTGCTGCAATGTGCGGCACGTCTCGCCGGCGGACGCTTCACGTCGCGGTTTCGGCGGACATTGCGCGTGGTGTGACAAAGAGACCCCGCGCCGGTCGAGCAGTCGCGGGGGCGCGAAAATCTGGGGCTCTGCTAGTACATCCGTGGTCAAAGCGACATGGCGCAGATTACCGCAGCTTGCCCGCACGGATTTTGGGCCACGGATTTGCCAGTCCGGCGGCCTGCAAGCCATCTACCTGACCACACATTGGGCATATCGAGGGCGCTACTCCTTCTTGGCCGTCAGCCCGTCGACCATCGCGCGCGTCAATGTCGAGATCTCGCTGCGTAGCGCGCCGATCGGCACTGCGATCAGCTTGTGCTCGAGCCCGAGCGCGACCATGCCATGCACGGCGGAGAACAGGCTGCGCGCGGTGACGCCGAGTTGTGCCGGCGAGCGCTGCGGAAACAGCGCGGCGAGCGGCTTGTAGATGTGGCGGAATAATTCCATCTGCTCGGTGATCGCCCATTCCGGCACCGGCTTGCCGGGCTGCATGCGATGCTCGAACAGGGCGCGCCACAGTTCGAGATTTTCGGCGGCGAAGTCGCAATAGGCGACCGCGACCCGCACCAGCATCTCGCGCGGCGCCGCCGCGCCGCCGATCTCGGCCAGCGACAGCGAGGCGTCCAGCCGGGCCAGGGTGCGCGAGCCGACTCGCAGGATCAGCTCGTCGACATCCTCGACCAGATTGTAGACGCCGCCATTGGCGACGCCGATTTCCTGGGCCAGTTCGCGGGTTTTCAGCCCGCCGAGACCCTTTGCCGCAATCGCCCGTTCCGCCGCCTCGATCAGCGCTTCGCGCAGTTTTGCACGTCGTTCCAATGCCTTGGACATGTTTCACCCGCCGTTAACCACAGACGTGAGCGACGCTCAAATAATTCTTGAGCATCGCTCATTGTGTGGTACAAGAGTTTCATGAGCGATGCTCATAGCAGGGAGCGACCAAATGTTCAAAACTGTTTTGACCCTTTTCCGCGGCACCGTCGCGGTGGCTGAAGAGGAACTGCAAGACCGGACCGCGCTGGTCATCCTCGATCAGCAGATGCGCGACGCGGCCGCCGCCGTCGACCGCTCGAAGCGGACCCTGGCGCTGGCGATTGCCGGCGACCAGCAGGAGGGCCGGCGGCTCGAGGCCGCCCACGCCCGGATTGCCGATCTCGAGGTCCGCGCGTCGGCGGCGCTCGACGGCGGCCGGGAGGACCTCGCCCGCGAAGCCGCGCAGGCGATCGCCAATCTCGAAGCCGAGCGCGATGCCGCGATGACCGCGCGCACGCTGTTCGCCTCGGAGATCACCCGGCTGAAGCGCCACGTTGCCAGCGCCGAGGCGCGCATCGCCGAACTCGATCGCGGCCGGCGCCTGGCCCGTGCCTCGGAGGCGGTGCGCTCGCTGCGCCGCACTGGCATCGAGGCGGCGCGGCCCTATGAATCGACGCTGCCCGAAGCGGAGGCGACGCTGAAGCGGCTGCGCGAGCGGCAGATGGAGGCCCAGGCGGCCGACGAGGCCCTGTTCGAGATCGACACCGCCTCGGGTCCGCTCGTCGTCGCCGAACGGCTCGCCGAGCAGGGCTTTGGCCCGCGCATGAAATCGACCGCCGACGACGTGCTGGCGCGGCTGAAGGCCAAGCGCCCGCCTGCTGCCTGAATTCTCAAATCCGCAACTGAACCAGCTTCAAACCTCGCAACATCAAGGAGACGACCATGAACCAGACCATTCAACCCCACAGCAGCGGCTGGGTGACCTTCACTTACGCGTCCTTTGCAGCCTCCGCCTTCCTCGTCGCCGTCGGCGTGTTCTTCCTGCCGATCGACCTCTGGATGAAGGGTTATCTCACGATGGGCATCGTGATGCTGGTGCAGACCTGCGTCACGCTGACCAAGACGATCCGCGACAATTACGAGAGCGGCAAGTTCGTCAACCGCATCGAGGACGCCAAGGCCGAGCGGCTGCTGATGGAAGTCTCGAAGGCGGCCTGAGCAGGCAGCGCAAAACGATA
>NZ_DDOP01000043.1:23466-58214 GCF_002341725.1 Bradyrhizobium sp. UBA2491
TTTCGCGCCCGCCGCTATCGTTGTTTCGCCCAATCTGTTCCGTTTCCGGAAGGCCTTGTTTACCCTGCCGCGAGCTGCGTCGGATCGCACTTACAACCTCTTAACAGCCGCAAGGGCAGAGATCGCACCCGAGGGACAGAGAAATGGCGTCCACCGACAATCGCACGCCCGCTCCGCGCGGCGGCCGCGGGTTTGCCAAGGCGCGCGCGGCCTTTGACGGCCTGCGCAGCCATGCCGGCTTCTGGCTGAAAGCGCTGTCGCAGCCGACCATCGATCTCACCTTGCGCACCCAGGCCGGCCAGCGCACGCGCATCGTCGAATCGCCTGGGGTGTCGTTGCCGAAGGCCGAACTCGACGCGCTGGTCGGGCAATTGCGCACCGTTGCGGCCAAGACGCTGCCCGAGGAGAGCCTGACCTACGGTATCTTCTCCGGCGAGCCGGAGCGGCTGTCGCGCGCCGTCGTCACCCTGATCTGCGAAGAGGACAGCGGGCGGCCGATCGCGTTCAACGCGCTGTCGGTGATGGAGGTGCCACTCGACGGCGAGCCGGCTGAAGTCACCCATCTCGGTCTCGTCATGGTCGATCCCGACGTGCGCGGGCAGGGGCTGTCCTGGGTGCTCTACGGCCTGACCGCGCTGGTGCTGTTCGCGCGCGACGGGCTGCGGCCGAAATGGATCTCCAATGTCACCCAGGTGCCGGCGGTGGTCGGCATGGTCAGCGACACCTTCTCGGACGTGTTCCCGTCGCCACTGCCGGAGGCGCGGCAGAGCTTTGCGCATCTGCAACTCGCGCGTGGCATCATGGCGCGGCATCGGGCGGTGTTCGGCGTCGGCGAGGAAGCCGGCTTCGACGAGCCGCGCTCGGTCATCACCAATGCCTATACCGGCGGCTCGGATGCGCTGAAGAAGACCTTCGAGATCGCGCCGAAGCATCGCAACGCGGTCTACAACGAATTCTGCCAACGCGAGCTGGACTACGGCCGCGGCGACGATGTGCTTCAGATCGGCCGCGTCGATCTTGCCGGCGCGCGGCGCTACCTGATGAGCGAGGTGCCGTCGGGCTCGCTGCCGGCGCTGCTGGCGGCGTCGGCGATGCTGGCCTTGCAGCGGCTGGTGCTGCCGGTGGTCTATTGGCTCGACGACAGCCGCGCCTTCGGCAGCCTGCGGCCGCGCAAGCAGGATGGCGGGGCCGCGCGATGAGCTTCGACTATTACTCCTTCACCGGCCGCAACATCGGCTTCATCGACGAGCACGAGCAGCAATTGCTGCGCCAGGCGCGGGTGTTCGTCTGCGGCGTCGGCGGCATGGGCGGCGCGGCCTTCATGGCGCTGGCGCGCGCCGGCGTCGGCCGCTTCGTGATCGCCGATATCGACCGCTTCGAGGTCTCCAACCTCAACCGCCAGGTGTTCGCCTTCGCCGACGAGGTCGGCCGCGAGAAGGCCGCCGTTGCCGCCGAAGCCGCCAAGCGCATCAACCCGACCATCGAGGTCGAGGTGCTCGGCGAGAACTGGACCGATGAGTTGCCCGGCATCGCCGCGCGCTGCCCCGTCATCGTCAACGGCATGGACGATATCGCGGCCGGCGTGCACCTGTACCGGACCGCCAAGCACGCCGAGGCGACCGTGATCGACGCCTACATGTCGCCATTGCCGTCGGTGATCGTGGTGCGTCCGCAGGATCCGCGGCCCGAGCAACGCCTCGGCTTTCCGACCCTTGGCAAGGACTGGACCGAGATCACCGACGAAGACCGTCGCGCCGCGATGCGCGCCGAGATCGAGCACGTGATGCTGCATTCGTCGTCGCGCAACTATGTCGATCTCGCGATCGCCGGCGAGGTAGCGACTGGGCGCCGCAGCCGGATGTCGTTCGCCCCGATGGTGATCTCGACCGGCATGCTGATGGCCTATGAGGCGGTGGCGCTGATCCTCGGCCGCACCTCCGGCACCGATTGCCGCGGCTGGTTCCTCAATCCGCACCGGCCCGCGATCGAGAGGCCGCGCAGCGCGCTCACCGCCGCGCTGATGCGTCCAATGGTGCGGCGGGCCATCGACCAACTGACTGGCCGGCCATGACCTCGGGGGTGATCGCCGATTCCATCGTCAATCTCTGCGGCGCCATCGGGCTCGCGGTGGCGATGATGACGTTCTACCGGCGCGATCCGCGGAGCCCGCTGACCCGCCGCCTGCTGCTCGCGCTCGGCGTCATCGCGATCCTGTTCCTCGATCGCGGCATCGCATGGTGGAGCGGAAGCTGGCTGCTCGACCGTCTCTCGGTGATCCCGGCTTCGCTGATCCCGCTCGGCGCCTTGATCGTCACCGAGGGCATCCTGCGGCGTCACGCGCCGCGCGCGATCAAGATCGCCGCGCTCGCAGGCGGCATCCTGCTCGGCCTCGGCGGCCTGTTCGGGTTGCAGCGCTTCGTCATGCCCTATGCGATCACGCTGGCGCTGTTCCAGCTCTCGGGCTTCGCCACCTGCGCGATGCTGCTGGCGACGCGCGACCGCTCGGCGCTGATGGCCTCGGAGAACCGCAGCATCGGCCGCATGGCGGTCGGGGCGCTGGTGGTGATCCCGTTCATCCTCACCGATTTCCGCACGCTGTTTCCGGACATCCCGGTCCGGCTCGGCGCGCTCGGCGCGCTGCTCACGGTCACCGTGATGCTGATCGCCGGCGGCGGCGCCGAGACCCGGCGGCATGGGCTTGCGATGATGGCGCTGCGGCTGATCTCGTCGGGGTTGCTCGGGCTCGCCGCCGCCTTCATGGCGCCTGACGTCGACGCGGCGCAGATGGTCCGGTTCGTCGCGGTCGCGATCGCCGGCGTGCTGACCATCGGGCTGATGACGGATGCGCTGCGCGCGCTGTTCGAATCCCAGGAGCCCGGCGTGCTCAATTCGGTTGCGGCGTCGCCGGCGCAGACACGGGAGCAGTTGATCGCCGAGCTCGCGCGACATCCGATCTTTGAGAGCGCGCGGCGCATCCGCGAAAACGAGCTCGCACCCTACGATCCGCCGCTGCTGCGCGATTTCCTGTCGACGCGGCGCGTGCTGCGCCGCTCCGATGCGCCATGGGGGCTGTCGCCGACCGACTCGGCGGCCGAGCGGATGGTCTCGCTGATATCGGCCAACAACGCCTCCCATGTCATCGTGCTCGCGCATGATCCGGTGGATCTGATCGTGCTCGCGGTGCCGGTGACCGCGGCCGATCCCGCCACCGAAACCGCGCTGGCGCTGGTGCGGCGGCTGTTGGCGCTGACCCCGGAGGCCAGATGACGCTCGAGGTCAGGGAGGGCGACCGCAAGGCGGCGTTCGACGCCGCGTTCAATGCCTATGGACCCGATAGTCTCTACGTGCCGCCGCTGTGGAGCGATTTCGACCGGATGTTCGATCCCGCGACGAATCCGTTCGTCACCGAAGGCCATGGCCGCTATGCGCTGTTTTCCGCGCATCGCGCCGGACGACCGGTCGGCCGCATCGCCGCCTCGATCCACGACGCCTCCAACCGCAAGCACGGCACCCGCCACGGGGCATTCGGCTTCTTCGACTGCATCGACGATGTCGAGGTGGCCGATGCGCTGCTGCGTGCCGCCGAGCAATGGCTGTCGGCGCGTGGCATGAGCCGGGTCGCCGGCAATTTCAATCTGACGGCAATGCAGCAGATCGGCGTCATGACCGACGGCTTCGAGCATGCGCCGTTCACCGACATGATGTGGTCGCCGCCCCACGTCGCGCAGCATCTGGAGCGCGCCGGCTATGCCGCGACGTTCCCGATGACGACCTTCGAGATCGCGCTCGACGACGGCAAGCCGGAGCAGCTGCTCGGCGACAAGCAGCGTGCGGTGCTCGCCGACCCCGATTTCGTCTGGCAGCCGATCAAGCGCTCCGCCTTCAAGGCGCGGCTGGAGGATGCGCGGCTCATTCTCAACGACGGCTTTGCCGACAATCCGATGTTCGTGCCGCCGACCGCGGCCGAATACCTGTTCCAGGCCGGCGACATGATGTGGATCATCGACAAGCGGATTTCGACCGTGGTCTATCACCGCGGCCGCCCCGCCGGTGCGATCATCGCGATTCCCGACCTCAACCCGCTGATCAAGGCGATCGGCGGCCGGATCGGGCTGACGGCCCCGTTCAGGTTCGTGCAGCACCGCATCATGAACACGCGCGCCGTGCTGATCTACCAGTCGGTCTGTCGCGACCTGCACAATCGCGGCCTCAACGGCGCGATGCTCTACCGCACCGCGCTGGCGTTGCAGCAGGCCGGCTACCGCACGCTCGGCGGCACCTGGATCGCCGACATCAACGCGCCTTCGCTGCGCCAGGTCGAGAAGGCCGGGGCCACGCCGCTGCACCGGCTGCATCTGTTCACCAAGCGATTGGCGGCGGCATGAGCCAGTTGACGCCGGATCTGCTGCGCGAACTGGTCGCCGAGGCGCGGCTTGCCCCGAGCGTCCACAACATCCAGCCGACGCGCTGGCGCCTGCTCGACGACGGCCGGCTGGCGCTGGTCGACGACACCGGCGTCCGCGCGCCGGTCGCCGACCCCGCGGGGCACGATGTCCTGGTGTCGCACGGCGCGGCGCTGGAGGGCATGAGCCTCGCGCTCAACCGACGCGGCTTCGCCATCACCGCGATGACCACGATCGAGCAGCCGCTGTCGCCGCAATTTTCCGCGCTCTGCTCCTTTGCGATCAGGCACGGCACCACGCCCGATCCGCTGGCGGAGCATGTGGCACGCCGCATGTCGTGGCGCGGCAAATTCCTCGCCGCGCCGGATGATGCGGCGGCGCTGGCGCAACTGGCCATCGCGCGTGACGATGTGATCTGCATCGGTCATCGCGGGGCGATTGCCGACATCGCCGATTGGGCCGATCAGGCCGAGTTCTCCTTTGTCCGCGGCGACGAATACCGCGCTGAACTGCTCGCATGGATGCGGCTGTCGCCCGCCGATCCGCGCTACTTGCTTGACGGTCTCAACCGCGATGCGCTGGCGATGAACGCCATCGAGGGCAGCGCGGCCCGCCTTGTGCTGGGACGCCTGTTCAGGCCGCTTGATCGTCTCGGCCTCGCGGCGTCGCTGCTTGCCGACCGCGCCAAGACCGCATCGGCCTCCGCGGTCCTGCTGTTCTCCCGGCCGGTCGGTGAGGATCCGCTCACGACGGGGCGGCATTTCTATCGTGTCTGGCTGGAAATCGATCGCGCCGGCTTCGCGGCCTGCCCGATTTCGGCGCTGGCCGATCATCCCGGCTGCAACGAACGGCTGCGCAAGCTCGGTGAAATCGGCCGCGATCTGCGGCTGGTCAACGTATTCCGCGTCGGCCGTCCGTCAAAGCCGGTGAAACCCCGGCATTTCCGGCTGCCGGTGGATCGCTTGATCGTCTGATCGGGACCCCCTGTCAAAGCTTCACGCGGCCGTGCTATGACGCCGCCCGCAAACCAATCAGCGGTGGGGATGATGTCGAAGCAATCGTTGCGCGAGGAGGCCGAGCGCCTGATCCGCGAAACCATGGAAAAGCGGAACCTCGTCATCAAGCAGGGCACGACCCGGATCGAGGCCGTGTGCGGCAAATGCGGTGCGCCGAACCGGGTGCAGGCGGAGAAGGGCCAGTCTCGCGTCAAGTTCACCTGCAAGAACTGCGACCACAAGCAGGAAACGCTGTAGGCGTGTCTGTTGCGCGACCCTAAACCCGTCATCCTGAGGAGCGCGCCCTTGCGCGCGTCTCGAAGGATGAATCGGCCACCAGCCGGGCCGTACATCCTTCGAGACGCGCTACGCGCTCCTCAGGATGACGGTGATAGTGCGTAGGATGGGTGGAGTGCAGCGATACCCATCATCGCCGCGCGGGGACATTTGATGGGTGTCGCTTCGCTCCACCCATCCTGCGAAGCGCTCTACTTGAATGCCTCGCAGACCGTGGTGTGATCCGGCGCGATCCGGGCCGCGGTTCGCAGCGAGACGTTGCGCCACCAGGCGTCCAGCGCGTGGCGGTCGCAGGCGAGCTTCACGCTCATGCCGCCGGCGAACTTGATCCAGTCCGCGAAGCTCGCGCGTGACACCGCGATCACCACCGGAATATCGGCATCGAGCGCGCGTTCGATCAGAAAGCCGAGGCCCTTGCCGTCGCGCTCCCGCTTGCCGAAGCGGTTGATGATGACGAGATCGGCGCCTTCGGCGAGCGCGTCGGCGACGCGGGCGCCGGCATCCTGCAATCGCGACAGATCGAGCTTGCAGCCGGTGGTGCCGGGACTCGTAGAACTCTGGCTTGGCGGCTGCGCCAGCAGCACCGTCTCGCCGCTATGCACCAGCACCGCCGACAGGCTGGAATCCGCGCATTGGCCTGACTGCACCATGCCGACGACGCGACAGCCATGCGCGTTCAGATCACCGGCGAAGTCGCGCAGCACGGCATCGGGATCGTCGTTGTCGTCATAGACCAGGGCGGCGAGGTCGCATTGGGCGTCGAACATGACGGGCTCTGTTCATTGTGGACGAGGGAGGCGGCCGCGGCGCTTGTCGCGTCGCGGCCGCAGGTTGGGAGATCAGGCGGCCGGCGGGCCGTTGATGATCTGGAGCTGGGTGAACTCGGCGAGGCCTTCCTCGGCGAATTCGGTGCCGATGCCCGACTGCTTGGCGCCGCCGAACGGGATGTTCGGGGCCATATCGAGATGCTTGTTGATCCACACCGTGCCGGCCTCGATCTTTGTCGCGACCTCATGGGCGCGCTTGATGTCGGACGACCACACCGACGCGCCGAGGCCGTAGGTGGTGGCGTTGGCGCGGCGGATCACGTCATCCTTGTCGGAGTACTTGATGACCGGCAGCACCGGGCCGAATTGCTCCTCGTCGACCAGCTTGGAGCCTTCCTTGATGTCGCGCACGATAGTCGGCTCGATGAAGTAGCCGGGACGGTCCATCGCCGAGCCGCCGGCGATCACGTTGCCGTTCTTGCGGGCATCGTCGAGGAACGCCTTGACCTTCTCGTACTGCATCTTGTTCTGCAACGGGCCGAGCTTGGTGCCCTGCTTGGAGCCGTCGTCGACCACGGTGTTCTTGGCGATGGCGACCAGCTCGTTGCAGACCTCGTCATAGACCGACTCGTGCACATAGAGCCGCTTGATGGCGAGGCAGACCTGGCCGGAGTTCTGGAACGCGCCTTCGAAGATGCCGGGCGCGACCTTCTTCGGATCGACGTCGTCGAGCACGATGCCGGCGTCGTTGCCGCCGAGCTCGAGCGTGATCCGCTTCAGGGTCTGCGAGGCGCTCGCCATCACCTTCTGGCCGGTCGCGGTCGAGCCGGTGAAGGAGATCTTGCGGATGTCGGGATGCTTGGTCATGTGATCGCCGAGATCGTTGGCGTCGGCGATGAAGTTCAGCACGCCCTTCGGCAGGATGTCCTTGACCAGTTCCGCGAAGCGCAGCGAGGCCAGCGGCGTGGTCGGGGCCGGCTTCACCACCAGCGTATTGCCGGCGAGCAGCGCCGACGGCAGCTTGAACGCCAGGATCAGCAGCGGATAGTTCCAGGGAATGATCGCGCCGACCACGCCGAGCGGACGGCGATAGGCCTCGACCTTGCGGTCGCCGGAATCCTCGACCACGCGCATCGGCAGGTCGAGCGAGCCGAGATAGCGGAAGAAGCCGGCCATGCCCATGACCTCGCCGGTGGCATCGGCCAGCGGCTTGCCCTGTTCGCTGGTCAGGATGCGGGCGAGCTCATTGGTGTTGGCCTCGATCGCCTCGGCCATCTTGATGATGAGCTTGCGACGCTCCTCCATCGGGGTGGCGGCCCAGGCCGGGTAGGCGGCCTTGGCGGCGGCGACAGCCTTGTCGAGCTGGTCCTTGGAGGCACGCGGACATTGCGCCACGACCTCTTCGGTCGCGGGATTGAGGACCGGCATCGTGCTGTCGCCGGGTACCATCTTGCCGTCGATGAGAAGACTGTAATCGCTCATAGGCTTCGCTCTCCCTGGTCAAACGGGCCCTTCGCGGACCTCGCTATATTCACATATATATCACGGCTGCGGCGAGGAAGCCACGGCCATCCATGGCCCCGCCGGGTCAGGCGGAACCGGGCGATCTGTCCGGAAAACGGCAAAGAAAAATGCGGCTGACGTCCGCGGTCATTTATTCGCGGTTGCCGCCCCAGCGTCAACGGGACGGCCGCGAGCTTCAATACATTCTAACGCCGCGTGCAGCCGCGCCGGATCGGGCGCCGCTATATTTCAGGGCTGGACGCTGCGCGTCGCAGCGATATATTGGTTGGAATATAACGATGATCCGGAGTGCCGGTATGCAGATCGAAACCCAGGAGCTCACCACCTGCGAAGTCGCACCCGACGGCTGCGCGATTTCGCTGGGCTTCGTGGACGGCAAGGGCGAACCCGCCACCATCCGCCTGTCGATCAACCAGGTCGGCGCGCTGGTCATGACCTTGCCCGGCCTGATCAGCAAGGCGCTACAGACCCGTTTCGGCGACCGGACCTTGCGCTACGCCTATCCGCTGGATTCATGGGTGATCGAGCAGTCGACCGATCCGGCCCAGGGCATGATGACGCTGAAGACGTCAGATGGCTTCAGCGTCTGCTTCTCGATCCCGCGCGCCCAGCAGAACGAACTCGGCGAGGCGTTGGTGGCGCAGCCCGAGACGCCGGTCAGGGTGCGGGCGAATTAGACCGGACGTGGTGACATCCAGCGCCAACTCATCCATCGTCGTCATTCCGGGGCGCGCGCAGCGCGAGCCCGGAATCCATCAGGCCGCAGGCTTCGTGGCGCAATGGATTCCGGGCTCAGCCCTTCGGGCTGCCCCGGAATGACGAGAGCATCAGGATTTCACGTCCCCTTCACGAACGCGGCGAATGCATCGCCGTAATCCTTGTGCCAGCGCGACAGCGGCGGGCGGTTCTCGACGATGTCGCCTGCCGCCCACAGGATACGGCGTTCGTCGAGCGCGCGCGGCACGTCGTTGTCGGGGCACAGGATGTAGAAATCGCCGGCGTCGAGCCGCTCGATCATGAAGTCGACGGTCTGCTCCGCGGTCCAGGCGCCGGCCGGCTTCTCGGTGCGGCCGCGCGCGGTCAGTCCGGTGAAGACGAAGCCGGGGATCAAGAGATGCGCCGTCAGCTTGCAGCCATCGGTGTTGCGCAGCTCGTGCTGGAGCGCCTCGGTGAACGCCTTCACGCCGGCTTTCGAGACGTTGTAGGCGGGATCGCCCGGCGGCGTGGTGATGCCCTGCTTGGAGCCGGTGTTGATGATCAGCCCCGGCCGACCGCGCTTGATCATGTTGGGCGCGAACGCCTGCGTGCCGTTGATCACGCCCCACAGATTGACGCCGAGGATGCGCTGCCAATTGTCCGCGGGGCCGAACATCGCGCTGCCGGGCTGGATGCCGGCATTGTTCATCAGGATGTCAGCGCCGCCGAACCGTTTCGCGACGCTGGCCTCGAGCTCCGCCATTGCGTCCGCGCGACTGACGTCGACGGCGGCCGTCATGATATCGGCCGCGCCGCCCGGCGCCGCAGATGACAGTTTTGTCGCGGCCGCCTTCAGCCGGTCGTCGCCGAGATCGGCGATGGCGACCTTCATGCCGGCTTGCGCAAACCGCAGCGCAGCGGCAAGCCCGATGCCGGATGCGCCTCCGGTGATCACGGCAACATGATTGGCTGATATCACGGGGTGCGGCATCGTCGGTCTCCGGACACATATGTGGCTGACATCGGCATAGAGCCTGCCGAACTATGATCGAATCGCTTCGGCTACGCGCTGCTTCACCTCTCCCCATTGGGGAGAGGTCGATTTGCGAAGCAAATCGGGTGAGGGGTCGCAGCTCACACGAAAGACCGTAACCCCTCACCCGGCGCTACGCGCCGACCTCTCCCAAGGGAGAGGTGAACCTCCGTCGCCGATCCAACTTCATACTATCACATCGCGTGCACGACGCAGGCGCATGGGAGGTTTTCATGCGCGCCACCCTCGACAACGCCGGCTCCGCTTTACGGTTTCGCGGTCGCGCTGTAGAATTCGGGATATAACGCTTCCAAAACACCTCAGCCGACAATTTGACAGGGAGTGCAAACATGGCTGTTTCGCAGGCTGTTCCGATCTCGCGCCATCCTTATGCCGACGGCTCCTACAAGAAGATGCTGATCGACGGCAAATGGCTCGACGCCGCCTCCGGCAAGACATTCGAAACCCACAACCCCGCCACCGGTGAACTGCTCGCGACCGTCGCCGAGGGCGATGCCGAGGATATCAACCGCGCGGTCGCGGCGGCACGTCGTGCGTTCGAGGGACCGTGGAGCAAGGTGAAGCCGTTCGAGCGGCAGAACATGCTGCTCAAGCTCGCCGAGCTGGTCGAGGCCAATTTCGAGGAATTGTCCCAGCTCGACACGCTCGACATGGGCGCGCCGATCAGCCGCACCCGCGGCAACAGGCTGCGCGCGCTCGGCATGCTGCGCTATTACGCAGGACAGGCGACTGCGATCCATGGCGAGACCATCGAGAACTCGCTGCCCGGCGAGATCTTCTCCTACACGCTGAAGGAGCCGATCGGCGTGGTCGGCGCCATCATCCCGTGGAACGGGCCGCTGACCGCCTCGATCTGGAAGATCGGCCCGGCGATCGCGACCGGCTGCACCGTGGTGCTGAAGCCGGCCGAGGAATCGCCGCTGACCTCGCTGCGCATCGGCGAGCTCTGCATGGAAGCCGGCATTCCGCCCGGCGTCGTCAACGTCGTGCCGGGCTATGGCGAGACCGCGGGCGCCGCGCTCGCCAATCATCCCGATGTCGACAAGGTCGCCTTCACCGGTTCGCACATCACGGGCCAGTCGATCATCCGTGCCTCGGCCGGCAACCTCAAGCGCGTCTCGCTCGAGCTCGGCGGCAAGTCGCCGGACATCGTGTTCGCCGATGCCGATCTCGACGCCGCGGTGCCGGGCGCGGCGATGGCGGTGTTCGCCAATTCCGGCCAGATTTGCAGCGCCGGCACCCGGCTGTTCGTCGAGCAGAAGGTCTATGACGAATTCGTCGGCCGCGTCGCCGAGTTCGGCAAGAAGCTTCAGGTCGGCAACGGCCTCGACCCCAACACCCAGATCGGCCCGCTGGTGTCGAAGGATCAGCTCGATCGCGTCTCCGGCTATCTCGACATCGGCGCAAAGGAAGGCGCCAAGGCCGTGGTCGGCGGCGGCCGCCTCACCGAAGGCGCGCTGTCGAAGGGCTATTTCGTGCAGCCGACGGTGTTCGCCAATGTGCAGGACAACATGCGCATCGCCCAGGAGGAGATCTTCGGCCCGGTGATCTCGGCGATCTCGTTCAAGGATCCGGACGAACTGATCAAGCGCGCCAATGCCACTACCTTCGGCCTCGGCTCCGGGGTCTGGACCACCAATGTCAGCAAGGCGCACCAGGTCGCAAAAGCGCTGCGCGCCGGCTCGGTCTGGGTCAATTGCTACCAGGCGATGGACCCCGCGGTGCCGTTCGGCGGCTACAAGATGAGCGGCTACGGCCGCGAATCCGGCAAGCAGCACGTCGAGGAGTATCTCAACGTCAAGGCGGTCTGGATCAAGACGGGCTAGGGCCCGACTTGCCGCTTCACCTCTCCCGGCCTGCGGGAGGGCTATTCCCCACAAACTCCGTCATGCCCGGCCTTGTGCCGGGCATCCACGTCTTGGTTTCAGCGTGAGAAAGACGTGGATGGCCCCGGGGCAAGCCCGGCCATGACGAGGCGCTATTTCGGAATATTAGAAATATATCCCTGATTTGCCCGACGCGTCAAGTTGCGTGTCGAACGTCGGCCGCCGCCGGCTTGCTTTGCATGGGGTTGTTTTCGATGTTTTCGCAACGCCTGCCCGTGACGGGCGTCGTCTACCGCCCGGCGGCCTTCTTCGGCTTGCCGATGTCGCTGCGCAGCGCCTCGAGATCCTTGCGCACGGCGCTTGCTGCGTCGCGCTCGATCTTGCGGTAGCGCGCCACGAGCGACTGGCCGAACGGGGTCAGCACCGCGCCGCCGCCGTTCTTGCCGCCGGTCTGCCGCTCCACCGCCGCCTGCCGGCAGATGCGGTTGATCTCGTCGACCAGGTCCCAGGCGCGCTTGTAGCTCATGTCCATGGCGCGACCGGCGGCCGAGATCGAGCCGCATTCGTTGATCCGCTCCAGCAGCAGGATCTTGCCCGGCCCGATCCGGTCCTCGGAATCGAGGTCGATGCGGACGCTCAGCGAGGGGAGCGATGAGGCGCTCGATTTCGACATGGGAGACCTGTTCTCTTGGCAACAGATTGCCACTACCTGCTTTTATGAACAAGATGAACCCGTTACATAACGGGCATGATCCGGAAAAGTGGGCACCGGTTTTCCGAGCCGATCGTGCCCAGAATATAACGGGAAATCGCAAAAGAACATTTGGGGTAGGCATGGCTTCTTCGTCGCTGTTTTCGCCGCTCAAGGTCGGTCCCTATGAGCTCAAGCACCGTGTCGTGATGGCACCGCTCACCCGGATGCGGGCGGCGCGGCCGAGCCTCGTGCCGCGGCCGATGAACGCGGAATATTACGCGCAGCGCGCCACGCCGGGCGGCCTGCTGATCGCGGAAGCCTCGCCCGTGGTCGCGACCGGTTTCGGCAATCCCGGCGTCCCCGGCATCTACAGCGAGGCCCAGATCGCGGGCTGGCGCGAGGTGGTGAATGCCGTGCACGCCAAGGGCGGCCTGATCTTCCTGCAACTCTGGCACGTCGGCCGCGTCTCGCATTCCTCGTTCCAGCCGGATGGCGCGCTGCCGGTGGCGCCGTCGGCGGTCGCGATCCCCGCCGAGTTCAAGTGCATGACGGCGGACGGCAAGGTGGTCGATTACGAGACGCCGCGCGCGCTCGAGACGGCCGAGGTCGCGCTGATGGTCGAGGCCTACCGGCAGGGCGCCAAGAATGCGCTCGCCGCCGGCTTCGACGGCGTCGAGATCCACGGCGCCAATGGCTATCTGATCGAGCAGTTCCTGCAATCGAAGAGCAACCTGCGCACCGACCAGTATGGCGGCTCGATCGAGAACCGCGTCCGCTTCCTGCTGGAGGTGACCCAGGCGGTGACCGAGGTCTGGGGCGCCAACCGCGTCGGCGTGCGGCTGTCGCCCTACGGCATCGCCAATGGCAGCGGCGAGGCCGACCCGATGCCGCTCTACAGCCACGCCATCAAGGCGCTGGACAAGTTCGGGCTGGCCTATCTGCATTTCATCGAGCCGCGCGCCTCCGGCACCGGCCGTGCCGATGTCGATTGGAAGGATGTGCCGTCGGCAATGATGCTGTACCGGCCGATGTGGAGCGGCGTGCTGATATCAGCCGGCAATTTCATCGGTGACAGCGCGGAGCGCGCGCTCGCCGAAGGCCATGCCGACGCGATCGCGTTCGGCCGTTACTTCATCTCCAACCCGGACCTGCCGCGCCGCCTGCAACGCGGCTATCCGCTGACCAAGTACAACCGCGCGACGTTCTATGCCGGCGAGGAGAAGGGCTACACGGATTATCCCGTGCATGACGAACTGGCGCAGGCCTAGAAACGCTGTTTCGTAGCCCGGATGGAGCCGGCGATGTTTCCGGACGACGAATTCGAGCCGACCAAGAAGCCGAAGCCGGTGGCGCTGGCAAAGCCCGCTTCCGGCCAATGCCTGTGCGGCAAGGTGCGGTTCGAGATCGACGTGCCGGCGCGCTGGGCCTGGCATGATCACACACAAGCCAGCCGCCGCGCCCATGGCGCTGTGTATGCGACCTATGTCGGCAGCTGGCGCAAGCGCTTCCGCATCACGCAAGGCGAGAGCGAGCTGTCGCGTTACGAAGACGCGAAGAGTAAGACCGCGCGCAGCTTCTGCGCCAATTGCGGCACGCCGATCATCTACGAACGCGCCCGCTCGCCGCATATGGTCAACATCCCGCGCGCGCTGTTTTCGGGGCGCACCGGGCGGCAGCCGCTCTATCACATCGCGATCGAGGAGTTGCAGGAATGGGCCTACACCGGCGAACCGTTGGTGCCGCTGAAAGGCTATCCCGGCGTGGTGTGGCAACGCTCGAAAAAGAAGAAGCGCAGCGCGCGCGAGGGGATGTTCTAGCACGCTGAAGAGGAAGGGGCCGAAGCCCCTTCCTCAGCGCTCAATAGCGGTGCCAGCGATGCCAATGGTGCCAGCGATGCCAGTGGCGCCAATGACGCCAGTGGTAACCGTGACGCCAGTGCCGGTGCCAGCCCCAGCCACCATAGCCGTAACCACCCCAGTACTGCGGATGGTAATAGGATTGCGGATGGTAGTAGCCGCCGCCGTAATAATGGCGGTGCCAGCAATGGCCCCATTCGTTGCAGACGTAGCCGGCGGGGACGACGGCTCCCGCTGCGGGGACTTCGATCGGCATCGCCGATGCGGGGGCGCTGGACAGAGCAACGCCGCCGAGGGCGGCGATGCCAACACATGCGGAAACGAGTTTCATGAATATCACCTCCTTCAACATCAGTTGGAGGCGATGAGCGGACGGCGGGTTCGTCGGGTTACAGAGGTTTAATGCCGATCAAGATGTCGCTGATCGCAAGCCCGAACGAAACCTTCCGTGAGGCGCGCGCCTGCGGAATGCCGCCATGATCGCCCGCTCGATTGCCCGCACCGCGCAAGTTTGGTCATCTCGCTCGATCCCGTCGGCCAACGCGCCGGCAGGCCTGGAGGGAACATGAAGAATCGCATTACCGGCCGCTCGGCATTTCTGGCGCTGCTGAAGGATGAGGGCGTCACCCATCTGTTCGGCAATCCCGGCACCACCGAATTGCCGATCATGCACGCGCTAAAGGACCATCCCGATCTCACCTATGTGATGGCGATGCAGGAGAGCCTCGTGGTCGCGATGGCCGATGGCTTCAGCCGCGCCTCCGGCAAGCTGGTCGCCTGCAACGTCCATGTCGCGCCCGGCCTCGGCAATGCGATGGGCTCGCTCTACAATGCGAGCTTCACCGGCACGCCGCTGATCCTCACCGCCGGGCAACAGGAGCAAGGCCACGGCCTGACCGAGCCGGTGCTGTTCGGCCCGCTGGTGCAGATGGCCACCCCCTTGGTGAAATGGGCGGTCGAGGTGACGCGGCTCGAGGACCTGCCGCGTATCGTGCGCCGCGCCGCCAAGATCGCGACCACGCCGCCGACCGGCCCGGTGTTCATCTCGCTGCCGGGTGACATCCTCAATGCCGAGGCCGGCATCGAGCTTGGCCGTTCCACCCGGATCGACACACGGGTTCGTCCGTCGGAGGACTCGCTCAGCGCGCTGGCCGCGCGCATCCTCAAGGCCGAGCGTCCGGTGATCGTGGTCGGCGACGAGATCGTCAAGAGCGATGCGTTGCGCGAGGCCGCCGATCTCGCCGAGACGCTGGGCTGCCCGGCCTGGCAATCGCCGACGCCCTATGGCGCGCATTTCCTGTCCGAGAGCCCGAGTTTCATGGGCGCGATCGCGCGGTTGCAGAAGGTCGCGCGCGACGTCCTGGCACCGCATGACCTGTTGATCGCGCTCGGCGGCGACCCGCTGCGGATGTCGGTCTACAGCGAGGTCGATCCGCTGCCGGACGGGCTCTCGATCGTGCAGGTCGGCCTGGTCGACAACGATCTCGCCCGCAATTATGGCGCCGAGATCGCTGTGAAGGCCGACGTCAAGGAGACGCTGCGCGCGCTGGTGCCGGCGTTGAAACAGGCGGGCGGCAGCGCGCTGGCGGCGCGCGCCAGACAGGGGCTCGCGGTGCTGTCGACGAAAAACTGGGCGGCGAAGCGCAAGGCGCTGGTTGAGCAGATCTCGAAGGCCAGCCAGACCTCGCCGATCGATCCGGATTGGCTCGCGCTGCAAGTCGTGGAAGCGATGCCCGATCATGCAATCCTGGTCGACGAAGGCCTGACCTCGTCGCGGCAGATCATCGGCTTGAGGCCGCATCGCGACCGTTACGGCTATCACGCGCTGGCCTCCGGCGGCATCGGGTGGGGGCTGCCGGCCTCGGTCGGCGTCAGCCTCGCCAATCCGCAGCGGCCGGTGGTGTGCTATTCCGGCGATGGCTCGTCGATGTATTCGATCCAGTCGCTGTGGACCGCAGCCAACCACAAGCTGCCGCTCAACTTCGTCATCGTCAACAATGGCGGCTATCGCATCATCAAGCAGCGCCTGCTCGCCTTCCACGGCGACGACAATTATGTCGGCATGGACTTCATCGACCCGCCGGTCGATTTCACGGCGCTGGCGCGCTCGCTCGGGCTCGAGGCGATCAAGATCACCGATCCGCAGGAGCTGAAGGGCATGCTGAATTCCGCGTTCAGCCGGCCCGGCGCGAAGCTGATCGAGGTGGTGGTGAGCAATTCGGTGAATTGAGTTTGGCCGCGTTCCTCAGGATGACGGGTCGGAAATCGTAGGGTGGGTTAGCCGAAGGCGTAACCCACCGTCGGTCTCTCATCCGCACGTGCGACTTGGACGAAGATGGTGGGTTACGCTTCGCTAACCCACCCTACGCACCTACTGCGCGGCGCTCCGCTTCACGCGATAGCGGTTCGCCGGATGCGCATCGTTCAGCCGTGCACGGCCTTCGCCGAACAGCTTCTCCCGCAGCGTGCCCTTGGCATATTCCCGCTTGTAGCGGCCGCGCTTGACGAGCTCCGGCACCAGCATGTCGGCGATGTCCTCGAAATCGCCGGGCGAGATCGCGAAGGCGACGTTGAGGCCGTCGACGTCGGTCTCCTCGAACCATTGTTCGATCTTGTCGGCGACCTGCTCGGGCGTGCCGACCACGACCGGTCCGGCGCCGCCGATGCCGACATGCTCGGCGACCTCGCGTACGGTCCAGACCCGGTCCGGGTCGGCGCGCGTGACATTGTCCATGGCGGAGCGGCCGGCATCGTTCTGCACGTGCCGCACTTCCTGGTCGAGCGAATAGGTCGAGAAGTCGACGCCGGTCCAGCCCGACATCAGCGCCAGCGCGCCCTCGTGGCTGATATGGCTGCGGTACTCGGCATACTTCGCCTTGGCTTCGGCCTCGGTCGGCGCCACCACGATGCACATCATCGAGAACATCAGGATTTCGGCCGCGTTGCGGCCCTTCTCGGCGGCGAGCTCGCGGATCGCCGCCACCCGCGGGCCGATCACCTTCGCCGACGGTCCCGACATGAACACGCATTCGGCGTGCTCGGCGGCGAATTGCCGGCCGCGCGGCGAGGTGCCGGCCTGGTAGAGCACCGGCGTGCGCTGCGGCGACGGCTCGGAGAGATGGATCGCGTTGAGCCGGTAGTTGGCGCCTTCGTGCTGCACACGGTGCACCTTCGCGGGATCGGTAAAGATGCCGCGCGCGACGTCGCGGATCGCGGCGTCATCCTCCCAGCTGCCTTCCCAGAGCTTGTAGACCAGCTCCATATACTCGTCGGCGAGCTCGTAGCGGTCGTCATGCGCGGTCTGCTTGTCCTTGCCGGCACCGCGCGCCGCCGAATCGAGATAGCCGGTCACCACGTTCCAGCCGACCCGGCCATTGGTCAGATGATCGAGCGTCGACATCCGCCGCGCGAACGGGTAGGGCGGCTCGAAGGAGAGATTGCTGGTGACGCCGAAGCCGAGGTTTTCGGTCACCGCGGCCATCGCCGGGATCAGCATCAGCGGCTCGTTGGCCGGGGTCTGCGCCGCATTGCGCAGTGCCGCATCCGGATTGCCCGCGTAGACGTCATAGACGCCGAGCACGTCGGCGAGGAACAGGCCGTCGAACCGGCCGTGCTCCAGCGTCCTCGCCAGGTCGGTCCAGTAGGACAGCTTGTTGTAGTCCTTGGTGCGGTCGCGCGGATGGGTCCACAGCCCCGGCGACTGATGCGTCACGCAGTTCATGGCAAAGGCGTTGAGCCGGATTTGTTTTGTCATTGTCGAAAACCTTGGTCGAAAACTTGCGCGCCGTGCCGCCCGGTCGATGTCGGGCGTCCCGCATCAACTTGTTGCGACTTCCCACGTTTTGGCAAGGCCCCTTCGCGATTCACACCCTTCCGGTGCTGCGCCGATCCCGATAGGTTGCGGCCCTCCAGAAGCATGATCCGGGTGTGCGATGCAGCCTATCCAGCGGGATCATGCCAAGACGCGACCGGACGAAGGAACAATCATGGCGACACGGGCCGACGCAATCGCGAACGTGCGAGAGCATTTTCAATCGGGACAGTTCCTGAAGGAGCTGGACCGCAGGGTCGGCTACCAGACCGAGAGCCTGAATGCCGACAAGGGTGATGCGCTGCGCGCCTATCTGGTGGAGAATCTGCAACCGGCCTTCGCCGAGCTCGACTTCAAGACCAGGCTGATCGAATCGCCGACCGGTCGCGGACCCTATCTGATCGCCGACTACCAGGAAGATGCCGCGCGGCCGACCGTGCTGACCTACGGCCACGGTGACGTCGTCGACGGCATGGTCGGCGAATGGCGCGACGGGCTCAATCCCTGGCAGATCACCGTCAAGGGCGATCGCGCCTATGGCCGCGGCACCGCCGACAACAAGGGCCAGCATTCGATCAACATGGCCGCGCTCCGTGCGGTGAAGCAGGCGCGCGGCGGCAAGCTCGGCTTCAATGCCAAGTTCATCATCGAGACCGGCGAGGAGATCGGCTCGCCCGACCTGCGCGAGGTCTGCGAGGCGCATCGCGAGGAATTGAAGGCCGATCTGTTCATTGCTTCCGACGGCCCGCGGCTGTCGGTGGAGCGTCCGACCATCTTCCTCGGCTGCCGTGGCGGCAACCGCATCCATCTCGACGTCAACCTGCGCGAGGGCGGCAACCATTCCGGCAATTGGGGCGGCGTGCTGGCCAATCCCGCCACCATCCTGGTCAACGCGATCGCGAGCCTGGTCGACGGCAAGGGCCGCATGAAGCTCGATATCCTCAAGCCCCCGCCGATCTCGAACCGTGTCCGCGCCGCGCTCGCCGACGTCGAAATCAAGCCGACGGCGGATGAACCGCAGCTGGCGGAGGATTGGGGCGAGGAGGGCCTGACCGCGGCCGAGCGGCTCTATGCCTGGAATACGCTGGAAGTGCTGGCGATGTCGGCGGGCAATATCGAGAAGCCCGCCAATGCGATCCCCGGCAAGGCCAACGCGGTACTGCAACTCCGCTTCGTGGTCGGCACCAAATACCTCGAAGTGATCGATGGCGTGCGTGACCACCTGCACAAGAACGGCTTTCCGATGGTCGAGGTGTCGGGTGCGCAGCGCTTCGGCGCCTCGCGCACCGACATGGACAGTCCGTGGATCGACTGGGCCGCGAACTCGATCCGCGCCACCACCGGCAAGGCGCCTGCGGTGCTGCCGAACTTCGGCGGCTCGCTGCCGAACGACGTGTTCTCCGAGGGACTCGGCCTGCCGACGATCTGGGTGCCGCACTCCTATCCCGGCTGCTCGCAGCATGCGCCTGACGAGCACATCCTGCTGCCGGTGACCGAGGAAGCGCTGACCATCATGGCCGGCTTGTTCTGGGACCTCGGCGAGACGCCGCGCAAGGGGTGAAGGACCGCGCCGCATTTTTCCCGTCATCCTGAGGAGCGGCGATAGCCGCGTCTCGAAGGATCGACGGCCACCAGCCGGGCCGTCGACCCTTCGAGACGCCGCTACGCGGCTCCTCAGGGTGACGGGGAAGACGTGGAAGACCGGAGCAAGCCCGGCCATGACTCGCCGAGAGAGTAGTGCCTGACACGGCCAAGGAATCTAGATGACCCTATCGACGCCGATCACCTCCGAAGCCGACGCCACCACCAAGAAAAACATCACCCGTCTGATCGTCGCGACCTCGGTCGGCAATGCGCTCGAATGGTACGACATCTCGGTCTATGCCTATTTCGCGGTCTACCTCTCCAAGGCGTTCTTTCCCACGAACGACCCGACCATCTCGCTGCTGCTCACCTTCGGCAGCTTCGGCCTGTCGTTCCTGATCCGTCCGATCGGCGGCGTCGTGCTCGGCGCCTATGCCGACCGTCACGGCCGCAAGGCTTCGCTGATGCTGTCGATCGTGCTGATGACGTTCGGCACGCTGGTGCTGGCGCTGATGCCGACCTTCGAGACGATCGGCATCCTGGCGCCGATCGCCGTGATGGCGGCGCGGCTGGTGCAAGGCTTCTCCGCCGGCGGCGAGTTCGGCTCCTCGACCGCGTTCCTGGTCGAGCACATGCCGGAGCGGCGCGGCTTCGTGGCGAGCTGGCAGTTCGCGAGCCAGGGCGTCAGCGGCCTGCTCGGCGCGGGCTTCGGTGCGCTGCTGACCTCGCTGATGAGCCCCGAGGACCTGCAATCCTGGGGCTGGCGGCTGCCGTTCCTGTTCGGGGTATTGATCGGCCCGGTCGGCATCTACATCCGCAACCATGTCGATGATGCGACCCCGCCGCCGGCCGCAGAGCAGGGATCGCCGGTCAAGGAGGTGTTCGCGAAACAGATGCTCCCGACCATCCTGGCGATCGGCGCGCTCGCGGTGTCGACCGCGGTGAACTACCTGATCATCTACATGCCGACCTATGTGGTGAAGACGCTCAACCTTGAGCCATCGGTCGGGTTCATCGCCGCATTCGCCGCGCAGACCGCGGTCGCGCTGCTGGCGCCGATCGCGGGCTTCGTCTCCGACAAGATCGGACGCACCACGCACATGATCCTGTTCGCGCTGCTGCTGCTGGTGTCGATCTTCCCGGCCTTCCTGATGCTCACCGGCAAGCCGACGCCCACCATCATCCTGCTCGGCGTGCTCTGGCTCGGCGTGCTCAAGTCGTTGTATTACGGGCCGCTGGCGGCGCTGATGTCGGAGCTGTTTCCGCCGGCGACACGTGCGACCGGGCTCGGGCTCAGCTACAATATCGGCGTCACGGTGTTCGGCGGCATGGGGCCGGCGATCATGACCTGGATGGGCGGCTTTGCGCTGATCGGCGAGCTCGCGCCGGGCTATTATCTCACCGCGGTCTGCATCCTCAGCCTGTGCTCGCTGTTCACGATCCGCAGGATGCGGCTGGCCTGATTTCGTGAAGCGAAATTCGGACATCGCTATTGTTGCAGAGCAGCGTAGATAGTCGAAATCAAAGTTTCATCTGACGAAAGTATACGGTGTCCGGCGAACGTCATCCGTCCTAGGATGACGGCCGCCGGGCGTATCTCTTCGCCGCGTCCGGTTCAGGATTTGGAATTGAGGGCAGGGAAGGCCAAGGCATGAACGCCTCCACGACTGCGACCGCACGGACCAGCCGCAAGAGGTCATCACCGGAGCCGGGCCAACCCGACAAGTTCAATGCGATCCAGAAAGTCTGCGCGATCCTGCGCGTGCTGGCGCAGCGCTCGCCGTTGCGGCTCACCGACATCGCCGACACCACCTCGCTGAACAAGGCGACCGCGCTGCGCATCCTCAACTCGCTGATCGAGGAAGGCTTCGTCAGCCGGGTCGCCGGCGCCAAGACCTATGAGCTCGGCCAGGAGGCGCGGGTGATGGCGGTCGGCGCGCGCCGCTCGGTCGACATCGCGGAGCTGGCGCAGCCGAGCCTGTTGCGGCTGTCGGAGCGCTCGGCCGACACCGCGCTGCTGTCGGTACGATCAGGCGTCGAGGCGTTGTATCTGGCGCGCTCGGTCGGCAGCCATCCGCTGCAACCGAACTATCTACAGATTGGCAGCCGCCGTCCGCTCGGCGTTGGTGCCGGCGCGCTGGCACTTCTGGTCTGGCTGCCGGATGCCGAGATCGAGGCCGTGATCGAGGTGATCGTGCCGCGGCTGGCGAAATCGCCGCGCATCACGCCGAAGTTCCTGCGCGAGCGGATCGCAGTGGCGCGCAAGGCCGGGCACACCGTGTTGCTCGACGCCGCATTCCCCGGCATGGGCGGCGTCGGCGTCCCGGTCCGCGACGATGCCGGCGAGGTGGTTGCCGCGCTGTCGATCGGCGCCGCGACCGACCGCATCCGTCGCCGCGAGAGCGAGCTCGCCGACATGCTGAAGAAGGAAGCCCAGGTGCTGGCGCGTGCGATGGCGCAGGCGCCGAAGAACGGGCGCGCGGTCAAGCCGGGCTTGTGATCGGCGAAAGCCGGTCGGCTACGAGCCTGGTCATTTCGGAAAGCCGCTTCGTACTTTTCCGGATCAGGCTCTATATCTGCCGGATCGTGGCAAAGTCGAAATCGGAGTTCGGTGGATTCTCGCCGACGCGGAGCATGGTGTCGCTCGGGAAGTGATGCGGGGGAACCGGCAGATTATAGGGTGCCGGCACGCCGTTATAGACGCGTCCTGCGAGATCGTATTTGGAACCGTGGCACGGGCAGAAATAGCCGCCCGGCCAATTCGGCGCTGGCGAGGTCGGGTTCGGGTCCGGTTCGAACAACGGGATGCATCCGAGATGGGTGCAGATGCCGACCACGACGCCGAACTCCGGTTTGACGGAACGATGCCAGTTCGCAACGTAGTCCGGTTGCTGCAACTCGGACGATTGCGGATCCGCCAATCGCGACAGCAGCGCCGGATCCTTCAGCTTCTCGACGGCCTGCGGCGTGCGGTGGGTCACGAACACCGGCCTGGTTCGCCAGCGCAGCACCACCTGCTGGCCCGGTGCGACATTCGACAGGTCCAGATCGACCGGTCCGCCCGCAGCCAGCGTCGAGGCGTCAGGGTTCATCTGGCTGATCATCGGGATGAGCGATGCGACGGCGCCGACCGCGCCGAAGGCGGCCGTGGCGACGTAAAGGAAGTCGCGGCGCGAGGCTTTGCCGGACGTCAGGAGTTTTGCCGTGGAGATCGAGTCAGCCATCGCGGGAACCTCCTTGTCCAAAGGACCACGAAGGGAACGCGGACGACCGGAACGCAGTGTGATCGAGCCTGGCGATCCCGACGGATCTACGACGGTTTGGGCGCACCGTCCGATCCCGGCTCGGAGTGATCCCGTGACGGCACTCTTCGTCAGGATCGGAGGCTGTGCGTCTCGCAGCGATGTTTCACCGCATGCACCAGGACATATGGCGACGCTGGCCGTGACGGCCAGCGTCGCTTGGTTAATTCGGGTCCATCTTCAAACGAAGGTGAACGTCATGTGTTGGCTCACGCCCCCTCATCCAGCGCCACCATCTCGCGCTTCTTGCGCAGCGAGGGCAGCAGCGGACCGACCAGCAGCAGCAACGCGAAGGCGAGACAGATCGCCGAGATCGGCCGCTCCACGAAGGTCATCAGGTCGCCCTGCGAGAGGATCAGCGATTTGCGCAGGTTGTTCTCCAGCATCGGTCCGAGCACGAAGGCGAGCACCAGCGGCGCCGGCTCGTAGCCGAGCTTGCGCATGAAATAGCCGATCACGCCGAACGCGATCATGACATGGACGTCGAACACGTTGTTGCTGGAGCAGTAGACGCCGATGATCGTGAACAGGATGATCAGCGGGAACAGCACGTTGTAGGGCAGCCGCAGCAGCTGCACCCACATGCCGATCATCGGCAGATTGAGCACCAGCAGCATCAGATTGCCGATATACATGCTGGCGATGATGCCCCAGAACAGCGTCGGGTTCTGCTGGATCATCAGTGGGCCCGGCTGCAAGCCGTGGATCACGAAGGCGCCGAGCAACAGCGCCATCACCACGTTCGGCGGGATGCCGAGCGTCATCAGCGGAATGAAGGCGCCGCCGGCGGCGGAATTATTGGCGGATTCCGGTCCCGCGACGCCCTCGATCGCGCCATGGCCGAAGCGCTCCGGATGTTTCGACAGCCGCTTCTCCAGCGCGTAGGACGCAAACGACGCCACCACGGCGCCGCCGCCGGGCAGGATGCCGAGGAAGAAGCCGAGCACGGTGCCGCGGCCGACCGGCCCGGCGCTGGCCTTCCAGTCCTCCTTGCTCGGCAGCAACTGCGTGATCCTGGTCTTGATGATGTCGCGCTTGATCGCCTGCTCGGTGTTGAGCAGCACCTCGGCGACGCCGAACAGGCCCATCACGACAGGCACGAGGCCGATTCCGTCGATCAATTCGATGCGGCCGAAGGTCAGTCGCGGCTGCGCGGTGATGCTGTCGAGCCCGACCAAGCCGAGCACGACGCCGATGCAGGCCATCAGCAGCGCTTTGGCCATCGAGCCCTGGGTGAGGAAGGTCAGCACCACGAGGCCGAGCACCATCAGACTGAAATATTCGGCCGGCCCGAAGGCGATCGCGACGCTGGCAAGCGAGGGCGCCACCAGCATCAGCGCGACCAGCGAGAAGGTGCCGGCGATGAACGAGCCGAACGCGGAGATGCCGAGCGCGGGGCCGGCGCGGCCCTGCTTCGCCATCTGGTGGCCGTCGATACAGGTGACGACAGAGGCGGCTTCGCCGGGAATGTTGACCAGGATCGAGGTGGTCGAGCCGCCATACATCGAGCCGTAATAGATGCCGGCCATCATGATGATGCCGGACTCCGGCGTGCCCGACAGCGTGACAGGCAACAGCAGCGACATCGCCGAGATCGGGCCGATGCCGGGCAGCACGCCGACCAGCGTGCCGATGAAGACGCCGATGAAGCAATAGATCAAATTGACCGGTTGCAGCGCGACGCCGAGGCCGTGGGCGACGTTGACGAGAGTATCCATGGGATTTGCTCAACCGATCTCGAACATGCCGCTCGGCAACTGGATCGCGAGCAGGTGTTTCAGCACCCACCACATCCCGAGCGGGGCAAGGATGGACAGCGGGATCGCCAGCGACCAGCGCACCGGATCGATCACGCGCAACAGCAACAGCATCAGCGGGATCGCCGACAGCAGGAAGCCAAGCGGCTCCAGCGCGAAGGCGAATGCGACGAGGCAGGCGATCACCAGCACCGGCTTGCCCCAGCGCGCATCCTGCCAGCGTGAGGCGAAGGTCGGGCCGCCCTCGGTGACCGCCGCGATGATGATCGAGGTCGCGAACACGCACATCAGGATGCCGGCATAGAACAGCACATAGCCGGAGCCGGGATCGTTGATGGTGCCGAGCTTGAGCTTCAGGCCCGACCAGAGCACGAAGATGCCGAGCGCAAGCCCGATCAGGCCGCCCCACAGCTCGGAGTTGTTGAGGCGGAGTTTGACGTTGGTTTGGTCTGTCATATGAAGCGGCCCTTAGATCACCGTCGTCCTGAGGTGGCGGCGCGGATGATCTCCCCACCCGTCGTCCCGGCGAAAGCCGGGACGACACCGGGGGTGGTTCTCGCGCATCCCGTTGTGAGTCCCGTCGTAGCGGACTGAACTCTACTTCTTCGCCAGACCGAGCGTGTCGATCACCTTGCGCTCGGACTCGGTGACCTCGACCACGAACTTCTTGTAGTCTTCGGTGTTCTTGTAGTTCGGCACCATGTCGTATTTGGCGAGCGTCGCGATCACCGCCGGGTCCTCGATCGCCTTCTTGAAGGCGTCGTGCAGCTTGGCGACGATCTTGGGGTCCATGCCCTTGGGGCCGGCGATGCCGAACGGCGAGTCGTAGATCATGGGATAGCCGAGCTCCTTCAGCGTCGGCACGTCGGGATAGTTCGGCGAGCGCGTGCCGGTCCACACCATCAGCAGGCGGAGCTTGCCGGCATCGACCAGCGGCCGCCAGCCGGTGGAATCCGCCTGCAGCATGGTGTGCTGGCCGAGTACCGCGGCGTTGGTCTCGGCACCGCCCTTGAACGGCACCTGGGTCAGCTTGATCCCGGCCATCAGGGCGACCTGCTCCATGCCGACATGCAGCGAGGTGCCGGTGCCCGGCGTCGCATAGGTCACCTTGCCGGGATTCTTCTTGGCGAAATCGACCACGTCCTGCCAGGTCTTGAACTGCGACTCCGCATTGGTGGTGACGCCGAAAGTGTAGCCGGTGAGGTGGATGATGTAGGAGAAATCCTTCGCCGGATCCCACGACACCTCCTGCATCAGCGGCAGGCGGAACACGGTGATCGGAAGCTGTGCGATGGTGTAGCCGTCGGGCTTGGCGCCCGCGGCCATGGTCGCCGGGCCCACGGTGCCGCCGCCGCCCGCCTTGTTGTCGACCGCGATCGGCTGGCCCAGCACCTTGGAGGCGCTCTCGGCGATCGCGCGCATCGAGATATCGGTCGAGCCGCCCGCCGGCCATGGCACGATCAGCGTGATCGGCTTGGTCGGATAATCCTGCGCGTGCGCGGCAACCGACACCAGCATGCCGGCGGCCGCGAGCAGGACCATCAAGCGATTTCGTTGCGACATCTCGATCTCTCCCTGGGCCCGATCGCGACCCCCGTCTTGTCCGGAATTGGCAATGATCGCCCCTGTCATCGCAGGGACATGAAAGCGCATTGCAGAACGCGGCGGGCAACGGAAGCGCGAATTGGTCTCGAAGCGCCGGCTGCGACAATTGGTCTGCCGCGACCTGCCGAGCGACGGAATTAGATCGGCATCCGGTCCGACGGATTGGCAGTCCCTGGCCGCATGGGGAAAGCGTGCGGCTGACCGGCAAGCCCGGTTTGGTCAAGCGAATTATCTAGGGAACCCAAGGGCATCGGTGCCTTGCGAGAACCGTCGCTTCCGGCCATCATGGTACCGTCCGTCGCAGGAAACCTGCCCACCCGATGACGCCATCGCCTGACGCTACCGACGACGCCGTCATCAGCGCGTTTGCCGGCCTTCCCGCATTGCTGGATCAGGCGCCTGCGCTGCTCCGGCACGGCCGACTGCTGGACTGCGACTGCCTGCTCGGCCCGATGGCGCGGCCGTTCCATGCTGCGATCCGTGCCGGGCGCATCGTCGAGCTGGTGCCGTCGCCGGTGCTGATGCGCTCGTGGCGCTTCGCCTATCGCGCGACGCCGCAGGCCTGGTCCGCCTATTGGCAGCCCGAGCCGAAGCCCGGCTGGCACGATCTGCTGGCGCTGACCAAGCGCGGCGAGGCGGTGCTGGAAGGCGATCTGCACCCCTTCATGGCGCATCTCCAGTATTTCAAGGACCTGCTGGCGCTGCCGCGGCAGCGGATCGTGGCGGCCGCATCATGAGTGGCACCCTGGTGAACGGCCGTATCGAGCCGATGGTCGGCCGCTACGTTCACGTCGAGATCGGCGGCGAGCTGCACCGGATCTATTTCGAGGAGCACGGCCAGGGCATTCCGCTGGTCTGCCTGCACACCGCGGGATCCGATGCGCGGCAGTGGCGACATCTGCTCGTTGATGCGCAGTTTGCCGAAAACTTCCGCATCATTGCCTTCGATATGCCCTGGCATGGCAAGTCGAATCCGCCGAAAAGCTGGACCGGCGATGAATACCAGCTCACCACCGCGCGCTACACCGAGACGATCCGCGCCTTCTGCCGCGCGCTGCGGCTGGAGAAGCCGGTCGTGATGGGCTGCTCGATCGGCGGCCGCATCGTGCTCAATCTCGCGATCGCGCACGCTGCCGAGTTCCGCGCGCTGATCGGGCTCGAGGCCGCCGATTTCCAGGCGCCATGGTATGACACCGACTGGCTGAACCGCCCCGACGTTCACGGCGGCGAGGTCTGCGCGGCGCTGGTGTCGGGGCTGATTGCCCCGCAGAGTCCGGAGCCCGCGCGGATGGAAACGCTGTGGGCCTACAAGCAGGGCGGCCCCGGCGTGTTCAGGGGCGACCTCTACTTTTATCGTGTCGACGGCGACCTGCGCGGCCGGGTCGCGTCAATCGATACTAAAGTATGCAAGCTCTATCTGCTCACGGGCGAGTATGATTTCTCCTGCACGCCCGACGACACGAGGCGGACCGCAGCGGCAATAGGGGGCGCCAGCGTCACGATCATGGAGAAGCTCGGTCATTTTCCGATGAGCGAGAATCCCGAACAGTTTCGACGCTATATCGCACCCGTCCTCGCCGACATTCTCACGCATTGATCGACCGTTTCCACGAAGGAGTAGACGTATGACACGCAAATATCTCATTGGCTTCGCGCTCGCTGCCGCGCTCGGCGCGAGCCAGGCGCAGGCCGAAGAACTCACCGGGACGCTGAAGAACATCAAGGACACCGGCGTGATCACGCTCGGCTACCGCGATTCCTCGATTCCGTTCTCCTATCTGGACGACAACCAGAAGCCGGTCGGCTACGCCATGGACATCTGCTACAAGATCGTCGATGCCGTGAAGAAGGAGCTCAAGCTCGACAAGCTCGAGGTCAAGCTCAACCCGGTCACCTCGGCGACGCGTATCCCGCTGATGGCAAACGGCACCGTCGACCTCGAATGCGGCTCGACCACCAACAATGCCGAGCGCCAGAAGCAGGTCTGGTTCACCAACAGCCACTTCCTCACCGCGAGCCGCTACGTGACGAAGAAGGCGAGCAAGATCAATTCGATCGACGATCTGAAGGGCAAGACGGTGGTCTCCACCGCCGGCACCACCAACATCAAGCAGCTCACCGAGGCCAATCTCGCGCGCGGGCTGAACATCAACATCATCCCGGCCAAGGACCATGCCGAGGCCTTCCTGATGGTCGAGACCGATCGCGCCGCGGCGTTCGTGATGGACGACATCCTGCTCGCGAGCCTGGTCGCCAGTTCGAAGTCGCCGGGCGACTATGTGCTGTCCAAGGACGCATTCTCCAAGCCCGAGCCCTACGGCATCATGCTGCGCAAGGACGACGTGCCGTTCAAGAAGGTTGCCGATGCTGCCACCGCCGCGCTCTACACCAGCGACGAGGGCTTGAAACTCTACGACAAGTGGTTCAACCAGAAGATCCCGCCGAAGGGCCTGAACCTCAACGTTCCGTTGGGGCCGGAGATGAAGAAGCAGCTTGCCAAGCCGTCGGATTCACCCGATCCGGATGCCTATCTGGTCAACTGATCGCGAGAGCCGTTAGTCTAACGTAAGCGTGTCCGGCCATTCTGGAGGAGAATGGCCGGACATTTGCATAGACGCCACGCTTGATGTTGGCGTAATGCGTCATCGGCGCGGGAGCGCGGGGGACACGTGAACTACAATTGGAACTGGCACATCTTCCTTGAGCCGAACCCGATGGGTACCGGCACCTATCTCGACCTGTTGCTGGCGGGACTGGTGGTCACCGTCAAGGTGTCGCTGCTGGCCTGGGTCATCGCGCTGATCTTCGGCTCCGTGATCGGCGTGCTGCGCACGCTGCCGTCGCGGACGGCGTCGTGGATCGGCTTCTGCTGGGTCGAGTTCTTCCGCAACATGCCGCTGCTGGTGCAGCTGTTCCTGTGGTTCTTCGTGCTGCCCGAATTGCTGCCGAAATCCGCCGGGCTGTGGCTGAAGCAGTTGCCGAACGCGCCGTTCTGGACCGCCGCGATCGGCATCGGCTTCTTCATGTCGGCGCGCGTCGCCGTGCAATTGCAGGCCGGCATCTCCTCGCTGCCGCGCGGGCAGAAGCAGGCCGCAACGGCGCTCGGGCTCACCACGGTGCAGGGCTATCGCTACGTGCTGCTGCCGATGGCGTTCCGCATCATCCTGCCGCCGCTGACGTCCGAGTTCCTCAACACCATCAAGAACAGCGCCGTCGCCATCACCATCGGCCTGATCGAACTGACCGGCCAAGCCCGCTCGATGCAGGAATTCTCGTTCCAGGTGTTCGAGGCGTTCACCGCGGCAACCGTGCTCTATCTCCTCCTCAATTTCGTCGTGGTGACCGCGATGCGCTTCCTCGAGCGCTACGTGGCGATCCCCGGCTACATCACGGGCAAATGACCATGCTCGCGAATTTCGATTTCGACGTCATCCGCCGCGCGCTGCCCTACCTGTTCTTCGAGGGCATGCGGTTCACGCTGACGCTGACCGCGCTCGCAACGCTCGGCGGCCTGGTGTTCGGCACAATGATCGCCCTGATGCGGTTGTCGAGCTACAAGGTGCTCGGCCGCATCGCGGGCTTCTATGTCGACTTCATCCGCTCGCTGCCGTTGGTGCTGGTGATCTTCTGGTTCTACTTCCTGGTGCCCTATATCGGGCAGTGGCTGACCGGCGCGTCGCGGCCGATCGCGGTCGGCGCCTTCGCCTCCTCGCTGATCACCTTCATCGCATTCGAGGCGGCGTACTTCTCCGAGATCATGCGCGCCGGCATCCAGTCGATCTCGCGCGGCCAGCCGGCCGCCGCCAGCGCGCTCGGCCTGACCTATGCGCAGTCGATGCGCTACATCGTGCTGCCGCAGGCGTTCCGCAACATGCTGCCGGTACTGCTGACGCAGACCATCGTCCTGTTCCAGGACACCTCGCTGGTCTACGTGCTGTCGATCCCGGATTTCCTCGGCGCCGCCAGCAAGGTCGCGCAGCGCGACGGCCGCCTGGTCGAAATGTACCTGTTCGCCGCGCTGGTCTACTTCGTCATTTCCTGTATCGCGTCGTTTGGCGTCCGCCGCCTGCAATCGCGTATCGCCATTGTCAGGTAGCATTGACATGCGGCTATCAATTCGAGCCACGAGCTCCTTCACCTCTCCCACAGGGAGAGGTCGGCGCATAGCGCCGGGTGAGGGGCTCTGGTCCATCGATGGAGCCAAGCCCCTCACCCGGATCGCTTGCGCGATCCGACCTCTCCCCATGGGAGAGGTGATGTCCCGCATTTGCTTCAACCGCTGAGCCATCATGATCGAGATCAAGCACGTCAACAAATGGTACGGGCCGAGCTTCCAGGTGCTGAAGGACTGCACCACCAGCGTTGCCAAGGGCGAGGTGGTCGTGGTTTGCGGCCCGTCCGGGTCGGGCAAGTCGACGCTGATCAAATGCGTCAACGCGCTGGAGCCGATCCAGGACGGCGAGATCATCCTCGACGGCGTCAAGGTCAACGATCCCAAGACCAACCTGCCGAAGCTGCGCTCCCGCGTCGGCATGGTGTTTCAGCATTTCGAGCTGTTCCCGCATCTGCGGATCATCGACAACCTCTGCCTCGCGCAGGAGAAGGTGCTCGGCCGCAAGCATGACGACGCCATGGCCAAGGGCATGAAGCTGCTGGAGCGCGTCGGGCTGAAGGATCACGCAAAGAAATTTCCCGCCGAACTGTCCGGCGGCCAGCAGCAGCGCGTCGCCATCGCCCGGGCGCTGGCGATGGATCCGATCGCGATGCTGTTCGACGAGCCGACCTCCGCGCTCGACCCCGAGATGATCAGCGAGGTGCTCGACGTCATGGTCGACCTGGCCCGCGAGGGCATGACCATGATGGTGGTGACCCACGAAATGGGATTCGCCAACAAGGTCGCCGACCGTGTCATCTTCATGGACCGCGGCGAGATCGTCGAGGATGCCAAGAAGGCCGACTTCTTCGGTACGCCCCGCAGCGACCGCGCGCAGAAGTTTCTGTCGAAGATCTTGCAGCATTGAGGTGTTGACCTCCCCACACGTCATTCCGGGGCGCGCGTAGCGCGAGCCCGGAATCCATCGGGCCGCACCATTCACGGTGGAATGGATTCCGGGCTCACGCCTTCGGCGCGCCCCGGAATGACGGCGGGAAGGGTTTATCCCCGTCAACATTTTGCGTATACGAAGGCCTGAAACTCCCCCTTCGTCCGCAGGAGAACTCGCGTGGAAAAGATCGCTTACGTCAACGGCTCGTACGTGCCGCATTCCGAGGCCAAGGTCTCGGTGTTCGACCGCGGTTTCCTGTTTGCCGACGGCATCTACGAGGTGGCCGCGGTGCTCGAGGGCAAGCTGATCGACAATGCCTCGCACCTGGCGCGGCTGAAGCGGTCGGTCGGCGAGATCCAGCTGGCGCTGCCGGAGACGCTGGAGCGGATCGAGGAAATCCAGAAGGAACTGGTGAAGCGCAACGACCTCGTCAATGGCATGGTCTATCTCGAAGTCACCCGCGGCGCCGACAAGGGCCGGGATTTCGCCTTTCCAAAGGCGGAGGCCAACGTCAAGCCGACGCTCGTGATGTTCACCTCGGAAAAGGACATCATCAACGCGCCCTCGGCCAAGACCGGCATCAACGTCATCACTGTGCCCGATATCCGCTGGGAGCGGCGCGACATCAAGAGCGTGGCGCTGCTCGCGCAGGTCTTGGCCAAGCAGGCCGCGGCGGCGGCCGGCGCCGGCGAGGCCTGGATGATCGAGGACGGCAAGGTCACCGAAGGAGGGTCGTCCTCGTCCTTCATCGTCACCCAGGACGACGTCATCGTGACGCGGCAGAACGGCAACGAGATCCTGCCCGGCTGCACCCGCAAGGCGGTGGTCAAGCTCGCCGAGGAGCGCCAGCTTCGCATCGAGGAGCGCGCCTTCACGGTCGAGGAAGCGCTCGCCGCCAAGGAAGCCTTCATCACCAGCGCCTCAGTGTTCGTGCAGGGCGTGGTCGCGATCGACGGCAAGCAGGTCGGTAATGGCAAGGTCGGCCCGATCACCGATCGTCTGCGCGAGATCTATGTCGAGTTCGCCAAGGCGACGGCGGTTTAGGGTGGACTGCGCAGAACTCTCCTCTCGTCATTCCGGGACATCGCGAAGCGATGAGCCCGGAACCTATAACCACGATCGTGAGTATGGATTCCGGGCTCGCGCCAATTGGCGCGCCCCGGAATGACGAAGGAGGGGTCTCACGCCGTCACCTTCACTTTCACCGGATGCACCGCGCGGAAGCCGATCGCGATCCGGTTCCAGGCGTTGATGGCGCCGATCAGCACGGTCAGGTTGACCAGTTCGCCGTCGGTGAACTCGGCCTGCACCGCCTCATAGTCGGCGTCGGGCGCATGCGTTTCTGACACCAGCGTCAAGGCTTCGGTCCAGGCCAGCGCCGCGCGCTCACGCTCGCTGTAGAGCGGCGACTCGCGCCAGGCGTTGAGCAGATGGAGCCGCTGTTCGGTCTCGCCATGCTTGCGGGCGTCCTCGGTGTGCATGTTGATGCAATAGGCGCAGCCGTTGATCTGGGAGGCGCGGGTCTTGACCAGCTCGATCAGCGATTGCTCGAGGCCGCTCGCGGCGATCTCGTTTTCCACGGCGACGAGCGCCTTGATGGTGTCGGGGGCGGCCTGGTAGAAATTCATGCGGGCTTTCATGGTCGTTCTCCTTGGTTGTGCTTGCTTGTTAGTGCGCACCCCCGCCGGCGAGCTGGCCCGGCTTCTTCAACAACAGTGTCGCGGCCAGCGCCACGATCAGCGCCGCGCCGAGCAGATAGAAGGTGTCGCTGAAGGCAAGGATGTAAGCCTGCTTCTGCACCACATTGCCGATCGCCGCGATCGCGCGGTGGGTGGCCGCGGCCTGGTCGGCGACGCCGTGGTTCATGAAGTATTGCGTCAACTGCTCGATCCGGGTCCGTGTCGCTTGCTCGAGCAGTGAGACCGACTGCATCAGCACGTTGGAATGATATTGTTCGCGCTTGGTCAGCACCGTCTGCAACACCGCGATGCCGACCGCGCCGCCGAGATTGCGCATCATGTTGAACAAGGCCGAGGCGGAGCCCGCGTTCTCGAGCTCAATGCCCGCGGTCGCCACCGCCGAAAGCGGCGCCATCACCAGGGCCTGGCCGATGGCGCGGACGATGTTGGGCCAGAATAGCTGGTCGGTGGCATAATCGTTGGTCATGAAGATGTTCATGAAGTTGGAGCCGGCGAACAGCGCGAAGCCGACGCTGATGATGATGCGGGGGTCGAAGCGCTGCATCAGCCGCGGCACCAGCGGGATCAGCAAGAGCTGCGGCAGCCCGGTCCACGCCAGCACCATGCCGATCTGCTCGGCGTTGTAGCCTTGGATGCGCGACAGATACTGCGGCAGGATGAACACCGAACCGTACAGCGCGATGCCGAGCAGGAAGTTCGCCAGCATGCCGAAGCCGAAATTGCGGCGGGCGAGCAGGCGCAGATTGAGCAGCGGCTTCTCCACGGTGAATTCGACGATCAGGAAGGCGACCAGCGCCACGGCCGCGATCACCGACAGGCGGACGATGAAGGGCGAGCCGAACCAGTCGTCCTTGTTGCCCTCTTCCAGCACGGTCTGAAGCGCGGCGAGGCCGATCGCCATGGTGATGATGCCGAGCCAGTCGCCCTGGCGGATCAACGACAGCTTCATCGGGCTCGGATCGAGCGAGACGTACAGCATGCCGATCATGATCGCGCCCGGCACCAAATTGACATAGAAGATGTACTGCCAGCCCCAGTTCTCGGTGAGATAGCCGCCGATGGTCGGGCCGATCGCCGGCGCGAAGGTCGCCGACAGCGCGAACAGCGCGAGCCCGACCGGCTGCTTGGCCTTCGGCAACAGCGTGATGATCAGCGTGAACGCCATCGGGATCAGCACGCCGCCGGTGAAGCCCTGCACCGCGCGCAGCGCGATCATCTGCGGCAGATCATGCGCCAGCGCGCAGGCTCCGGAGAACACTAGGAACAGGAATGCGTTGGTGAGCAGATAGGTGCGCACCGAGAACACCTGCGCGAGCCAGCCGGAGAGCGGGATCACCACGATCTCGGCGATCAGATAGGAGGTCGAGATCCAGCCGCCGTCGTCGATCCCCGCGCCGATCGCGCCCTGCACGTCGGCGAGCGAGGCGTTGACGATCTGGATGTTGAGCACCGCCATGAACGCGCCGAGATTGGCGCCGATCACCGCGATCCAGGTCTTGGCGGAGACCGCGGGCGCCGCTGGCGCTGCGGGGGCGGTGAGGGCTGCGGCGTTGGCTGTGGGCTGGAGCGCGGTCATCGGCGTGTTCTCTCGCTTGCATCACCAACATGCATTAGGCGGCCGGCTTCGATAATCCGGGAAAGACTGGAAGGATTGTTCCGTTCTGATTGATAATCGCGATCGAGCTTGCGACGTGCGATGGTTCGCCGTTCGGTTTGCAGAGATGTGTCGACCAGTGAGGTGAGCACGCTGGTCAGGCTCCCTCCCCCCTTGGGGGGGAGGGGTGGGGAGAGGGGTAAGCCCCGGGCGAGATCATCGACGAGGCCCCGGTAGT
>NZ_DDOP01000070.1:0-7945 GCF_002341725.1 Bradyrhizobium sp. UBA2491
CCTGACGCTGATCGTGTTCTTCGCGACCGTCACGCTGACGGTCGTGCTCTACGTCAAGACGCCGAAGGGCTATTTCCCGACCGACGACAGCGGGTTCGTGATCGGTTCGACCCGCGCCTCCGCCGATATCTCGTTCCAGGCGATGCTGGGGTTGCAGCAGCGGCTCGCCGATATCGTGATGGCCGATCCCGCGGTCGCCGGCATCGGCTCATCGGTCGGCGGCAGCACGTCCAACCGCGGCTTCATGTTCATCAGCCTGAAGCCGCCGGAGCAGCGGGACGGCTTGTCGACCACGCAGGTGATCGACCGGCTGCGCCGCAACCTGTTCATGGTGCCGGGCATCCGCCTGTTCATGTTCGCGGCGCAGGATATCCGCACCGGCGGCCGGCAGAGCGATTCCGACTACCAGTACACGCTGTCCTCGACCGATCTCGATCTGCTGCAGAAATGGGCGCCGATCGTCTCCAAGCGCATGGAGACGGTGGAGGGGATCACCGACATCTCCGCCGATCGCGATCCGGGCGGCCTGCAGCTCAATCTCGTGATCGACCGCAAGACCGCCTCGAGCCTCGGCGTCCGTGTGCAGGACATCGACAACGCGCTCAACAACGCCTTCTCGCAGCGCCAGATCTCGATCGTCTACACCCAGCGCAACCAGTACATGGTGGTGCTCGAGATCGATCCGAAATTCCAGAGCGACCCCGCGAACCTGGAGCGGATCTATGTCGCCGGTGCCAACGACGTGCAGGTGCCGCTGTCGGCGCTGGTGCATTATCAGAAGGGGTTGTCAGCGCTCGCGGTGTTTCACTCCGGCGGCGTCCCCTCGACCACCGTCTCGTTCAACATGCTGCCGGATGTGCCGCTCGAGGTCGCGACGACCAACATCCAGCAGGCGGTCAACGAGTTGCACATGCCCGAAGGCATTCGCGGCAGCTTCGACGGCAATGCCGGCGACTTCAACAAGACCAGCGGCCGGCAGCCGCTCCTGATCCTCGGCGCGCTGGTCGCGATGTATATCGTGCTCGGCGTGCTCTATGAGAGCCTGGCGCATCCGATCACCATCATCTCGACGCTGCCGTCGGCCGGCCTCGGCGCCTTGCTCGCGCTCCAGATCACCAACACGCCGCTGACGGTGATCGCCTTCGTCGGCATCATCCTGTTGATCGGCATCGTCAAGAAGAACGGCATCATGATGGTCGACTTCGCGCTCGAGGCCGAGCGGCATCAGGGCCTGGCGTCGCGCGATGCGATCTTCGAGGCCTGCCGGGCGCGCTTCCGCCCGATCCTGATGACGACGATGGCGGCCCTGTTCGCCGGCATCCCGCTGGTCATTGCCACCGGCCCCGGCACCGAGCTGCGCCGGCCGCTCGGCATCACCATCATCGGCGGCCTGTTCGTGTCGCAGATCCTCACGCTCTACACCACGCCGGTGATCTATCTCCTGATCGACCAGTTCAAGGACTTGCCGTGGCGGGAGAAACTGAAGTGGCTCGGCGCCGCCATCGCGATGATTGGCACGTTCTCCGGCGTTCTCAGATTGGTCCTGCATTGATGTTGCGGACGGGGCCGTCCACGACGTATAGCCTTTGAATGTCAGACCCAGTTGCCGAGACCGACCTGGTGGAGGATTGCGCGCATTGCGGCAAGCCATTGCCGCTGTGCATTTGCGACAGCATCACGCCGATCGAGAGCCGCACCAAGCTGCTGATCCTGGTCCATCCGCAGGAGCAGGACAGGGCGCTCGGCACCGCGCGGCTATTGGCGCGGCATTTCGAGGACGCCGTGGTGCGGATCGGACTGTCCTGGCCGAGCCTGTCGAAGGCGCTCGGCCGGCCGGTGCCCGACCCGTCGCGCTGGGCGGTGCTCTATCTCGGCTCGGCCAAGGTCGAGGATCTCGACACCGATGCCGAGATCGTCGCGATCAACCGCAAGGGCGAGCTCGAGCCGCATCAGCGCGCCATCCTGGCCGATATCGAGGGCATCGTGCTGCTCGATGGCACCTGGAGCCAGGCCAAGGCGCTGTGGTGGCGCAATGCCTGGATGCTGAAGTGCCAGCGGGTGATTCTCGGACCGAAACGGCCTTCGCGCTACGGCCAGCTGCGCCGGGAACCGCGCCGCGACGGTTTGTCCACCATCGAGGCGGCCGCGCTCCTGCTGGCCGCGCTGGAGAAGCGACCGGACATCGCCACAGCGTTAACGGACAGTTTCGAGCGGATGCTGGCAAGATTCCGCGAAGTACAGGCCAAAATGCCGGAATTGGCGCCAAAGCCGAAGAAGAAGGACTACCGGAAGCGCCGGCGCTAGCTCTGCGCCTTGGTTGCCTATCGGGCGGAGGGCGTATATGAAATGCGCCGCAAGGGGCCACGTGGCGGAGTGGTTACGCAACGGTCTGCAAAACCGTGTACACCAGTTCAATTCTGGTCGTGGCCTCCACTCATCTCATCAATGGCTTGCAGCCAACAAATGAGAAGCCGCATTAGCTCGCGGCGTACCAACCTTCAGGAAACGGAATCAGCGGCCACGGCGCCTGGTTGTCATTGGCCGCGCGCGGCGGCGGCTGAATGCGAGGCGAGGGTTGGGCCACGAAATCCTCCTGGGCAATGGGCGCGATCGCCGTTCGCACGGCGTCCAGCAGCAGATCAAATTCGACTTCGCTCATCGCGCTCTCCGAGGTTCGAGAGCGCAATGGTCGCAAAACTGTCTTCGGTCCGGATTGAGCGATTCGTTCGAATTTTAGGAAAAGAACGATGGCGCCCGGTTTGGTTAATAAATCAATGATCCGTTCGGGAACCTAGGTCGGCCCGGCCGCACCTCGTGTGAGACAAATCACATCTGTCGAAAAACTCTTCCCGGAATTCCCGGCAGTATAGATAGCCATCAATTAACGCGGGAATTTTAGGGTGGCGTGACAATGAAGGCAAGCACGCAGGGGTTTTGCCGGTCGAACGTTGCATCGGATCGCTCGCCGGCGGCACGGTGTCGCGCCCGGACTTCATCGTTTCCGCGCGAGCAAATTCCCGATGGCCGTACGATTGCAGTCATGCCAGCTTGGCGAGGTCGCACGGCAGCAGGGTCTTGAATTGAGCCAGCGCCTGTCGCGCCTTCTTCGGCGGCAGTGCGATCGCGTGACGCACGGCTGCCGCGATCAGCGTCATGGTCAGCGCTGAGAAGATGGCGAGGGTGGCCGCCGGCATATCGGGTGCGACCCGTCTCACCGCATCAGACAGCAGGCCGGAGAGCGCGGCCATGTCGTCAGCGTCGAGCTTTTGCAGGGCGCGGTCGGCTTGCGTCGCCTGCCAGATGTCGTGCATCACCGGTTCGCGCATGAACATCTCGTAGTAGCTGTCGACGATCCGGCACAGCGCCGGATGCAGGTCGCGCGCAGCCGTCACGGCGGCCAGATCACGCCTGACGCATTCACGCCCGATCGCATTGTGCCGTTCCGCCAGCGTGCCGATGATCGCGGCCTTGTCCGGAAAATACTGGTAGAGCGAGCCGAATGCGACGCCGCTGCGCGCGACGATGTCGCTCATGCGGAGAGCCTCGCTGCCCTTTTCCGCCATGATCTCCGTCGCGCAGGCCAGGATACGCTCGAAGCGCTCGCGGCTGCGCTGCTGCGCCGGGGCAAGCCGTGCCAGCCCGGGCAGGGGCACTCCCGCCGCCGGTGCGGCCTTTCGTCTTGCCATCGCGCTCCTCCGCATTCCGGCTTGACGTCATTAATACGAGAGTTTATCGCATTCTACAAATACGAGTACTACTCGCATTTTGAGATGGAACGATGCGCCAGATCCTGACCTCGGGCCTGCTGTGGTTTTCCGCGCTCGGCTGCTGCCTGCTTGCCGGGCTCTATTTCGCATTCTCGGCCTTCGTCATGACCGCGCTCGGCCGGATCGATCAGGCCGCCGGCATCTCGGCGATGAACGCTATCAATGGCGACATTGTCCGCTCGCCGTTCATGCCGGTCTTCCTCGGCACCACGCTGTCCTGCGCGGTGCTGATCGTGCTCGGCGGACTGCGATGGCAGGAGCCCGGCGCCGCAGCGATGATTGGCGGCGGTATCGTCTATGTCGTCGGCATGTTCATCGTCACAATCATCTGCAACGTCCCGCTGAACGATCAACTCGCGGCAGCCGACCCCGCGAGCGCCGCCGCCGCGCCGCTTTGGGCGCGTTATCTGGCCGACTGGACCTTCTGGAACCATGTGCGGACCGTCGCCTCGCTTGCAGCGACCGCGTTGTTCATCGCAGCCATCGCTGCACGCTGATCCCAAATGGCGGAAGGCTCCGGGCTGCTTGGCGACCCCGGTACCAAGGCCGCCTCGTTCATCGCGCAATGATCTCGGGCGCGCGACTGGCGCCCGAGCCAGAATCACAGCCGCGGCGGAATGGCCGCGCCCGGCAGGATGTCCGGGCGCCTGGCGCGGCAATAGCCGGACAGCCGGAACGGGCCTATATCGCCTGGGATGCCGGCAAACCCTTGCAATGCAGAGGTTTACCGTCCCGCGCTAAAGTTTCGGCGGAGCCCCATTTGGTTCTTTGCAAGGCCGAAAGGCTTTGTTATACGCTGCCCGCTCGCGAACGGATGTTCGCCTATTCCTCGGTAGCTCAGCGGTAGAGCATTCGACTGTTAATCGAATGGTCGCTGGTTCGAATCCAGCCCGGGGAGCCAGCTTTGCTGGCCCCATCAATCCCTCCCATTGGCAATCACAAGCACGTGGTCCGCAACATGCAGACCAAAATCGTCGTCAAATCGACTCAATAGCCATCGAGACTGCTCTCGCCGGGTGTTGAGAGGTGATTCTGATGGCGATTAACCTGATCGACCTGTCGATGCCGCAGCCGACGCTCGTTCCCAATGATGCGCCCGACATCAGCGACGATGAGTGCGTCCGCCGCCTCGCCAAGGCCGTCGAGGCACATGATTCCGAGCATCTCGATGAAGTGGCACGCCTGATCGGCCGGCTCGCCGTCACGATCGAGTAGACGGTACCGCCGGGCACGTTCTGCACGCCAACGCCGTGTTGCGTTTTGGCGGAGCTTGTTCCAAAAGATGGCCCTGTTCTAGCTTCTCCAGCGGCAATGCCGCGACTTGCAGGGTCCCGCCAATGACCGGTTTTTCGACCGCGCGCCAGTACATGGTGGATGGTCAGGTGCGTCCGAGCGACGTGACCGACGATCGAATTCTCGAAGCCATGCTGACGGTGCCGCGCGAGGTCTTCGTGCCGGCCAGCAAGCAGGCTCTGGCCTATCTCGACCTCGATCTCGATGTGACCGAGGGCGGCACGGCCAAGCGCTATCTGATCACGCCGGCACTGCTTGCGCGGATGCTGCAGGCCGCCGAGATCAAGGCCACCGACCGCGTCCTGGTGGTCGGCTGCGCCACCGGCTACGCCGCGGCCGTCGTCGCGCGCTTCGCCGCCGAGGTCAGCGCGACCGAGAGCGATCCGACGCTGGTTGCCAAGGCGACCGCCGCGGTCGCCCAGCTCGGCATCCAGAATGTGACCGTCAAGACCGCAGCGGCCGCCGATGGGGATGCCACCGGCGCACCGTTTGATGTCATCGTTCTCAATGGAGCGACCGAGATTGTTCCGACCGGGCTGTTCGGCCAGCTCAAGGAGGGAGGCCGGCTGGTCGGGGTGTTCGGCCTGACGCCGCCGCCGCGCGCCACCCTCGTGACGCATTCACACGGGGATTTCGGACATCGCGAATTGTTCGATGCGACGGCCCCCGTGCTGCCTGGATTCGAACAGCTTCCCGCCTTCGTCTTCTGACGCTACCGCGCTGCACCGGTTGATAAAATCCCGTTCTGAATCAGAAGTGTGGCCCGTTTGCCCCACGTGAAGAGTTTCCACCATGTTCCGTTGCGGGGTAGTTCCGTTGCCCTTACCTGCGGACTAAGGTGAGGCCGGACTCACTTCGTCTGAAGCGACGCCGGACTCTCGTGCTTGTGGAGACGGCGACTAAAAAATGAATGGATTACCGGGGATGCGTGGGGTGAAGGTTGTCACCGCGGCTGCTATTGCGGTCCTTCTGCTGGCTGAGTTGGGCCCGGTGCCCGCTTTGGCCGATACAATCGAGGCCGCACTGGTGCGGTCCTACCAAAACAATCCCCAGCTGAACGCACAGCGTGCGTTGGTGCGGTCGACCGACGAAAACGTGCCGCAAGCACTCTCGGGTTACCGCCCCAAGGTCTCGCTGACCGCAAGTGCCGGGTATCAATACACTGACCAGGAGCTGACGGGGTCCAAGACCGCGATCAACAGCCCGCAAAATCCGGCCAGTGCGGGTCTGACGGTCAACCAGTCGCTGTTCAACGCCCAGACCCCGCAGCGGGTCCGCGCCGCCGAAAGCCAGGTCTCGTCCGCGCGCGAAGGTTTGCGCGTGCTTGAGCAGACCGTGATCCTGAGCGCGGCCACGATCTACATGGACTATCTCCGCGACGCCGCGATCGTCGAGGTTCAGCGCAGCAATACCCGCGTGCTCGAGCAGACGCTGAAGCAGACCCAGGATCGCTTCAATGTGGGCGAAGTGACGCGTACCGACGTCGCGCAGTCCGAGGCGCAGCTTGCGGCCGGCCGCACCCAGCAGCTGACGGCCGAATCGAATCTCACCACGACGCGCTCGAATTTCCGTCGCATCATCGGCAACGAGCCGGAGAATCTTGCTCCGGGTTCGCCGGTCGACCGCTTTCTGCCGGGGACACTGGCCGCAGCCGTCGAGCTTGCGCTGACCCAGAACCCGAACGTCACCGCCGCGATGTACGGCGTCGACGTCAACTTCTTGCAGACCAAGGTGGCCGAGGGGGCGTTGCTTCCGACGGTTGCGTTGCAGGCGACGGTGACCGAAGGCTACCAGCAGCAATTGTCGGTCAACCGGCTGTTCAACGCAGCGGCGAACGTCCAGGTGTCGGTGCCGCTCTATCAGGGCGGCGCGGAGTACTCGCTGATCCGGCAGTCCAAGGAATCGCTGGCGCAGCAGCGCCTCGTCCTGGAACAGACCCGCGATCAGGCCCGTGCCAATGTCGTCACCGCGTGGGGCCAGCTGGTCGCCGGCAAGTCGCAGGTGGCGTCGGCGCAGGCGCAGGTCACCGCGTCTGAAATCGCCTTGAACGGCGTCCGCGAGGAAGCCAAGGCCGGTCAGCGCACGACGCTCGACGTGCTCAACGCGCAGCAGGCGCTGGTCAACGCCCGCAACGCGCTGGTCACCGCACAGCACGACCGCGTCGTCGCGTCCTACAACGTGCTGAACGCGATCGGCCGGCTGTCGCCACAGGTGATGGGCCTGAAGACCAACGTCTACGATCCGAGCGTGCACTACCACCAGATTCGGGATAGCTGGGCCGGCGTGCGCACGCCTGACGGCCGCTAAGCAGCTTCGCGTCCAAACGCATTCACTTCATCACCATCTGTCGCGCCTTGTTTGTGGTTCTGAGTTAATCAGGACCACAAGCAAGCGCGTTTGCTTGCAATCGATAATTGGCCTGACATACCGTTTTGTCGGGCAGCAAGGCGATTCGCGGCGAGCCGGCGTTGCGTGACGACAGGTGCGACGCCACCTGTGATCACGCTGCATTGGGCGACACGAAGCTTGCACTGGGCCGCGGGTGGGCTTGATCTGGGGACAAGTCGGGCAGGGAGCCGTGAAAATCTCCGCCCGCATCATCGGAACCGGCGAATCCTCTCGGGCTTGATGTAAAATAGTTTCGATGTGGAGTCGGAGATGACGCAACCTGCGAAGGTCCAAGAGCCCTCGATGGAGGAGATTCTGGCGTCGATCCGTCGCATCATCGCCGACGACGAGGCGAAGCCTGCCGCGGCAGAGAAGCCTGCTGTTGCCGCCGCCCCACCGGCGCCTCCGAAGGCTGAGCCGGTGTCACCTCCAGCCGCAGCCAAGCCCGCGATGAAGAGCCCGCCGCCCGCAGCACCCCCGGCCGCGAAGGCCGCCGC
>NZ_DDOP01000007.1:0-20963 GCF_002341725.1 Bradyrhizobium sp. UBA2491
CAAATCGGGTGAGGGGTTACGGTCTATCGAGAGAGCAAGAGCCCTCACCCGGATTGCTCCGCAATCCGACCTCTCCCCGCCGGGGAGAGGTGAACCGAGGGCGCGTCAGACCGATTTAATCAAAACTCATCCCGCTTTAGACCGCCGGCAGCGCGAGCTCGGCGCGCAAGCCGCCGATCGGCGCGTCGTCCAGAGTGAGATTGCCGCCATAAAGACCGGCCAGATCGGTCACGATCGACAGGCCAAGCCCCGAGCCGGGCTTCGATTCGTCGAGCCGCTGGCCGCGCCGCGACACCTGGGCGCGCTCGGCCTCGGACAGGCCGCGTCCGTCGTCGTCGACCACGATGCGCAGCTTCGGCCCGGCGCCGGGCGCCTCCGGCGGGACCACGACGACCTCGATGAAGACCTGCGAGGCGGCCCATTTGCAGGCGTTGTCGACGAGGTTGCCGACCATCTCCTCCAGGTCCTGCCGTTCGCCGCGGAACCGCGCCGCCGGGTCGGCCTTGGCCTCGATGGAAAGGTCGCGATCCCGGTGGATCTTCTCCATGGTCCGGCGCAGCGCCTCGATCACGGGCGCGACGTCGGTGATGGTCGAGACGATGGTGGCGCGCGCGGCGATCCGGGCGCGTTCGAGATGGTGCGCGACCTGGTCCCGCATCAGGTCGGCCTGCTCCAGCACCTTGCTGGCGAAGGGGTCGGTGGCGTGGGCGGCCGCCTCGTTCACGATCACCGACAGCGGCGTCTTGATCGCATGGGCGAGATTGCCGACATGGGTGCGGGAGCGCTCGACGATCTCCCTGTTGGCGTCGATCAGCGCATTGGTCTCGCGCGCCAGCGGCGCGATCTCGACCGGAAACCGGCCCTCCAGCCGCTCGGCGCGGCCGGAGCGGATATCGGCGATCGCATCCGAAATCCGCTTGAGCGGCGCAAGGCCATAGCGCACCTGGAAGATCGTGGTCAGCAGCAGCACGATGCCGAGGGCTGCGAAGGTGCCGCCGAGATAATAGTCGAAGCTGCGCGTCTCATCGAAGATCTCGGTGGCGTCGCCGGCAACGCTGACCAGGAACTTGCCGTCGGCGCCGAGATCGACCGGCCGCTCCACCATGCGCAGGCTTTGCCCTTCCGGGCCGTCGACATAGCCGAGGCGGACGCCGGCGGCGGAGAGCTCCGCACCATGCTCCTCGAGCTTCGGCAGCTTCTTGTCCCACAGCGAGCGCGAGGCACGGGTCTCGCCCTTTTCGGTATCGGTGCGGGTGATCTGCCAGTACCAGCCCGACAGCGGCAGGTCGAACAGCGGCTCGCCGAGCGACTGGAACTGGCGGTCGGCGGGCTCGTCCGGCGTCGCCACTTCGGCGATCAGGGTGCGCAGATAGAGATTGAGCCTTCGGTCGAAGGCGCGTTCGGTCGCGTCGCGATAGACCGACGACAGGATGACGCCGGTGATCGCCAGGATCACCACCACCCAGGCGGTCGCCGAGACGAACAGGCGGGTGGCAAGCGAGCTGCCGCCCATCAGGCCACGAGCTCGAACATGGTGTCAGCGGGCCGTGGCATCAGCGAATCCAGTCCTCTCCTGCTGGCGCGGATCATGCCGATGCCCGCATGGCGATCAAGCGCCTTAAGAGCATCATCCGATAGGACAGGATACGCCCTTATCCTCTTGTTCGGTCGTATTTTCTTCAGGCGAACCAACAAGCCATGTCGCTCGGCGATGCGCGATCATGATGGGTTTCCAACTATCGCACCGCCAGCTCATCTTCCTGTTGAGCATGAGCCTTTTGCAAGACCGGCTTGGACGTTTTCCGCTCTAGGTGGTCGGCGGCGACAGCATGTAGCCGAGGCCCCGCACGGTCTGGATGATGTCGACCTCCAGCTTCTTGCGGATGCGGCCGACGAACACCTCGATCGTGTTGGAGTCGCGATCGAAGTCCTGGTCGTAGAGATGCTCGACCAACTCGGTGCGCGACACCACCCGTCCGGTATGGTGCATCAGGTAGTCGAGCAGGTTGTACTCGTGCGAGGTCAGCTTGATCGGATTGCCGTTGACCGTGACCCGCTTGGTGCGGGTGTTCAACGCCACCGGCCCGCACACCAGCTCGACCTGGGCATGCCCGGTCGCGCGGCGCAGCAGCGCACGAATCCGCGCCAGCACCTCCTCCAGATGGAAGGGTTTTGCGACATAGTCGTCGGCGCCGGCATCGAAGCCCTGAACCTTGTCGCTCCAGCGGTCGCGCGCGGTGAGGATCAGCACCGGCATCACCCGCTTGTTTCGCCGCCAGGCCTCAAGCACCGAGATACCGTCCATCTTGGGCAGGCCGATATCCAGCACGACCGCGTCATAGGGCTCGCTGTCGCCCAGGAAGTGCCCCTCCTCGCCGTCGAATGCGCGATCGACCACATAGCCGGCATCCGTCAGTGCCGTGGTGAGCTGGCGGTTCAGATCCGGGTCATCCTCAACGACGAGCAGACGCACGTTGGCCTCCGAGAGTGAGCATTGCGATATCGGACATCAAATGAGGCTTCCCGCCGTGAACGGCTTATGAATGGAGCCGCAGCGCCAATCTAATTTTTTCGTCAGGTGCACCATCCCCGGAGTCGGTGCAAGCGCCGCCGGGTCCCCGGATGAGATGCGCATGAAGCGGGATTGGGTTTCAGTTTGAGGTAATAATATACCTCAAACTGAAAAACAATGTGACCGACAGGCCGCCGATGAAACGGGTATCGACAATGCGTCATGCCCGCTCGCCGCGGCAGTCTGGTTAACCTTCGCTGACCATTTCCATGTCGCCGACGACAGTGATGCGCTAATCGGATCGCGGGGCGTTGGCACAGTTGGACCGGGAAGACTACGCGTTGTCGCTTGTTTCAATGATACGGCTTTGCGGAGCCATCACCGGCTGGCTTACGCTCGCCTTCATCGCCTTCGTCACGCTGTCCCCAATCCAGGACCGCCCCTCGATTGCCAATCCGCAGACCGAGCATTTCGCGGCCTTCGCGGTGATGGCGCTGGGCTTTGCGCTGGGTTACCCGCGGCGCACGGCATTGATCGCGATCTTCATCGTGTGCAGCGCCTTCACGCTGGAAGCGATGCAACTGCTCACGCCGGACCGCCACGGCCGGCTGCTCGATGCCGTCGTCAAGATGGTCGGAGGTCTCGCCGGCATCGGCGCGGGTCGCCTCATTCTGCTCGTGCTGCAAAGCCAGTTCGCCCGGCTGCGATCGCCTGCCAAGCATTCCCCGAGTTGAGCGTCGGCGTCTGCCTTGCGGCAGAAGCCGCCGCGCCAGCTCTTGACGCGAACCGGTACCCACTTAGCTCGAAACCGCGCTATCGTCGGCGCGGATGCGCTTTCCGGTGCCACGCCCAGGCCGAGCGGATGATGTGGCCGAGATCCGAGCGGCTCGCCTTGAAGCCGAGACCGCGCTCCGAGTTGGAGGGATCGGCCACCAGGATCGGCGGATCGCCGGCCCTGCGTTCGCGCACCACGCTCGGCACCGCCTCGCCCGTCTCGCTGCGGATCGCGTCGAGCACCTCGCGCACCGAATAGCCGGTGCCGGTGCCGAGGTTGAACACCCCACCGGTATCGCCCTTCAACAACAGCTCGAGCGCGGCGATATGCGCGGCCGCGAGGTCGTCGACATGGATGTAGTCGCGCACCGCGGTGCCGTCGGGCGTGTCGTAATCTTCCCCGAAGATCGCGAAGTCCGGAACATGCCCCTGCAACGCCATCAGCGCGCGCGGGATCAGGTGAGTTTCCGGATCGCGGAGTTCGCCGATGGTGCCGGAGGCATCGGCGCCGCAGGCGTTGAAATAGCGCAGGCAGACCGAGTTGAACCGATAGGCGGCGCGATAGTCGGCCAGGATCTGCTCGATCATGAATTTCGAGCGGCCATAGGGATTGACGGTCGGACCCGCCGCGCTCTCCGGAATCGGATCGCGTCCGGCATTGCCATAGACGGCGCCGGTCGAGGAAAACACCAGGCGGTCGCAGCCCGCCTCCCGCATGCCGCGCAGCAGGCCGAGCGTACCGGAGACGTTGTTGGCATAGTATTTCTGCGGATCCGCCACGGACTCGCCGACCGCGCTGAAGGCTGCGAAATGCATCACGGCGAGCGCACCATGCTCGCGGATGGTCGCGGTGATCTTTGCGTGATCGGCGACGTCGCCGATCGTCAACGGTCCCCATCGCGCGAAATCGCGGTGACCGGTGGACAGGTTGTCATACACCACCGGGAGATAGCCGGCTTCGGCAACGGCCTTGGCGCAATGGGATCCGATATATCCCGCACCGCCCGTGATTAGGATCGAACCCTTGCTCGCCATTGGAAATATCGTCCCTGTGCGGACCAATCCTGCGTCTCAACAGGCGCAGCGACCGCATGGGTACGACATTCCCGCTGGCGCGGCAAAACGACGATCGGAATAGCGTTAAGAGGTTGGGGCCTGCCCGACCCGTTCCGCGCGACCGAGGATCAGCGCGACCCAGGCGAGAGGTTGCTTGGCCGCCCGGCCGGCGGCGCATGCCGCGGCGGCCTCCCATACGGATAGATCGTCGCCGCCGGCGGCACCGGCCGGGTTGCCGGCGGCCGCGATGTCGGAACGCCACCGCCCGGCCCATCGATCGAATAGCGGGTTGCGCCCTGCGTGGTGCCTTGTGCGAGCACGGGGGCGCCGGTGGCGAGCAGCGTTGCGATCGTGACCAAGCCGGCCAGCTTCATGTCGATGCCTCGACGACGCGCGCCGCATTGTGAAGCAGCCGGCGCCAGATGTTAAATCGTCGCAAATTGCCTCGGCGCGATCCTGGCCCAGCTCATGACGAGATCGGCAAGCGTCTTGATCTCGATATCCGCGGGCGTGCCACTGGCGAAATCGGCGACCGATTGCCCCAACGCGAAGGCGCGGACATAGGCCGAGCGGCTCCCGATCATCGGCCCGATCTGCTCGCCAAACGTATCGAGCTCCTCGATGAATTGCTGGCCTTCGAGGGTGCGCTGGTCGACCCGGTTCGGCACGATCATGGCACGCAGCGCGGTCTGCCGCGTTGCCCGCACCTCGCGGACGATATCGAGCGTTCGCGCGGTGGCCTCGATGTCGAGGCCGGACGGCGTGCAGGGCATCAGCACGATATTGGCGACCGCGAGCACCGCGCCGAGCACGCGATCGTTGGGCGCGGAGTCCACCACGATGATCTGATGCGGAATCTGGCGCATCAGCCTGGCCCATTCGGCGACCGGCCGGGTTTCCGGATCGAGCTGGTAGACCGGAAACGACAGATTGCCTGGCTCGGCCCAGTGACAGGCCGACGCCTGCGAGTCGGCGTCGACCAGGCCGACCGCGCGGGTGCGCCGGTCGAGTTCTCCGGCGAGCAGGACCGCAAGGGTCGTCTTTCCGACCCCGCCCTTGCGTTGGGCAACTGAGATGACAAGCGGCATCGCAAACTCCTGGCGTCCCCGCACGGATGCGCGGGAGGACGCCTTCATCCAACGAGGGTCAGCATCCGGGGCAGGCAGACACGCTTTGCGTCGTAATTGTCTCTCACGAAGCTTCGCGCCTTCGCCCGCATTCGCTTGAAGGCCTTGGGCCGCGACAGCACCGAGACCACCTGATCCGACAACGCATCAATGTCGAAGAACGGCGCCAGCAGCCCGTTGCCGTCCGAGATGATGTCGCGCAGCGGGGCGGTATCGGACACCACGACAGCGCAGCCCGCGCTCATCGCCTCCAGCAGCGACCATGACAGCACGAAGGGGTAGGTCAGATAGACGTGCACCGAGGAAACCTGGAGCAGTTCGAGATACTGCTCCCGCGGAATCCGGCCGAGGAAATGCACGCGGCGAAGGTCGATGTCCGACCTGATCTCGTCCAGGAACATCGACTTCCAGCTCGAGCCCTTCGGTGGATTGGCGCCGTAAGAGGTCCCGCTGCCGCCGACGATCACGACCTGCGCATTCGGCCGCGCCGCCAGTATCCCCGGCAGCGACCGCATGAAGACGTGGAAGCCGCGCACCGGCTCCAGATTGCGCGAGACGTAGGTGATCACCTCGTCGTCCGCCGACAATGTCGCGCCATTGGGAAGCCGAAACCGCGCGACGGGATTCGGCTTGACCTCGTCGGTGTCCACGCCCTCGTGGATGACCTCGATCTTGCTGCGGAATTCGGCCGGAAAGGTCGACCGCTGCCATGGCGTCGGCGACACGCCGACATCGCATTCGGTGAGCGCCAGCAACGTGGTCGCGTTCTTCAGATGAAGCGCGACGTTGCCATCGAGGCCGGTCATGGGAAACTCTGGATCGAAACCGACGTCCCTGCCTTCGGCGCCGTAGAAGAATTCGCAATACAGGATGATCCGTGCCCGCGGAAACATCGTGCGCAACGGCAGCGTCTCGCCCCATCCGGGATGGGCGAAGATCAGGTCCGGGACGAAGCCCTGCCCCGACAGCGAAGACAGCGCATACAGCACTTCCTCCGCACGCCGCGCCTCGACATCGAAGCGGCGCGCGAAGGGATGCACCTCGGCGGAATCCGACTTGGTCGTCGAGTATTTCAGCAGCCGGATCTCCGGTGCGGCGGTCGCAGTCGACGAGCCGACCGCAACGACGCGGTTACCGGGCCGCCCCGCGAGCGCGCGCGCGATGTGTCGGTACTGGGCCGGAAAGTTGTTGTGGACGAAGAGGACGTTCATGGGCGGGCGAGCGCGCTCCCCGGCCGCGCGATTCTGGATTGGAGTCGGGGTCGATATCATGACCGGAAGTGTGTCTTCGATATGCACGGCGAAACAATCTTATCGGATTAACATTAAGACCCCTTCTATCACACAGATTTTTGGGGCACACTGTGCAGCAGACATATCGACCCATTCCGTTAGGCGCGCAGGCGGCGATGAACGAACAGATGCAGCAGAAAACCATTGACCTGGCCCGCGGGCTCTTCCTGGTCCGGTACAATGGCGCAGATGATAAATTGTCACCTCCGGTGGTGCGGGTATATGCGGATCGCGCCAGTCTTAACAATTGTAACATAATTACCGGCCCTGACGTGGCCAATGGAACCCTGTTCGCGCCCGAGAGCGCGCTGGTCGTCTCGGTCGCCCGGCCGAGCCGCGTGATCGTCGAGGTCACGGCGGGGCGCGTCGGGGGCTCGACCGCCGCCAATATCAAGATCGAACCGCTGACCCAGGGACATCCGGCCGGACAGCAGCCGGCCAGCCAGTCCGCCGACCCGTTCGGGCCCGATCCGGGCACGGCCGAGCTGAACGACCTCAAGCTGCTTGCGCATGTGGCGGGGCTTGGCGACGTGACGGTCGGCAGCAATGCCTGGATCGCCGGACCGTCGGCTCCGGCCCGGATCGAGGGAATCCGCCTCGATTGGCCCAACAAGCCGCAGGACCTTACCCTGCAATATGCCGTCAGGTTTGCCCGGCCGCAGCGGGGCGACAACCAGCTCGTTCCGCTCGGCACCTTCGCCGGAACCCGGGGCCGCGCATTGGCCATCACGGGATTCTCGCTGGAAGCCAGCGGCCCCGGCGCCGATCGCTACGCCATCTCCGCGGAGACCATCTTCCTCGGGGCTCCGGCGCTGCGCGTCACCGGCAACAGGATCGTGGTCTCCGGCCCCTCAGGACGGGAGCCGCTGGTGGGCCTCAAGCTCAATCTCGAAGAGCACCGAGCCCAGTCGGCGCCGCTCGCGCCGATGCAGCCCCGGCAGACCGAGCCCGCCAACGCGTTCCCGCGCCTGGAGGGGCGCGTGCGCGTGTTCCGGAGCCGTCAGAGCGCCGTCAAGGCGGCGGGCTGAGATGCGGGCAGCCAAGGGCGACATTTGACCGCCGACGCCCGCAGGACCCGCTTTTCGTCCAGAGCGCTCCACCACATCGATCTCGAGCGCGCTGCCGTCGAGGCGCTCGAGGCGCGCGACTTCCGCCGGGCGTTCGCGCTTGCCGACCGCCGTTGCCGCATCCTGCCCCATCCGGACGCCCGCGCCCATCTGCTGCGCGCGGAAGCGCTGTTTCGCCTGGATCTCACCGACGCCGCGGTCACCAGCGTGGCCCGCGCGCTCGAGCTCGAGCCGGACGACCTGGCCGCGGCGCGGCGAATGCTGGCATGGGGCGACGGCCCGCAGCAGATCGAAGCGGCGCGAAGCGTCGCGCGGCGCGATGACGATCCGGATTCGGTCAGGATCGCCCTGGTGCTGCTGGAGCAGAATGGCCAGCACAGTTGCGCCCGCGTCGACTTCCTCGACGAGGAGGTGAAGGGCTGGGTGACATGGCGAGGGCCGGATGATCCACATCTCTCGCTGGTGCAGGCGGATCAGTCCAGCACCGTCCAGCTTCTGTCCGATCCCAGCCACCGGTTCGCGCGCGATGATCGGCGGGCCGCCGGCTTCCGCCTGATGCGACCGGCATCCGCGACCTCGCAACGCCTCGAGATCACGCAAGGCGACAAGGTCATCGCAAGCGTCCAACTGCCGGCCAACCGCGCCCCGGAGCATCGCGGCGCGCCCCAGCGACCGGCCCGCGCGCGAAACGGCGACGCAGCCGCACTCACGGTCATCATCCCGGTTTACCGCGACCTCGCCGCGACGCGCGCCTGCATCGACAGCGCATTGGCCGCCGTCGCCTGCACGCCGGGCGCGACCATCCTGATCGTGGACGACGCATCGCCGGAGCCCGACATCAAGCGCCTGCTCGGCGGGCTGGCCACGGAGCCGCGCATGCGAATTCTGACCAACCAGCACAATCTCGGCTTCGTCGGCGCGGTCAACCGGGCGCTCGGCGAGACCAACGGTGGTGACGTCGTGCTGCTGAACTCCGACACCATCGTGCCGAAGCACGCGCTGCAACGCTTGCGAAGCGCCGTGCGATCGACGCCGGGCGTCGGCACCGCGACGCCGCTCTCGAACAATGGCGAATACACCAGTTTTCCGGTCCCGAACCGCTCCAATCCGCTGCCCTCGCCCGGCGAATTAGAATTGCTGGATCAGCTTGCAGGCAGGGCAAATTCCGGGATCGCCATCGACATCCCCAACGGCATCGGGTTTTGCCTGTACGTCACCCGCGAATGCCTCGATGCCGTGCGCGAACTGTCCGACGATTTCTATCGCGGCTATCTCGAGGACGTCGATTTCTGCCTGCGCGCCGCGGAAGCCGGCTTCCGCAACGTGTGCATCCCCTCGGTCCTCGTCGGCCACGAGGGCTCGCGCTCGTTCCTCGGCGAGAAACGCTCGCTGGTGATGCGCAATCTTCGCGTGCTCGAGCACCGTTACCGGCGCTACGCCACCGAGTGCGCCGCGTTCCTGATTGCCGATCCGCTGCGTGACTGCCGCGCAGCGCTCGAGCTCGCGCTGCACGCCCATGACAAGCACGCCGGCGGCCGACACGTCATCCTCTGCGGCTCACCCGCCGGCCGCGCGATCGCGATCGGGCGAAGCCGCCAGCTCGCCAACGAGGGCACGCGCGGCCTGATCGCGCATTTCCGTCCCGAGGGACGACAACAACTGGCCTCGATCTTCGATCCGGATGGCGGTGCTCCACAGTCGCTTGCATTCGACGTCGCGACGGACCACGGCCGCGAGGCCTTGTTGACGTTTCTCGCAGATCTCGACATCCGCTCGCTCGAGATCGCGGAGCCGAGCCGCGTCCCCGGCGCGTGCCTTGCGCAACTGACGCAGCGCTTCGCCTACGATCTCCTGATCATCGACACTGCGCTTGCCACGCCGCGGCCGATCGGATCGGGCGTTGGTCCGGACTGGCCGAGCCTGATCGCGGGCGCGCGACGCGTGAACGCAATCGACCGGCGTAGCGCCGATTTCGCCGAAGCGGCGCTCGGTCTGCGAACGGCCAGGCCACACACCCCTTCCACCGCACCAACGCGGCATCGCGCGGTGGACGGCCCGCCGCGTCCCGGCGTGCTCGCCCTGCACGGCAACGCAACGGAATTCCGTTGCATCAGGGCATTGAGCGACCAAATGGCCGACACCGATGAAGACGTCGAGATCGTCGTGCTGGGCCACACGCTCGACGATCTCAAGCTGATGCAGCGCGCCAATGTCATGATCACCGGTGAACCCGCCGCTGACGACGTCGCGACGCTGATCGACGGTCACGGCATTACGCACCTCGTTCTCGATCTCGGCGAACCGATGTTCGGACATCCGCTGGCGGACGCGCTGCTGGCAACCGGACTCCCGGTCGCGGCGACGGCGTGGACCTCCGCATCCGGCGACGGCCGAACAGCGGACCTCGAGCTGCGGCCCGATTCCGGCGTCGCTGAAACGGTTGCCACAGTGCGCGACTGGCTGATCGAGGATCCCCTGCTACATCCCGATTGGAGGAACGGTCGGGATCGGCGGCAGGTTGGCGCGCGGCTTCCATGATCGCGGCGGCCATGCCAGCGCGGAGAACGGCGTCGAATCCAGCCCCAGCAGCGGACTGTAATAGGGATCGTCGAGCAGCACCTCGCCCCATTTCGCACGCAGCATCGACAGCTCGTGCTTGAAGCGCGACTTGCGGTCCGGCGCGGCATCGCGACCGCGGCTGGCCGACTCCATGTGAACCAGCTTCGCATCCGGCGTGAACACGATCCGCTTGCCGAGCTGACGCAGCTTCAGGCACAGATCGATATCGTTGAAGTTGATCGGAAAGCGGATCTCGTCCATGCCGCCGACGGCGAGGAAGTCGCGCCTTCGCATCAGCAGGCACGCCGCCGTCACCGCCGAACATTCGTGCGCGACATGCAGCAGGTCGCCGTAGCCGGGATCCCCGTCCATCCGGTCGTTGAAGGCGTGCTCGGCCGAGAACCTGGTTCCGAGCACCACCCCGCCATGCTGCACGACGCTGTTCGGCCACAGCAGCTTCGCGCCGACCGCTCCGACATCGGGCGCGGCGAGCCGCCACAGCAGCTCCGCCAGCCAGCCGTCGTCGAGCGCCTCGATGTCGTTGTTGAGAAAGCAGATGTTCTCCGTGTCGGCGAAATCGACCGCGGCGTTGTTGATGCGTGCGAAGTTGAACGGCCCCTCGACCGAGATGACGTCGATATCCTCCGCCGGAAGGCGTTGCAGATAGGCCAGTGTTTCGGGCTCCGTCGAGCCGTTGTCGACGACGAGGATCCGGGCGTTGGTCTCATGCGCGGCCGGCGTCACCGTCTCGATGCATCGCCTGAGAAGTTCGGCGCGATTCCGGGTCGGGATGATGATGGTGGTCCGCTCATCCCAATCGACGGCGCGCTTGACCTGAACCGCCGGAAGGAGCCCGCCCTTTCGCGGCTCGACATTGGCCTCGACGCCGGCCCTCGCCAGATATGCTTCGCTCGCAGCGGCGAGTTCGGCAGCCGCGGCCGATGCATCGATCTGCGGCAAGGCCGCCACCGATCCCGGCAGATGGTAGGTTCGCGCAGGCTCCACGCAGGACAGGAAGATGTCGTAGAGCGACGTCGCCGATTGCATCGCCTCCAGCGCACGGTGCCGGCGCACGGCAAAGCAATACGCGCCATAGCCCTGCTCCAGCGCGCGCTCGAGATCGAATGCCGGAAACGCCAGCGGCCAGACCGCGCCGGCGGAAACCTCGAGGTCGCCATAGACCAGATCGCAGTCCGGTTCGGCGGCGAATGCGGCGGCGAAGCGTTGCAAGGCATCTTCCGCGAGAATCGTCCCGCTCAGGCAGAAGACAAAGAACGAGCTGTTGGCCGCATCGCCATCGACGAACTCACGCACGGCCTTTGGATCGAACTTGCTGAAGTCCCGCGCCGGCAGGCACACCGCCGACCAGGCCGCGTGTTGCTGCGCTTCGAGGCTCTCGATGCTTTCGTCCACCCTGACCTCGCCGATCAGGACGACCGCCGCCTCGGATGGAACGTCGGACTGCACCGTCGGCGAGAAGCGCTCCTTCCAGCCGCGATAGGCGTGCAGCGGCACCGAGGCCGGCACCAGCCGATCGAACAGCTGTCCGCGCAAGCGCTCGCTATCCCAGCGTCCGAGCTCGGCGATGGCCTGCTCCAATCCACGATCGAACGCGACGAATGCGATCGGCTCGGACACCAGGCTGCGGCCCGAGATGGTCCGCGCGGTCAGCCCGCGCACGCGACCATCGGCAAGATGCTCCGGCAGATTGAAATCGATCCGGCGCCCGACGCCGACCTCGCCTCCCCGCGCGACGTTGGTCCAGCCGGTCGGCTTCACCGTCATCAGCGGCCGCTGCGCGATCAGGATCTCGACGTCCTCGTCGACGTCCTGCGCAACCCAGCCCTCGAACCGCAAACCTCCAGCCCATTCGATCTCGCAGATCCGGAGCCATCGCCCTTCCGGCGCGACGTCACAGCGAATCGGTACGCCGACGGGACTGCCGAGATTCGCCAATCGCGCTTCCACGATCCCGGCGCTCGCGCTGACCTGATCTGGCAAGCTGAACGTAAAGCCAAAGCGGCCGTCGCCGATCCCGGCGGCGGCGAGCTCTGTTACGAACTCGTCACAAATTGATGACATGTATGGCTCGCCGTCGATCAGCAGTTCGACGGTATAGCGCCGGCCGAGATCGGCGCGGTCATACACAAATCCGGAAAACGTCGTGCGATCACATCTGGTGAATTGCGTTTGCAACGACGCGTATTCAGCTCCTGAGGGCCTCTGCTTGCCAATCGTCTTCGTGCTCATGTCCACCCCTCAAACGGCGGGCCGATTGTCGGTCGATTTCAAGTTGAGAATGTGTCCATGGCGCGCCCTAGGTGACTAGCGAGCATTCAACTGCACCGAGCCATTCACCGTTTGCACAAAAAGCCGCCGAGCTCCCACACAATCCATGCGTTATAAGACTTGGCGTTATCGGCGCCAATTGTGCTAGTGCTAACCCCTCCTCTCCACACTGATCGACGAGCGGATTCATGAAGATTGCAATGGTTGGAACGGGATATGTAGGTCTCGTCTCCGGAGCGTGTTTTGCCGACTTCGGCCACCAGGTCGTTTGCGTCGACAAGGACGCCGGCAAGATCGAAGCCCTGAAGCGCGGCAAGATCCCGATCTACGAAACCGACCTCGATAAGCTCGTCGAGACCAACACTGCCGCCGGTCGGCTGACCTTCACGACGGAGCTGACGGGAGCCGTGGGCGATGCCGATGCCGTGTTCATCGCGGTCGGAACGCCGTCACGGCGCGGCGACGGCCATGCCGACCTGAGCTATGTCTACGCCGCCGCCCGCGAGATCGGCGCGGCGCTCAGGAAGTTCACCGTGGTGGTGACGAAGTCGACCGTGCCGGTGGGCACCGGCGACGAGGTCGAACGGCTGATCCGCGAGACCAATCCCAATGCCGATTTCGCCGTTGCTTCGAACCCCGAATTCCTGCGCGAGGGTGCGGCGATCCAGGATTTCCGCCATCCCGACCGGATCGTCGTCGGCACCGAGGACGACCGGGCCAAGCGGGTGATGGGCGAAGTCTATCGCCCGCTCTACCTGAACCAGGCGCCGATCCTCTATACCGCGCGGCGCACGGCGGAATTGATCAAATACGCCGCAAATGCATTCCTTGCCACCAAGATCACCTTCATCAACGAGATCGCCGATCTCTCCGAGAAGGTCGGAGCGAATGTGCAGGAGGTCGCGCGCGGCATCGGGCTCGACAACCGGATCGGCACCAAGTTCCTGCATGCCGGCGCGGGCTATGGCGGTTCCTGCTTCCCGAAGGACACCCGCGCATTGTTCAAGACCGCGCTCGACCACGACGTCCAGCTGAAGATCGTCGAAGCCACGCTGACCGCCAACGACAACCGCAAGCGCGCGATGGCGCGCAAGGTCGCCAACGTGCTCGGCGGCGAGCTGCGCGGCAAGACCATCGGTGTGCTCGGGCTGACCTTCAAGCCCGACACCGACGACATGCGCGAGGCGCCCTCGATCCCGCTGATCAACGGCCTGATCGACTTCGGTGCCAAGGTTCGCGCCTACGATCCGGTCGGCATGGAGCAGGCCCGCAAGGAATTGCCGGAAATCGAGTACTGCAACGACGCCTATGAGTGCGCGCGACAGGCGGATGCGCTCGTCATCGTGACCGAGTGGCGCCAGTTCCGCGCGCTCGATCTCAAGCGCATCAAGCAGGAGATGAAGCATCCGGTCGTCGTCGACCTGCGCAACATCTACCGTCCTGACGAGATGGCCACGCACGGCTTCACCTACGACAGCATCGGCCGGCCGCGCTGAGCGGCCACGCCGTCGCGCCCCGGTTCAATCCTGGAGCCCCGTTTCGAATGAATCGGAACGGGGCTCGACTTTTTGACGCGTCTGCTTCAGCCGACTCCGCTTCAGCCGACGCGCGATGACGATCTCAGGCGTGGGCGGGCGTACCGAGTTGCACGAACGCATCCAGCTCGCGCGCCAGCTCGTCCTGCCAGGTCGGCATCGTCACGCCGAACTGCGCCTTCAGCCGCGACAGATCGAGCCGCGAATTACCTGGACGCACGGCCTTGGTCGGGAAATCGGCGGTCGCGATCGGAACGATGGTCTCGACCGCCAGCGTGGCGCCGCGCGACCTCAGGCCGTCGACGATGGCGCTGGCAAAGCCGTGCCAGCTGGTTTCGCCGGCACAAACCAGATTGACGACACCGCCCCTGCGCTTGAGCTGATCGTACAGCGTGGTGAGGTTCGGCAACACGATGCCGGCGACCGCACCGGCGATCGCGCGCGCCGTGGTCGGCGCACCGGTCTGATCGGCCACGATCCGCAACTCCTTCCGCTCGCCGGCGAGCCGCGCGATGGTGCGCAGGAAATTGCTGCCCGTGGCGGCATAGACCCACGAGGTGCGCGCGATCAGATGCGCGCCGCCCGCCGCCTGGATCGCGATATCGCCGGCGAGCTTGCTGGCGCCATAGGCCGACAGCGGCCCGGTCGGGCTATCCTCGCGCCAGGCCCGGTCGCCTGAACCGTTGAAAACGTAGTCGGTGGAGAAATGCACCAGCGGCACGCCGTTCGTAGCGGCCCATTTGGCGATCGCTTCCGGCCCCCTGGCGTTGACCAGGAACGCCAGCTCGCGCTCGTCCTCGGCACGGTCGACGGCCGTATACGCCGCCGGGTTGATGATCAGATCGGGCTTCAGACCGTCGAGTTGCGCCATCAACCGCTCCGGCTTCGCGAGATCGAACTCCGCGGTGGGCGGTGCGATGATCGTGGCGTGACCTTCGAGCAGCGGCTTGAGCGCACTGCCGACCTGGCCACGCGTTCCCGTCAACAAGATCCGCATCAGATTTGTCCATAGGTCGGAAGATTGCTGGCGTCGGCCAACAGCGGCGCATCCGCATCCTTGGCCGACAACTGTGGCTTGTCGACACCCCACGCGATCCCGATCGCGGGGTCGTTCCAGCGGATCGAGAGCTCGTCCTTGGGGCTGTAGAAATCATCGCATTTGTAGAAGAAGTCGGCGGTCTCGGAGAGCACCACGAAGCCGTGGGCGAAGCCGCGCGGCACCCACAACTGCCGGCGATTGTCCTCGCTCAGCTCCACCGCGACATGCCGGCCGAAATTCGGGCTGCCGACGCGCACATCGACGGCGACGTCCAGCACCTTGCCGCGCAGCACGGTGACGAGCTTGCCCTGGGTGAACGGGTTTTGCAGATGCAGTCCGCGCAGCACGCCATAGGCCGAGCGGGACATGTTGTCCTGCACGAACGGGCGCGCGATGCCGTGCTCGACGTAACGGGGGAACTGGTAGGTCTCCAGGAAGAAGCCGCGTTGGTCGCCGAACAGCTTCGGCTCGACGATCAGGACTTCGGGTAGCGCGGTCTTGATGACATTCATTTAACACTGGTTCCGATCTGAGCAGCCAGAAATGTTAATTTCTTCTCATAACAAACTTGTGCAGCGCACGCCATATGTTATGTTTTGACAGTCAAAATGTGAGGGACCATGAAAGGCATTATCCTTGCCGGTGGCACCGGCTCGCGCCTCTATCCAGTGACCACCGTCGTCTCCAAACAGTTGCTGCCTGTCTTCGACAAGCCGATGATCTACTATCCGCTGTCGACGCTGATGCTGGGCGGAATTCGAGACATTTTGATCATTTCCACGCCGCAGGACAAGCTGCTATTCCAGCGCCTGCTCGGCGATGGCAGCGAGATCGGCGTCCGCTTCGCCTATGCCACGCAGGAGACCCCGCGGGGTCTTGCCGACGCCTTCATCGTCGGGCGCGAGTTCATCGGCGATGATTCCGTCGCTCTTGTGTTAGGAGATAACATTTTCTACGGCCACGGCCTGCCGAGCATGCTGTCGGCGGCGTCGGTCCGCAAGAAGGGCGCCACCGTATTCGGCTACGTCGTCAACGCGCCGGAGCAGTACGGCGTGATCGAGCTCGACGGGACCGGCCGGGCGCTGTCGATCGAGGAGAAGCCGAAGCGGCCGAAATCCAACGTCGCCGTCACCGGACTGTATTTCTACGACAACGACGTGGTCGACATCGCGGCCGGCATCAAGCCGTCGCCGCGTGGCGAGATCGAGATCACCGACGTGAACAAGGTCTATCTCGAGCGTGGCGACCTGTTTGTCGAGGTGCTCGGCCGCGGCTTCGCCTGGCTCGACACCGGCACGCATTCCTCGCTGGTCGAGGCCAGCCATTTCGTCCAGATCCTGGAGCAGCGCCAAGGCCTGCGCATCGCCTGCCCGGAGGAGATCGCATTGCGCCAGGGCTACATCTCGCTCGAAGCCTTCGCCAGGGTGGCGCAGAAGACCGCCAAGAGCAGCTACGGCGAGTATCTGCTGTCGGTCTACCGCTCGTTCCACGGCCAGCCCCGCAACGCAGAGGTGCTCAAACATGCGGTTTAAGGGATCGACGATCTTCGTCACCGGCGGCGCCGGCTTCATCGGCTCCGCCGTGGTCCGCCATCTTCTGCGTGACACCCATGCCCGCGTCGTCAACATCGACAAGCTGACCTATGCGGCAAACCTCGCCTCGCTGCCCCGCGCCACCGAAAGCCTGAACTACTCGTTCGAGAAGGCCTGCATCTGCGAGGGACAGACCCTGCGCCGGCTGTTCGAGAAATATCAGCCCGATGCGGTGATGAACCTTGCGGCGGAAAGCCATGTCGACCGGTCGATCGACGGTCCCGGCGAATTCATCCAGACCAATATCGTCGGCACCTTCACGATCCTGCAGGAGGCGCTGCGCCACTGGCGCACGCTGTCGCCGGAGAAGCGCGACCAGTTCCGCTTCCTGCACATCTCGACCGACGAGGTGTTCGGCACGCTCGGCGATGAGGGGCTGTTCAGCGAGACCACGGCCTATGCGCCGAACTCTCCCTATTCCGCCAGCAAGGCATCGTCGGACCATCTGGTGCGCGCCTGGCACGAGACCTACGGGCTGCCGACGCTGGTGACCAACTGCTCCAACAATTACGGCCCCTATCACTTCCCGGAAAAGTTGATCCCGCACATGATCATCAAGGGGCTCGCCGGCGCGCCGCTGCCGGTCTATGGCGACGGCCAGAACGTCCGCGACTGGTTGTTCGTCGAGGATCATGCCAAGGCGCTGACCTTGGTGCTGGAGCGCGGCGAGGTCGGCGAGACCTACAATGTCGGCGGCCGCAACGAGCGCACCAATCTCCACGTCGTGGAAAGCATCTGCGACCTGCTCGACGGGATCGCCCCCAGTTCGTCCGGCCCGCGTCGCGAGCTGATCAACTTCGTTGCCGACCGTCCCGGCCACGACCGCCGCTACGCCATCGACGCCACCAAGCTCGAAACCGAGCTCGGTTGGCGCGCCGAGGAAAATTTCGAGACCGGCATCGCCAAGACCGTCCGCTGGTATGTCGACGAGCAACCCTGGTGGCGCGCGATCCTGGAGCGAGGCTACAAGGTGGAGCGTGTCGGATTGAACCAGTAGCCGGCCGATCTCCTCAACATCACCGGCGTGGACAGCCAACAGGGAACCGAGCAGCACGATGACGATCGAACCGGATCTCATCTCGGCTTGACGAGCCGCGACCGCCTTCCCGCGGTGGATTGGCAGCCAGCCGCCAGACAGCAAATCGAGAAACCACGGGGTCCCGCCATGAAGATCGCAATGGACGGTCAGGAACTGACACTGTTCAAGAGTTTCGTGGATCTCTCGAAGCGCTATCTGGAATTCGGCTCGGGAGGAAGCACCTGGCTGGCCTGCCAGACCAGGAAAGAGTGGGTGATTTCGATCGATTCCTCCTCGGAGTGGCTCGCCAATGTGGGCGATGCCACGCGCGAGGCAAACACCAAGCCGCAGCTGCTGCATGTGGATATCGGCAAGCTGCGCGAGTGGGGCTATCCGATCGAGAAGGAGAAAGAGAGCTCCTGGCCCAACTATCACGAGGGTGTCTGGCAGCGTCCGGAGAGCAGGACCGCCGACCTGTACTTCGTCGACGGCCGGTTTCGCGTGGCCTGCTTCGTGCAGTGCCTGTTGCACGGCTCACCCGGCGCTTTCATCGCAATTCACGACTTCGAGAACCGTCCCCACTACCATTCGGTGCGCACCGTCGCCCGGGAAATCGCGCGCGCCAACAATATGTCGGTGTTTCAAAGACCGGTGGAGATCGACCTCGACGCCGCGCAACGGCTGCTTGCGAAGTACCGGCTGGAGCCGCTGTAACCGCCGGCCGGTCGCAGGCCGTTGCGACAACAAGCGCTTTTCAACTGAACTGGATCGGGCGTGCACCGGCACGCCCTCCATCGGCGAGGCCATCGCTGCCGCCCGGTTCAGCCCTGGACCAGCTTCTTCAGCTCCGGAACAAACCTTTGAATGGTAGCGTCTTCGATATCGTTGCGATCCCGCAACGTGAAGAACTCCATCGCGCGGATCTTCTCAGGATCGCCATCGGCGAGCGGCCGGCCGCGCTCGCGCTTCTTCAGCAATTGCTGCCGTGACTTCGTATAGTAGTGATTGATCACGAGCTTGTCGCGCTTCGGAGCGGTACAGCGCCCGCCGATCGGGAAGACTGGCGTGCCGTCCTCCTGGACGTAGCAGCCCAGGACGAGCGACTGATGCGGATGCAGGTAGGACACGATGGTGTCAGGCCGCACGATCGACTTCATGATGAAATGATCCGGAAAGTCATCGGGGGCCCGACGCGTGAAGGATTCGATGCACAGGCCGACCGGCCTGGCGTCGTGACCGTTCGAGCCGAAGTTCAACCAATGCACCGCCACGGCCGGCGCCGGCCCGACCTCCGCCAGAACGTCCTTGATATTGCCGGCCTTGGTCGGAAACAGATATTCGTCGGCGTCGATGAAGGCGCACCATTCCGCGCAATTGCGATAGCTGTCGATCGCATGCGAGAAGGCGCGCATCTGACCGAATTCCCCGTCCACGAAATGGTAGGTGATCATCTCGGGCCACGGGAACGACTCGATCACGGCACGCGTGCTGTCGGTGCTGCCGTTGTCGTAGAGATAGAAATGGTCGATGCCGACCAGCCTGTGGAAGTGCAGCCACTCCAGCAGATCCTCGCCCTCGTTCTTGATGGCGCAGACGGCGGCCAGCCCGTGCTTTTTCCGATCGACGCCGGCGTAGAGCTTCTTCGCCTCCATCACGCGCAGCAGACCAGCGAATTCTCGCCGCAGATTTTCACTCTTCGGGGCGGCAGCGAGCGCCGAAAGATAGACGTCCTGCGCTTCATGGGCCGCCCCCATGTTGAGATCCGCGATCGCCAGCCGATGCAAGACCCGCGAGTCCGACGGCAGTTGCTTGACGAGGTCGAGAAGGATTCCACGCGCTCCGGCGAAATCACATGCCTGCACGAGCATCGCCGCCTTCGCGAACTGGAATTCCTTGTAATCGCCGAATTGCTGCTCCAACTGGTTGACCGATTGGATCAGATCGTCGGGTTTCGGATTTGCGATCCGCCCCGAAAAGAAATCTCTAAGCCTCGTCTCGATCTCACTTGCTGGAAGCGCATCGAGATTCACGCCTGAGCTGAAACTAGACAATGCTGGAATTTCCATGTCCAACCTGAGCCGCTCCCCGGAGATCGACGAATTAACATTGGCTCGCGCCACGACTTCCCTATAGCGCACTTATCCTGCAGGAATAAGGCTATAACACACAGCGCTCACACTTAACTGTTGTAAGGTTATTTCGAGGGAAATCAATACAATAGAGTAGCGGGCTCGATGTCATCTGCACGAAACCGCGCCACAGGCCGGGAACGATCGGAGATCGCCAATGCACAATGGGAACGAAGCAACCCGCAAGCCGTTCGCGCTGACGCGACGGGTGTTTTTGACGTCGCTATCCGCAAGCCTCGTGCCCCGCTCGTTCGGCTTTCCGGGTTCCGCTCGCGCTGCCGCAGCGGCGCCCCCGAGACCTCTCGTCGGAGCCATTCGCTGGGACGCCTGGTATTCGCCCGGCTCGCAGCCGACCGAAGCCATGAAGCAATCGCTCGGTCCGCAAAAATATCGCTGGCGCGCTCCGTTCTTCGGCGCCCAAATCAACCGCGATCCGAACGCGCTTGATTTTTCGAGCTCGATCGAGACCGAGATGGACAAGGAGATCGACCAGGCCATCTTTGCCGGACTGGATTACTGGGCATTCGCCGGCTACGGGGCAAACCACCCGATGTCGAAAGCCCTGTACGCGTTCCGAACCCGGCCCAAGGCAGCCGAACTGAAATACTGCATGTTCACCGAGCTCGGCCGCTGGGGATCGGCGGCCAAGCTGTCCGCGCTTCCTCACGAGCATATCGGCCTGATGGCGGACAAGAACTATCTGAGGGTGGAGGGCGATCGGCCGCTCTATTTCCTGGGCTTCATCAAGGCTGCGGATGTGCAGCGAAGCTGGGGCGGCGTGCAGGGCCTGCGCACGCAACTGAGCAAGTTCAGATCGGACGCCAACGCCGCCGGTCACGGCGAGCCCTATATCGTGCTCGCGGGAGACACGAAATTCCTGAGCCAGGAGGCCGCCAATCTGGGCGCCGACGCGGTCGGGTCATATGCGATCACAACCGGCAATGGCCGGGGAAGCTGTCATTCGGCCTGCAATA
>NZ_DDOP01000006.1:0-7339 GCF_002341725.1 Bradyrhizobium sp. UBA2491
ACTCAGGGGACCCATAACCACCGCTGGCGTTTGTAAGATGAATGACTTGCCGCGTGCCCCTTCCTGAGGCCGCGGCGTATAGGTCCCGGCTTTCGCCGGGACGACGACTACACGTTGCTGGCTTAAGCGTTGCCCCGATCCTCGCGGAACAGGTCCAGCTTCTGCTGCACCGGGCGATCCGAGAACGAGAACAGCACCGAGTCCGCGTCGGCCTCGTGGGTGACCCAGTGCCAGCTCGGCACCACGAACAGATCGCGCGGTCCCCATTCGAAGGTCTGGTCGCCGACCCTTGTGCGGCCCTTGCCCTCGATCGCGGCGAACACGGTCGCATCAGTGGAACGATAGCGCGCGGTCTTGAAACCCTTCGGCAGCAGCTGGATGAAGGTGCCGATGGTCGGCATCGCGAAATCGCCGGTCTCGGGGTTGGAGAATTTCAGCTTCAGGCCGTGGCAGGCATCCCACTCGTCGCGGGCCCTGGCCTGCTCCAGCGTCTCGCGGGTGTGCTCATAGGGATAGTTGAAGATCGGCGAGGTCTTCGACGATCGCTTCTGGTCGATCGGCAGCAGGTTGCGGCCGTAGCGCGCGAAGCTGTCGCCGGCCGGCTTGGAGATCGCCTGCTGGTCCTCCTTGGCGCCTTCCGCGAACGAGCAGTCGAAGAACTGCACCATCGGGATGTCGAGCCCGTCGAGCCAGAACATCGGCTCTGAGGTTTCGTTGGAATGGTCATGCCAGGTCATCGACGGCGTGATGACGAAATCGCCCGGCGCCATCGCGGTGCGCTCGCCATCGACTGCGGTATAGGCGCCTTTGCCTTCGAGCACGAAACGCAGCGCCGACTGGGTGTGGCGATGGGCGGGCGCGACGTCGCCCGGCACCACCATTTGTACTCCGGCGAACAGCGAGGTCGTGATCCTGGATTGCCCGCGCAGGCCGGGATTCTCCAGCACCAGCACGCGGCGCTCGGCTTCCTTGGCCGTGATCAGCTTGCCGGCTTCGTTCATGTAGTCGCGGATCTGGTCGAACTTCCACAGATGCGGGCGGCAGGCGCTGCGCGGCTCCGGCGTCACCAGGTCGCCGAGCACGTTCCAGAGCGCTGATAGATTCTCGCCGTCGATCTTCTTGTAGAACGCCTCGCGCTCCGGGGTCTTCTGCACGGCTTCCATGGCAAGCCTCCCATCATTCTTGTCGGTTCAATTTAATTGACAGTATACTGACAATATGGCTAGCGTCAACGAACACCCAATGACGAAAACGCGAGGGAGGTTCCGATGAAGCTGCATGGCTATTTCCGCAGCAGCGCATCCTACCGGGTCCGGATCGCCCTCAATCTGAAGGGGCTGACGCCGGAGCACCTGCCGCATCATCTGCGCAAGGGCGAGCAGTGCGCCCCGGCCTATCTCGCGATCAATCCGCAGGGGCTGGTGCCGACGCTGGAGAGTGACGCCGGTGCGATCCTGACCCAGTCGCTCGCGATCATCGAATGGCTCGACGAGACCAATCCCAATCCGCCGCTGCTGCCGCAGGATCCGCTGCGCCGCGCCAAGGTGCGCGCCTTCGCCCAAGCGATCGCCTGCGACACCCACCCGGTGCAGAACCTGAAGGTGCTGGCGCGGTTGCGCAAACTCGGCCTGCCCGAGGAGCAGGTGACCGAATGGGCGGCCTGGGCCAATCGCGAGGGACTTGCGGCCTGCGAGACCCTGATCGCCGACGAGGCGGGGACGTTCTGCTTCGGCGATACGCCCACGCTCGCGGATCTCTGCCTGGTGCCGCAGCTCGCCAATGCGCGGCGGTTCGGTGTCGATGTGTCGGCCTATCCACGCCTGATCAAGGCCGAGGCGGTGGCGAAGCAGGTCAAGGCGTTCGCCGACGCCGCCCCGGACAAGCAGCCCGATGCCGAGTAGCAAGCCGACGCCCGTCACCATGGATGCGGTCTACACCGCGCCCGGTTATCTGTTCCGGCGGATGCAGCAGATCGCGGTCGCGCTGTTCATCGAGGAATGCAGCGCGTTCGACCTGACGCCGGTGCAATATGCCGCGCTGGTCACGATCTCGACCCATCCCGGCATCGACGCGACTAGGCTCTCCGCGGTGATCGCGTTCGACCGCTCCACGCTCGGCAATGTGATCGAGCGGCTGGAGGCCAAGGCGTTCATCGTGCGCAAGCCGGCAGCCGAAGACAAGCGCGTCAAGCTGCTTTACCTCACCAAGGCCGGAGCTGGCGTGCTCAACGACATCATGCCTTCGGTCGACAAGGCGCAGGCGCGGATGCTGGAGCCGCTGAAGCCGGCCGACCGCAAGACGCTGCTCTCGCTCTTGACCCAACTTGTCGACCTCAACAACGAGGCGTCGCGGGTGCCGCTGCGTGCCGAAGACGCGCTCGAACATCTCGGGAGATCGGGCTGATGGCGGAGAGCAAGCCGGTCCTGATCGCAGGCGGCGGCATTGGCGGCCTCGCGGTGGCGCTCGGGCTCGCGCAGAAGGGCATCCGCTCGATCCTGCTGGAAAAGGCCGCAGCGCTCGGTGAGATCGGGGCCGGCATCCAGCTTGGGCCGAACGCGTTCCACGCCTTCGACTATCTCGGCGTCGGCGAGGCCGCGCGCAACATGGCGGTCTATATCGATCAGCTCCGATTGATGGATGCGCTGACAGCGGACGAGATCACCCATATCGACCTCGGCGATAGCTTTCGGGCGCGGTTCGGCAATCCCTATGCGGTGGTGCATCGCGGCGACCTGCACGGCGTGTTCCTGCGCGCTTGCCAAAATCACGAACTGATCGAACTGCGCGTCTCCAGCGAGGTGACAGGCTATGAGCAGGATGGCTCGGCCGTGACCGCAAAGCTCGCCAATGGCGAGCGGATCATTGGACGCCTGCTGATCGGTGCCGACGGGCTATGGTCGAACATCCGCAAGCAGGTCACGGCGGATGGTCCGCCGCGCGTCTCCGGCCACACCACCTATCGCTCGGTGATCCCCACCGAGCAGATGCCGGAGGATCTGCGCTGGAACGCGGCGACGCTGTGGGCCGGCCCGAAATGCCACATCGTGCATTACCCGCTGTCGGGCTGGAAGGTGTTCAACCTCGTCGTCACCTATCACAATGATGCGCCGGAGCCGGTCGCCGGCAAGCCGGTCTCCGAGGACGAGGTGATGAGGGGCTTTGCCCACGTCCATGAGCGGGCGCAAAGCATCATCCGCCACGGCACCAACTGGAAGCTCTGGGTGCTGTGCGACCGCGATCCCACCGAGCGCTGGATCGACGGCCGCGTCGCGTTGCTGGGCGATGCCGCGCATCCGATGCTGCAATATTTCGCGCAGGGCGCCTGCCAGGCGATGGAGGACGCGGTCTGCCTGTCGCACATGCTGGCCAATCATGATGATCAGTCGGCGGCGCTCGACGCCTATCGCGCGCAACGCTTCCCGCGCACCGCGCAGGTGCAGCTGATGTCCCGCGCGATCGGCGAGCACGTCTATCACCCCGCGGGCGACCACGCCCGCATCCGCAACGCGATCATGAGCGCGAAGTCGCAGAACGAATGGTGCGACGATATCGCGTGGCTGTATGGCGGGACGGGGCTGGGCAGTTAGTCTCGGCAAATTCAGTCGTCGTCCCGGCCTTCGCCGGGACGACACCGAATTTGTGGAAGCCGCGCTTACTCGAAAGGCCGCCTCACATCCGCATCACGGCCTGGCGGTCGATCTTGCCGGTGCCGGTCTTCGGCAGCTCGTCGATGAACTTCACCTCGCGCGGATATTTGTACGGCAGCAGTTTCGTCTTCACGTAGTCCTGTAGCCGCCGCGTCGCCTCGTTGCTGTCGAAGCCGCCTTTGTTCATCACCACCACGGCCCTGAGCGTCATGCGGCGGTCGGGCAATTCGGCAGCGTAGACGGCGCATTCGCGGACATCGGGGTGATCGGCGAGGCAGAGCTCGACCTCCAGCGGGTAGACCCACTGGCCGGAGATCTTGATCAGGTCGTCGGCGCGGCCGCGGAAGAAGTGGAAGCCGTCGCTGTCGCGGATGAAGCGGTCGCCGGTGTAGATCCAGCCGTCCTCACGCACCGTCTCGGCGGTCTTGTCCGGCCGGTTCCAGTACAGCGGCGTGGCGGAATCGCCGCGCACCCACAGGATGCCCTCCTCATTGTCGCCGACCTCGCGGCCGTCGCTGTCGCGCAGCATGATCTCGTAGCCGGGCACGCGCAGACCCGCCGCGCCGAGCTTCTTCTGCTCCGCGCGGTTGCTGAGATAGACGTGCAGCACCTCGGTCGAACCGAGCCCTTCGATGATCTCGAGGCCGGTGAGTTGCTTCCAGCCGTTGAAGACCTCGGCCGACAGCACCTCCGCGGCTGACACCGCCATGCGCAGCGAGGAGAAATCCGCCGCGTCGGCGCCCTCGGCCTTGGTCAGCGAGATGTAGAGCGTCGGCAGGCCGAAGAACACCGTCGGTCGGTATTGTCCGATCGCCGCGAAGATCGCGGCCGGCTTCGGCTGGCCCGGCAGCAGCAGCGTCGCGGCGCCGACCGAGAACGGAAACGTGATCGAATTGCCGAAGCCATAGGCGAAGAAGATCTTCGGCACCGAGAGGCAGATGTCGCCGGGCTGAAGCTTCAGCACGCTGCGGGCAAACGCCTGCTCGCTATAGGCCATGTCGTGCTGCAAATGCACGATGCCCTTGGGCCGGCCGGTCGAGCCCGACGAATACATCCAGAACGCCATCTCGTTGCGGTGGGTGTCGGCTTCGTCGAGGTCGCCGGGAAAACCTTGCAGCCAATCACCGGCGTTGCGGGCTTCGGCAACCGCGTGATCGTCGGCGGTGCCGTTGACCACGATCAGCGTACGCAGCGGCGTGTCCTTGCAGGCCTCCGCGTTGAAGCGCGAGCAGAACTCGGCATCGGTGACGGCAACCTTTGCACCGGCGTCGGACAGGTAGAACTGCAACAGCTCCGGTGTCGTGAGCGTGTTGATCAGGAGCGGCACGAAGCCGGCGCGCACCGCGCCGAAGAACGCCGCCGGGTAGGCCGGCGTGTCGTCGAGGAACAGCAGCACGCGGTCGCCGCGTTGCAGCCCGAGCGACCGGAAGGCGTGGCCCCAGCGCGCCGCATCGGCGCACAACTCGCGATAGGTCCGCGTGCCGGCAGGGCCGGTCAGCGCCAGACGCCCGGCGTTGCCGTTGCCGAGATTGTCGAACAGGATGCGGCTCGCATTGTAGCGCTCGGGGATCGTGAAGCCGATCTCGCGCGCACCGGGACTATCCAGCGGAACCTGGTCGGCGATCCCCGTCATGATTGTCCCTTTGCGGCTTCGTACCGGGCCATGAAGGTGGGCGACATCGCGCGCAGCCGCGCGTCGTCGATCCGGCCGGAGCGGGTGATGTAGCTGTAGGCGAAATCCATCAGATCGAGCTTCATATGCGCGGGGAAATGCTCGTACCAGTCGGCGCTGGTCCGCGCCGCGGTGACGAGCTTCTTCACGACCGGCTTGCGTTCGGCCTCGTAGCGGGCGAGCGCCGCGGCAATGCCGCTTTCGCTCTCCAGCGCCTTGGTCAGCGCGATCGCGTCCTCGATCGCCAGCCGCGTGCCCGAACCGATCGAGAAATGCGCCGAATGCAGCGCATCGCCGATCAGCACGATGTTGCCGTGCGACCAGCGCTCGTTCCAGATCCACGGGAAGTTGCGCCACACCGATTTGTTCGAGATCAGCCGGTGGCCGTCCAGTGTCGCGGCGAACACCTTTTCGCAGATCGCCTGCGACGCCTCGATGCTCTTGTCGGCGAAGCCATAGGCTTCCCAGGTTGCCGCGTCGCACTCGACCAGGAAGGTGCTCATGTCCTTCGCATAGCGATAATGATGGGCGTTGAAGCTGCCGCGCTCGGTCGCGACGAAGGTCTGCGACAGCGTCGCAAAGGGCTTCGTGGTGCCATACCAGGCGAATTTGTTGGAGGAATGCGCGACCGAGGCCCCGAACGCGGCCTCATTGCCGCGGCGGACCATCGAGTTCAGCCCGTCGGCGGCGACGATCAGGTCGTACCCCTTGAGTTCGTCGACCGATTGCACCGCGGTGTCGAAGCGCGGCGTGATGCCTGTGCTGCGCACGCGCTCCTGCAAGATCGTCAGCAGCGCCAGTCGCCCGATCGAGGAGAATCCGACGCCGTCGATCTCGACGCTCTCGCCGCGCAGGTTGAGGGTGATGTTCTTCCAGCTCTCCATCTTCGGGGTGATGGCGTCGACCGTCTCGGGGTCATCGGCGCGCAGGAAGTCCAGCGCCTGCTCGGAAAACACCACGCCGAAGCCCCAGGTGGCGCCGGCCGCGTTCTGCTCGAACAGATCGATCTCGGCGTCGGGGTGACGCTTCTTCCAGAGATAGGCGAAATAGAGCCCACCGGGGCCTCCGCCGATCACGGCGATACGCAACGTCTGCCTCCCAGATTGACAGTGTACTTACAATTTGGGTCCAGACTAATCGCCCTCTGGCGGGAACGCCAGAGGGAAAATGCGCGCACCGACGCCGCTGCGTGGCGGCGAAGCGCTCAGTAGCAGCGGCGGACCTTCACTCCGTCGACCCAAATCCAGCGGCAGCCGGCGACGGGCGGCCTGCGGACCACGACTGCCCCGCGATAGCCGGCGCAGCCGGCGCGATAGACGCCGCGGGCGCAAACCACCGCATTGGCGTCGGAGGACTCAAAGGTCATGGTCGCGACAAAGCACAGCAGGGCCGCGGCGATCAGCAAAATTGAACGCGTCATGATTCCCTCTCCCGGAGTGAAGTATTGTTGGCCTGTGGGTGACAACAAGGTGCTGCGGCTCCGTGCCCGGCCAATCGCCGGACACATGTCGTCTCACCGTCGGGCGGCTATTTCTTTTCCGCTTCCACCAGCACCTTCTTGCAGGCGGGCGTCAGCTTGTCGCTCTCCTTGGCGAGACAGGCGATGATCCGTCCGCCGCCGGGCGTCACGCTCTTGCAGAACTTCTGGTAGTCGCCCATGCAGGCGTCGCGTTGCGCCGTGGTCAGCTCCTGGGCAAGGACGGCGGTTGAGCCGCAAAGCAGCGCGGCGGTCAGGACAATACGCAGCATCGATCGCTCCCTCTTCCGGTCAGTCGCGTGAAAAAAGCGGGATCAGCGCGCCGCGAACGGCGCCAGCACCTCGCGGCATGCCGGCGACAGCGAGCCGGCATTGGTTGCCAGGCATTGCACGATCCGCCCGCCGCCCGGTTGCACGCCGCCGCAGATCGAGCGGACGTCGCCGCCACAGGCCGAGCGCAGCACGAACAGCTCTTCGCGCGGTCGCAACGGCCGTAGTACGATCACAGCCGGTGCCGCAGCCGGCGCGGCCGCTGGTGCCGCC
>NZ_DDOP01000006.1:7477-221407 GCF_002341725.1 Bradyrhizobium sp. UBA2491
GGCGCCCTGGCTGTGCTCGGCCTCGCCCTGGGAGATGCTGGCGCGGCCGCTGGTGCCGCCGCGGCGTCCGCGGCCGGCGCGGTGCCACCGCCGCCGGCAGCCGCCACCGCCTTCTCGCAGGCCGGTGAGAGCTTTGCCTTGTTCTTCTCCAGGCACTGCAATGCGGGCGCGCCGCCGGTCGGCACACCGGCGCAAACCTTGGGATAGTCGGAGCGGCACGCACTGCGGATTGCCGAGATCTGCGCGCTGCTTGGCTTTCCTGCGGCGGCAGCTTTCGGCGCCGCCGTCTCCGCGGGCTTGGCCGCGGTGGTTGCGGGCGCCGCGTCGGTCTTGGCTGCCGCGGGCGCGGCGGCCGGTGCTTCCACGGCCTTGACCGCGCTGGCGCAGCCGGGACCGAGGCTTGCCATGTTCTTCTGCAAGCATTGCAGCGACGCTTCGCCGCCCGGCGGGACGCTGGAGCAGTGTGCGATGTAGTCGTTGCGGCATTGCGACTTGATGGCGTCGCGCTGCGCCTGGCTCGGCGCCTGCGACATCGCCGGCGCGGTACTGATGAAAGCCGCAAGCGCAAGCCATGCGGAATGCTTCGTTGCACGTGTCAACGCATTGATCATCTGAATAAATCCTCTTGTCGCGCCGGAAGCCGCCGGCTCAACTGAACTGCGTTCTGAAAATTCTTGCTGTAGCAACCTTCGCGAGCGGTATCATTTTCGCTTTCGAGTTCCGCTGCAAGCGGATTGTTGCTATGGAGGGCAAAGCTGATTTCACTCGGCGTGTTTGATTTAAGTCATTTGCATTGAGGCCCGGAAATGAAGCATGCGCGCGCATCGGCACATTTCATGCGGATCAATTTTGTGCGGCTGCGAAGTGCACCGCTTGCGCGTGCGGCGTTCGTCATGTCCGCCTTCGTCGGTTTAAGTGCCTGCGAGCAAAACAGTTTTGTGGCGCCACCGCCGCCCAAGGTCGAGGTTGCGCCGCCAGTGCAGCGCGCCATCACACGCTATCTGGACGCAACCGGAAACACCGCGCCGATCAAGACCGTCGATCTCGTCGCGCGCGTGCAGGGCTTCTTGCAGGCGATCAACTATCAGGACGGCTCCGCCGTGAAGCAGGGGACCACCCTGTTCACGATCGAGCCGGAGACCTACAAGCTGAAGCTGGAGCAGGCGCAGGCCGCCGAGGTCGGTGCGCAGGCGACGCTGAAACAGGCTGAGGCCGACTTCAAGCGGCAGCAGGACCTGGTGCAGCGCCAGGCGGTGTCGCAGGCGACGCTGGACACGTCGACATCGACGCGGGACAACGCCCAGGCCAATCTGCAACAGGCCCAGGTCAACACCAAGATCGCCGCGGTGAATTACGGCTACACCAATGTGGCAGCGCCGTTCGACGGCATCGTCAGCAACCATCTGGTCTCGGTCGGCGAACTGGTCGGCGTGGCATCGCCGACCCAGCTTGCCACCATCGTGCAGCTCGACCCGATCTATGTGAATTTCAACGTCAATGAACAGGATGTGCAGCGGGTGCGCGACGAAGCGCGCCGGCGCGGCATCTCCGTCAGCGACATCAGGCAGCTGCCGATCGAGGTCGGCCTACAGACCGAGACCGGTTATCCGCACAAAGGCAAGCTCGACTACATCTCGCCGACCATCAACCAGTCGACCGGAACGCTCGCCGTTCGCGGCCTGGTGCCGAATCCAGAGCGCGTGCTGCTGCCCGGATTCTATGTCCGGGTTCGCGTGCCGTTCGACAAGCAGGACAACGCGCTGCTGGTGCCTGACGTCGCGATCGGCAGCGATCAGGCCGGCCGTTACGTCCTGGTCGTCAATGCCGACAATGTGGTCGAGCAGCGCAAGGTGACGACCGGCCCGCTCGATGACGGCCTGCGCGTCATCGAGAGCGGGCTGAAGGCCGATGACCGCGTCGTGACCGCCGGTCTGCTGCGCGCGATCCCCGGACAGAAGGTCGATCCGCAGATTCAAAAGGGCGACGCGACGCCGGCCGCGGCCAAGTGAGGGGCGCGCCATGATCTCGAAATTCTTCATCGAGCGGCCGGTCCTGTCGAACGTCATCGCGATCCTGATGATCCTGATCGGCGGGGTGGCGCTGTTCAATCTCGCGGTCGCACAATATCCCGACGTGGTGCCGCCGACGGTGCAGGTGACGACGCGCTACCCCGGCGCGTCGGCGAAGACTGTGATCGACACCGTGGCACTGCCGATCGAGCAGCAGGTCAACGGCGTCGAGGACATGCTCTATATGCAGTCCTACAGCGGCGCCGACGGCACCTACACCCTGACGGTGACCTTCAAGATCGGCACCGACCTCAATTTCGCGCAGGTGCTGGTGCAGAACCGCGTCTCCTCGGCGCTGTCGCAATTGCCGACCGCGGTGCAGAACCAGGGCGTCACGGTGCAGAAGCGATCGACCTCGATCCTGCTGTTCGTGACGCTGACCTCGCCGAACAAGACCTATGACAGCCTGTTCCTGTCGAACTACGCCACCATCAACATCCGCGACGAGCTGTCCCGCCTGCCGGGCGTCGGCAACGTCACGGTGTTCGGCGCCGGGCAATACTCGATGCGGGTCTGGCTCGATCCGAACAAGCTGCAAGCGCGCGGATTGATGCCGCAGGATGTCATCCAGGCGATCCAGCAGCAGAGCCAGCAGGTCACCGCCGGGCAGGTCGGCGCGCCGCCGGCGCCGCAGGGGCAGGCTTTCCAGTATACGCTGAACGTCAACGGCCGGCTCGATGACGCGAGCCAGTTTGAGAACATCATCGTCAAGACCGGCAATGTCGGCGACGTCATCCGGGTCCGCGACCTCGGCTCGGTCGAACTCGGTGCGCAGACCTACAGCCAGGTGTTCTCGCTGAACCAGAAGCCGGCCACCGGCATCGGTGTGTTCCTGTCGCCGGGCGCCAATGCGCTCCAGGTCGAGAAGGAAGTGCAGAAGAAGGTGGCGGAGCTCGCCAGGCAATTCCCGCAGGACATCCAGTACGACACGCCGTTCGACACCACCAAATTCGTCCAGGCCTCGATCGACGAGGTCTACCGGACCCTGATCGAGGCCGGCCTGCTGGTGCTGGTGGTGATCCTGGTGTTCCTGCAGGACTGGCGGGCGATGCTGGTGCCGGCGACCACCGTGCCGGTCACCATCATCGGCGCGTTCGCGGCCATGGCCGCGCTCGGCTTCACCATCAACCTGTCGACGCTGTTCGCGATCGTGCTGGCGATCGGCATCGTGGTCGACGACGCCATCGTCGTGGTCGAAGGCGCCGCGCATAATATCGAGCGCGGCATGTCCGGCCATGACGCCGCGATCAAGGCGATGGACGAACTGTTCGCGCCGATCGTCGGCATCACCCTGGTGCTGATCTCGGTGTTCCTGCCGGCCGCGTTCCTGCCCGGGCTGACCGGCCGCATGTACGCGCAATTCGCGCTGGTGATCGCGGCCACTGCGCTGCTCAGCGCGGTCAATGCCGCAACCCTGAAGCCGACGCAGTGCGCGCTGTGGCTGCGCCCGCCGGTGCCACCGGCGCAGCGCAATTTCTTCTACCGCGGCTTCAACGCGGTCTATGACCGGGTGGAGCGGGGCTACACCCGGATCATCGGCGGCATTGCCGGCCACGCCAAGACCTCGGTGCTCGTCGCATTGGTCCTGATCGGAATTGCCGGCTACGGGCTGTCACGGGTGCCGACCGGCTTCATCCCGATCGAGGACCAGGGCTACCTCCTGGCCGCCGTGCAGCTGCCCGACGGCGCTGCGATCGATCGCACCCAGCGGGTGCTCGACCGGGTCACCGAGATCGCCCGCAAGACGCCGGGGGTCGAGCAGGTGGTCAGCATCGCCGGCATCTCGGCGCTCGACAATTCGTCGAGCCTGGCCAATGCCGGCGTCGCCTATGTGATCCTGAAGGACTGGGGCTCGCGCGGCCCGGGCGAGGATCTGCGCTCGCTGGTCTACGGCCTCAACGACCGGCTCGCGGTGATCCCGGAGGCGCGCATCCTGGTGATCCCGCCGCCGCCGATCCAGGGCATCGGCAATGCCGCCGGCTTTGCCATGCAGGTGCAGCTGCGTGACGGCAATGCCGACTACGGCAAGCTACAGGCGGTCACCGGCGCGGTGGTCAGCAACGCCCAGACGCAAAGCTCGCTGCAACGGGTGCAGTCGTCGTTCCGCTCGATGGTGCCGCAGTTCGACGTCGAGGTCGACCGCATCAAGACCCAGACGCTGCATGTCACCACCGACCAGATCTTCTCGACGCTGTCGTCCTATCTGGGCGCGAGCTACGTCAACCAGTTCACCAAGTTCGGCCGCACCTTCCAGGTCTACACCCAGGCTGACGCGCAATATCGACTGACGCTGCGCGACATCCAGAACATGATGGTGCGCAACAGCAACGGCGACATGATCCCGCTCGGCACCGTGGCGAACATCACGCCGTCGGTCGGGCCGTCGCTGATCAGCCTCTACAATCTCTATCCGTCGGCCACCATCATCGGCCTGCCGTCGCAGGGCTACAGCTCGGGTCAGTCGATGACGCTGATGGAGGAGATCGCCGCCAAGACGCTGCCGCCGGGGACCGGCTATGAGTGGACGGCGATGTCGTACCAGGAGAAGGCGGTCGGCGGTCAGATCTACTTCGTGTTCGCGTTGGCGCTGCTGTTGGTCTACCTCGTGCTCGCCGGGCAATATGAGAGCTGGTATGCGCCGATCTCGGTGATCCTGGCGGTGCCGCTGTCGTTGCTCGGGCCGATGCTGGTGCTGACGGCGCTCCGGATCGAGAACAATCTCTATACCCAGATCGGCACCATTCTCCTGATCGCGCTGTCGGCCAAGAACGCGATCCTGATCGTCGAGGTCGCGCTCGAGCATCATATCCGCGACGGCAAGCCGGTGCTGGAATCGGCGATCGACGCCGCGCGCGCCAGGTTCCGGCCGATCCTGATGACGTCGTTCGCCTTCATCCTCGGCGTGCTGCCGCTGGTGATCGCGACCGGCGCCGGCGCCAACGCCCGCAAGTCGATCGGCATCACCGTGTTCTCCGGCATGATCGCCTCGACCTGCCTCGCGGTGCTGTTCGTGCCGGCATTCTTCGTCGTGGTGCAGAATTTCGAGAACTGGCGCAAGGTGAAGAAGGGCAAGACGGCCGGGCCGCAAGCCGCGCCGCAGGCCTCGGGCACGGTGCACTAGCCCCGCGTCCTCAATCCATCCCCGTCACCCAGCTGCGTAGGGCGGGTTAGCCGACGGCGTAACCCGCCATGCCAATGCGAAGGAAAAGGTGGGTTACGCTTCGCTAACCCACCCTACGCACCTGCTTCTCGGCTTTACACCTTCACCATGCGCTTGCCGCGGTTCTCGCCGGCGAGCAGCCCGATCAGCGCCTGCGGCGTGTTCTCGATGCCGTCGATGACGTCCTCCTGCACCTTGAGCTTGCCGGAGGAGACCCAGGATTGCAGGTCGGCGAGCGCCGTGTCGCGCTGGTCCATGTAGTCCATCACGATGAAGCCCTGCATGATCAGCCGCTTCACCACGATCAGGCCGGGCACGCCGCGCGGGCCATGCGCCGACGGCACGCCGTCATACTGTGAGATCGCGCCGCAGCAGGCGATGCGGCCGCGGTTGTTCATCTGCGACAGGCAGGCTTCCAGGATGTCGCCGCCGACATTGTCGAAATAGACGTCGATGCCCTTGGGCGCCGCCGCGCGCAGCGCCTTGTAGGTGGCGCCGTCCTTGTAGTCGACCGCGGCGTCGAAGCCGAGCTCCGATGTCAGCCAGTGACATTTGTCCTTGCCGCCGGCGATGCCGACCACGCGGCAGCCCTTGAGCTTGGCGATCTGGCCGACGATCGAGCCGACCGAGCCGGCCGCGGCCGACACCACCACGGTCTCACCCTCCTTGGGCTTGCCGACATGGAGCAGGCCGAAATAGGCGGTCAGGCCGGCAATGCCGTAGACGCTGAGCAGATGCGTCATCGGCTCGAGCTTCGGCATCTTCGACAGGTGCTTGGCGGGCACCGCGGCGTAATCCTGCCAGCCGGTGTCGCCGAATACGACATCGCCCGGCTTCAGGCCGGGGTCATTCGACGACACCACCTCGGCAATGCTGCCGCCGGCCATCACCGTGTTGGCTTCCACCGCGGCACGGTAGGTGGCGCCATGCATCCAGGCGCGGTTGGCGGCATCGAGCGAGATGTAGCGCGTGCGCACCAGCGCCTCGCCGTCCTTCGGCACGGGGACGGTGCCCTTGGTCAGCCGAAAGTGCTCGGGGCCAAGCTTGCCGGTCGGTTTTTCAACAAGCAGGATCTGGCGATTGACGGTGTCGTTCATTGGCGATGTCTCCCCCTCGCGTTGGTCGTTTCGCATGCAATTGGCTGCGCGTTGCGCAGCGCATTGCACAGATTGTGCGCTGCATGAACGCTAGTCCGCGCGCTGGCATTCCACAACGGGAACATTTCGGCAAAGTCCCGCTCGGCGCGAAGCGTGTTGCATAGGTGCGTAAATCTGCCACACTTGCCCTTCGCCGGGAACTTACGGGGGTAAGAGAATGTCGAACAGGTTTACGCAGTACATCCTGATTGCGATGGTCCTTGGCATCGCGATGGGGACGATTGTCTTCAACTATTTTCCTGACAGCCGTGCCGAAATCGCAGCAGACGTCAACCTGATCGCCATGCTGTTCCTGCGCCTGATCAAGATGATCATCGCGCCCCTGGTGTTCGCAACCCTCGTCGGCGGCATCGCGCATATGGGAAGCGGCGCCAAGCTCGGGCGCATCTTCGCCAAGACCATGGGCTGGTTCGTCTCCGCCTCCTTCATCTCGCTGCTGCTCGGCCTCGTGATGGTCAATCTGCTGCAACCCGGCGCCAACTTCCCCGGCACGCTGCCCGACAAGGCCCAATCCACCGGCCTGCCGGTGTCGGCGTTCTCGGTCGAGAAATTCCTGACCCATCTGATCCCGACCTCGATCGCCGACGCGATGGCGCAGAACGAGATCCTGCAAATCGTGGTGTTCGCGGTGTTCTTCGCGGTCGCGCTCGGCGCCATGCCCGAGCGGTCGAAGCCGATCATGAGCCTGATCGACGACCTCGCGCACATCATGCTCAAGGTCACCGGCTACGTGATGCTGTTCGCGCCGATCGCGGTGTGGGCCGCGATCATGGCGACGGTCTCGAAGAACGGCCTCGGCGTGCTCTGGAAGCTGATCGTGTTCATGGGCGGCTTCTACCTGTCGCTGCTGCTCCTGTGGGGCATCCTGGTGATGGTCGGCTTCATCGTGATCGGGCCACGCTACAGCCATCTGCTGCGGCTGATCCGCGAGCCGCTGATGATCGCGTTCTCGACCGCCTCGTCGGAGGCGGCCTACCCGAAGACGCTGGAGGGGCTGAACAAGTTCGGCGCCTCCTCGCGGATCTCGGCCTTCGTGCTGCCGCTCGGCTATTCCTTCAACCTCGACGGCACGATGATGTACTGCACCTTCGCGAGCATCTTCATCGCGCAGAGCTATCACATCGAGATGTCGCTCGGCACCCAGTTCGCGATGCTGGCGACCCTGATGATCACCTCGAAGGGCGTCGCCGGCGTGCCGCGCGCGTCGCTGGTGGTGATCGCCTCGACGCTGTCGCAGTTCAACATCCCCGAGGCCGGGCTGTTGATGATCATGGGCATCGACACCTTCCTCGACATGGGCCGCAGCGCCACCAACGTGATCGGCAACTCGCTGGCGACCGCGGTGGTCGCGAAGTGGGAGGGCGAGCTGAAGGCCGAGCATGAGCTCGGGCCCGACGACGCCGTGCCGTCCGATGCCGTCGCCGGTGACGCTGTGCCGGCACATTGACGGGAGGGACGCATGCATCCTGCCCGCTGGAGGCCGATCCTGGCTGAAGGGCTGGTGCTGGCAGCATGTCTGCTGGCAGCACCGGCCCTCGCACAGACGGCCGGCGGCGAGGGGCTCAGCCCCACGCTCGCCAACATCAAGGCCACGCACAGCGTGCGGCTCGGCTATCGCGAGAGTTCGCCGCCGTTCTCGTTCCTCGACCATTCTAATCGGCCGATCGGCTACAGCCTCGAGCTGTGCGACGCGATCGTGGACGAGATCGGGGCAGAGGTCGACGACGCCAACCTCAAGATCGACTACGTCAAGGTCACCTCGGACGATCGCATTCCGGCGGTCGTCGACAAGAAGATCGATCTCGAATGCGGGTCGACCACGGCGAATGCGGAGCGCGGCAAGCAGGTCGCGTTCTCGCCACTGATGTTCGTGGCCGGCACCAAGCTGATGGTGCCGAAGGCTTCTAGCGTCAACCAGGTCAGCGATCTCAAGGGCAAGACCGTGGTGGTGACCAAAGGCACCACCAACGAGCAGGCGATGCACAATGTTGATGCCAAGCAATCGCTCGGGCTCAACATCGTCACATCGGGCGACCACGAGCAGTCCTACCAGATGCTGGTGGACGGCAAGGCCGATGCGTTCGCGACCGACGACATCCTGCTCTACGGCCTGATTGCGCGGCACAAGTCGCAGGACAAATTCCGCGTTACCGGCGACTACCTGTCCTACGATCCCTACGGCATCATGTACCGCAAGGGTGAGCCGCAGATGAAGGAAGTGGTGGAGCGCGCATTCCGCAAGCTCGCTTCGAACCGCGACATCATCCCGCTCTACGACAAATGGTTCGTCGCCCGCCTGCCGACCGGCGAGAAGCTCAACGTCGCGCTGTCTCCGCAACTCGAAGAGGCCTTCAAGGTGCTCGACGAGAGCAATTGAGCTTGGCGTGATACGTTCGAGATCGTCCCGGCCTTGGCCGCAGGGCAATCGAACATGGGCTCGATCTCCCCACAAACTCCGTCATGCCCGGCCTTGTGCCGGGCATCCACGTCTTGATTACCGCGTGAGAAAGACGTGGATGGCCGGGACAAGCCCGGCCATGACGAACGTGGAAACGGCCGCGCAAAACTGTTCGTGGCCATAAGCGATTGCCCCGGCCGCGGCCGGGACGATTGTCGTGCTGGGGCCGCTTGGTTGACCGCTGGTTACCAAGGGCTGGATGCTGCCCGGGATGGACAGGTGCAAGCTGTCGCTCCGCCCCCGACCGGACCGATTGTTTACCATGTCGAGCATCAGTACCGGTCTTTTACGGGGGTTTACCACTCGTAATACGCTGCTGCCTACGGTGGACCCATAACGGCCTCTTATGGATCCATCAATTACGGTACTGATCAGATGTTCAAGGTCTATAATTGCATCGCGACCGAGCATGATTTGTGGCTCGTTGGGCTGGCCGCCGTCGTCTGTAGCCTTGCCTCCTATGCCGCCATCAACCTGCTGCGCCACGCACGGAGTTCGGTCGGTCAGATGCGCGGTGTCTGGATCGTGGTGTCGGCGGTGTCCACCGGCTTCGGCATCTGGGCGACGCATTTCATCGCGATGCTCGCCTTCGCACCGGGACTTCCGAGCGGCTACAATATCAAGCTGACCTTCCTGTCGCTGGTTGCGGCCATCGTGCTGACCGGTGTGGGACTGGCGGTTGCGATGCGTCCGGGCTGGCGCTTCGGGCCGGCACTGGGCGGGGCGATCGTCGCCGGCGGCATCGCCGCGATGCATTACACCGGCATGGCCGCGTTTGAGGTCGCCGGAGTGATCCTTTGGGACCCCGCGCTCGTTGTGGCCTCGATCGTGATCGGCACGGTGATCGGCGCGGCGGCGCTGCCCGCGGGTCTCCATGACAGGTCCCTGAAGTGGAAGGTGTTGGGTGCGCTGCTGCTGACGCTGGCGATCTGTAGCCATCACTTCACGGCGATGGGCGCGGTATCGATCATCCCCGACCCGACGATCGTGGTGCCGCGTTCGGCGCTGCCGGCCGAATGGCTTGCCGGCGCCGTGGGCGTCGCGAGCTTCGTCATCATCCTGCTTGCGTTGACCGGCAGCGCGCTCGACCTGCGCGAACGCCGCCGGATGGAGATCGAAGCCGACCGCATGCGCGGTCTCGCCAACGGCGCGGTCGAGGGGCTGCTGGTCTGCGACGGCGACATCATCGTGACCGTCAATGACAGCTTCGTGCATCTCGCCGGCTCCTCGTCAGATCAACTCGTCGGCGGCCGCCTCGCAGCCTGCTTTCCGGACCAGATCGCGCTCGCCAGGATCGCGGCCGATCCGCACAAGCCGATCGAGACCAATTTGCATCACGCCGACGGTTCGATGATCCCGGTCGAACTGATCCGGCGATCGCTGGATTTTGCCGGCCGGCCGCATCAGGTCATCGCGGTTCGCGATCTGCGCGCGCGCCGCGAGGCCGAGCGGCACATTCGCTATCTGGCGCACCATGACGCGCTGACGTCGCTGCCAAACCGCAGCCATTTCAACACGCGGATGGATCAGGAGGTCGGCAACGCGCTGGCCAAGGGCGACAAGCTGGCGGTGCTCTGTCTCGACCTCGACCGCTTCAAGGAGGTCAACGACCTGTTCGGTCATGCCGCGGGCGACAAGGTTCTGCAGGCCGTCGCCTCGCGCGTCACCGCAGTGCTCGGCGAGCGGCATATGATGGCCCGGTTGGGCGGCGACGAGTTCGCCATCCTGGTGCCGCAGCTTGCCAGCCCCTCGGCGGTCAGCCATCTGGCCGAATCGATCCTCGATGCGTTGCGCCGCAAGGACATCATGCCCGAGGTCGAAAGTATTTCCAGCAGCGTCGGCATCGCGATCTGCCCGGATGACGGCTCCGAGCGCGAGACCCTGCTGGTGCATGCCGACACCGCGCTCTATCGCGCCAAGACCGAGGGCCGCTCCACCTACCGCTTTTTCGAGGCGAAGATGGGCTCCGACGTCCGCGAGCGACGCATGATCGAGCACGATCTGCGGCATGCGATCTCGCGTGACGAGTTGTGGTTGGTCTACCAGCCGCAGAAGGACATTCGCACCGGGGTCGTGACCGGCTTCGAGGCGCTGTTGCGCTGGAAGCACCCGACGCGCGGCGTGATCTCGCCCGCGGTCTTCATTCCGATCGCCGAGGAGTCCGGCTCAATCCTGGAGATCGGCGATTGGGTGCTGAGAAAGGCGTGCCAGGAGGCGGTGAACTGGACGCAACCGCTGACGGTGGCCGTCAACGTCTCGGGTGCCCAGCTCTACAACGCCAATTTCGTGCAGGACGTGCACAAGGTATTGCTGGAGACCGGGCTGTCGCCGCGCCGGCTCGAAATCGAAATCACCGAGACGGCGCTGGTCCGCGATTTCAATCGCGCGCTGGCGACGCTGCGGCGGATCAAGGGATTCGGCGTTCGCATCGCCATGGACGATTTCGGCACCGGCTATTCGTCGCTGTCGAACCTGCGCGCATTCCCGTTCGACAAGATCAAGATCGACGGCTCGTTCATCAAATCGGTCGATACCAACGAACAGGCTGCCACGATCGTGCGCGCCGTGCTCGGCATCGGTCGCGGGCTCGGCCTGCCGGTGCTTGCCGAAGGCGTCGAGTCGGATGAGGAGCTGCGTTTCCTGCGTGACGAGTTCTGCGACGAGATGCAGGGCTATCTGCTCGGCGCGCCAGCCAGGATCGAGACCTTCCGCGAACTGACTCACAGTGGCGACGAAGCGCCAAGGGAGGACAAGGCTGCCGTCCGGGAATTGGCGCGGACCGCCTGACGACGGTCGCACCTCGGTTGCGTTGTTCAGCCGAACAGGCGGTCGAGGGCGGAGCCATAGGCCGCCTCGACCAATTCCGGATGGCGGCGGGCCAGCGCTTCCATCTTCACGCCGGCGTTCACTTCGAGGATTTTCCACGCACCGTCGGCGCGCACCACGTCGATGGAAGCGAAGCGAATGCCGACGGCTTGTGCAGCCCTGATGGCCAGTGCGACGCAGGCCTCGCGTGCCGCGCCATCTGCAAGAAGCACCGGCTCCGCGCCGGCATCGAGGTTGTGCCGCCAGTTCAACAGCCGCCGCTCACCAAGCGGCGGAATGGCGTCGAGCGCGGCGACGTCGTGTTCCGTGGTGATGATCTTGAATTGATCTTCGGTCGTCGCCGCCCGCGCCAGCGCGCGCAATGAATGGACGCCGTCGCCGACCACCGACGGGCGGGTCTTGCCGTAGACAATCAGCGCGCGCCCATCGAGCAGCACGACGCGCACCTCGTCCTCGATCTCGACATAGGGCGAGATCGCAAGGCTCGGATGCGCGGCGAGGATGCGCGCCACCGCCGTCTCAAGTTGCGCCCGGGTCGTCACCCGAAACACCAGCTCGCCTGATGTCCCCGCATTGGGTTTGACGACGAGCCCGAGCGGATGCCTGTCCAGCAGAAGTTGTATCGCGTCCAGCGAGTCCGATCCCGGGATGTGCTTGCTGAGCTTTGCGCCGAGAACCAGCGTGTGCGGAAGGGCGGGGACGCGCGCCGACGCCAGCACGTCAGCGCAGGCCGATTTGTCGTTGGCAACCTGATGCGCGACCGCGCTGTTCAGCCCGATGTCGTAACCGATCGCGAGCCGTCGCTCGTTGCCCCTGGTCATGATGAGCAGCCATCCGCCGGACCTGATCTCGATCGCGATATCGTGCGCGAGGCAATATTTTTTGATGGTTTCCAGGAAGATTCGCTGGCTGATCAGAACCACGAGATCATTTTCCCTTTGTTGCTGACTTCGCAGCAATTAATTGCCAGATCGGCGCTGATCTCGGCAAGTATATTACGCGCGTCGCCGCGTGTTAACGATGTCGCGTGGTTGAACCTCCGCGCGAAATCGAACGACTGCCATTCTGAGATCGCAATTGCACGCCAGTTGATCTTGACTATCTCTCCCATAGGCGCAATGGACACGCGAGATCTTCAATGATTTCGGCCACTTTTGCGTCGTCGCGGGCAGTCTAAATCAAACCATTCTAAATCTGGTCAATCGAGAAAACGAAAACACATGAGCGCGTTCTATCGAGAGAAGGTTCTTTCCGTTCAGCACTGGACCGATACGCTTTTCAGCTTCCGAGCCACCCGCGATTCCGGTTTCCGCTTCCAGAATGGCCAGTTCGCCATGATCGGCCTCGAGGTCGATGGCCGGCCGCTGCTGCGCGCCTATTCGATGGCGAGCGCCAATCACGAGGAAGAGCTCGAGTTCTTCTCGATCAAGGTGCAGGACGGCCCGCTCACCTCCAAGCTCCAGAAGATCCGCGAGGGCGACACCATCCTGGTCGGCCGCAAGGCGACCGGTACGCTGATCACCGACAACCTGATTCCCGGCAAGCGGCTGATGCTGCTGTCGACCGGCACCGGCCTTGCGCCGTTCGCGAGCCTGATCAAGGACCCCGAGGTCTATGATCGCTACGACCAGATCCTCCTGGTGCATGGCTGTCGCCAGGTCTCCGAGCTCGCCTATGGCGAGGAGCTGGTCGCCAAGCTGCGCGACGACGAACTGTTCGGGCCGCTGCTGTCCGAGAAGCTGTCCTACTATCCGACCGTGACGCGCGAGCCGTTCCGCAACCGCGGCCGCATCACCGACCTGATCACATCCAACCAGCTCTTCACCGACCTGCATCAAGGGCCGCTCGACATCGAGACCGACCGCATCATGATGTGCGGCAGCCCCGCGATGCTGGAAGAGTTGAAGCAGCTGTTCGAGACCCGTGGCTTCAAGGAAGGCAGCGGCAACACGCCCGGTCACTTCGTGATCGAGAAGGCGTTCGTCGAGCGTTAATCGGTGTCGTCCCGGCGCAGGCCGGGACCCATTACCACCACTCTCTGTTTTGCGAAGGCTGGGGCCCCATCGGGCTCCAGCCTTTAGCATTTGTGGTTATGGGTCCTGGCCTTCGCCAGGACGACGGCTGTGCAGGTGGCGTGCACCGTTTTTCCTTTGCTATAACCCTCCCAACGCCGCGCAGCCGTTTCCCGAACGCGGCGACCCGAGGAGCCGCAGCTTGTCCATCACCAATCCGGATGCGCCGAAGACTGCGTTTGTATTCGCCGGCGGCGGCAGCTTTGGCGCGGTGCAGGTCGGCATGCTGCAGGCGCTGGCCGCACACGGCGTCGTTGCCGACATGGTGGTCGGCTCCAGCGTCGGCGCCCTGAACGGCGCATTCTATGCCGGTGATCCCACCGTCTCGGGCGTCGCTCGGTTGGCCGACATCTGGCGCCATTTGACCCGGCAGGATGTGTTTCCGGTGACCTGGCGGACGCTGGTGAGCTTCCTGTGGCGGCGCGACTTCCTGATCTCGCATGAAGGCATCCGCCGTCTGATCGACGACTACATCCCGTTCCGCAATCTCGAGGACGCCCGGATGCCGATCCACATCGTCACCACCGACATCATCAGCGGCGACAGCGTGGTGCTGTCGGAAGGCTCGGCGGCGGAAGCGATCGTGGCCTCGACCGCGATCCCCGGGGCGTTCACGCCGGTGCACTACCGCGATCGTTTCCTGGCCGATGGGGCGATCTCCAGCAACACACCGGTCCGCGTCGCCGTGAAGCATGGGGCGAAACGCCTGATCGTGCTGCCGACTGGACACGCCTGCGCCAATCAGGCGCCGCCGGTCGGTGCGCTTGCCAACGCGCTGCATGCGCTGACGCTGCTGATCGCGCGGCAACTCGTCAACGAGCTCGAGAATATCGGCCCCGACGTCGAGTATTTCGTGGTGCCGCCGCTCTGTCCGCTGGTCGGCTCGCCCTACGATTTCACCCGGACCGCGGACCATATCGCACGCGCGCGCGATACCACCAACGAATGGCTCGCGAGCGACGGCCTGAAGCCGGGCCACATCCCGCACGAATTGCAGCCGCACGACCATTGAGGTCGGGGGGCTCCTAACCTCTCCCCGCAAGAGCGGGGCGAGGGAGCACCAGCGAGTGCGCGGCCGACTTCGTTGCACTGCAATAGGTGGGATTAAGTTGAACGATCATGGCGCTCGCACCCGCCCATCCGGGCGGTTGTCACATCTGTGACCGACCGGCCGTATTACCGTGTAGCGCTGGTTCCGCGAGTTGGATTAGGCTCGCGACCGACAGGGTATCCAGGCAGACCGGCTGAGGGGTTCTATGGACACGATGCTGCTTCCGTTCTCGCCGCGCTTCATCGTGCTGACGATCTGCGCCGTCGTCACCGCGCTGCTGCTGCTGGTCGGGATTTTCGATCACAAGGTCTTCAAGATCGTCCTGATCCCGCTCGTCATCTTCGGCGCGCTGACATTGCTCGGTATCCGCGACCTCACGCAGAAGAGCCACGCGGTGCTGCGCAACTACCCGATCTCGGCGCATGTCCGCTTCCTGCTCGAGGAAATCCGCCCCGAGATGCGGCAGTATTTCTTCGAGAGCGAGAAGGACGGCATGCCGTTCTCGCGCGACACCCGCGCGGTGGTCTATCAGCGCGCCAAGATGGTGCTCGACAAGCGGCCGTTCGGCACCCAGGAGGACGTCTACCGCGAGGGCTATGAGTGGATGCACCACTCGGTGGCGCCGAAGCCGAAAGCCGACGAGAAATTCCGCATCACCATCGGCGGCCCCGATTGCACCAGGCCGTATTCGGCTTCGGTCTTCAACATCTCGGCGATGAGTTTTGGCGCGTTGAGCCCGAACGCGGTGCGGGCGCTGAACGCCGGTGCCAAGAAGGGCGGCTTCGCCCATGACACCGGCGAGGGCGGCGTCAGTCCGTATCACCGCGAGATGGGCGGCGACATCATCTGGGAGATCGGCTCCGGCTATTTCGGTTGTCGCAACCGCGACGGCACCTTCAATCCGGACGAGTTCGCGCGGGTCTCGAGCGACGACCAGATCAAGATGGTCGAGCTCAAGATCAGCCAGGGCGCCAAGCCCGGCCATGGCGGCGTGCTGCCGGCCGCCAAGGTCTCCGAGGAGATCTCCAAGATCCGCGGCGTGCCGCTCGGCGAGGACTGCATCTCGCCGGCCTATCACAAGGCGTTCTCGACACCGATCCAGATGATGGAATTCGTCGCCAACATGCGGAAGCTGTCCGGCGGCAAGCCGGCCGGCTTCAAGATGTGCATCGGCCATCCCTGGGAATTCCTGGCGATCTGCAAGGCGATGAAGGAGAGCGGGCTGTATCCCGATTTCATCGTGGTCGACGGCAACGAAGGCGGCACTGGCGCGGCGCCGTTGGAGTTCATGGACCATTTGGGCATGCCGATGCGCGAGGGCGTCAATTTCGTCCACAACGCGCTGGTCGGTATCGGCGCGCGCGACCGGATCAAGATCGGCGCCTCCGGCAAGATCGCGACCGCCTTCGACATGGCGCGCGCGATGGCGATCGGGGCCGACTGGTGCAATTCGGCGCGCGGCTTCATGTTCGCGCTCGGCTGCATCCAGTCCCTGAGTTGCCACACCGATCGTTGCCCGACCGGCGTGACCTCGCAAGATCCGGTGCGCAACCGCGCGCTCTACGTGCCGGACAAGAGCGAGCGGGTGTACAATTATCACCACTCGACCCTGCACGCACTGACCGAGCTGCTCGCGGCCGCCGGCCTCGAGCATACCCAGGATCTGCGCCCGATCCACTTCTCGCAGCGGACCTCGACCACCGACGTCCGCTCCTTCGCCCAACTCTACCCGGCGCTGCGCCCGGGCGAGTTGCTCGAAGGCACGCAGGATCCGCGCTTCCGCGAAGCCTGGGCGATGGCGCGCGCGGATTCGTTCCAGCCGGCGGGGTAGGGCGCGGGCGAAGAAATCAGGTACTCTTGTGCAATCCGTCATGCCCGGCCTTGTGCCGGGCATCCACGTCTTTGTCTTGGGTGATCCAGGAAGACGTGGATGGCAGGGACAAGCCCGGCCGTGACGAAGAACTCTATCAACCAAGCGGCGCGCCGAACCATCTGGTCAGTGCCTCGGTGAGCCCCGTCTGCGCCTGCTCGCCGACCCACGCCACATAGCCGTCGGGCCGGACCAGCACGGCGGCCGGTGCCGGCACCGTTCCGATCGCGGGAAGCTCCCACGGGCCGGCGTAGCCGGCATCGACCGACTGCACGCGATCAGTCCAGCCGGCGATATCGACGCGGCTCGGCGCTGCGAAATTGAGCAGCACGGGTTGCGCCCAGTGCAGCAGCGTGAAGAGCTGTACGGGACCGTTCGCGGTAACGAGGTCGAGATCCGGCATCCGGCGTCCGAGCAACGGATGGCCATCGCCGAGATCGTAGTGCAGGTCGAGGCCCGACATCATCGCGACAAATCGGCGGCGCGGCTCGTCCATGCGCAATAGATCGGAGACGACCTCGTTCAGCGCCTTGCTGCGCGCGTCGGTGCGGCTGAGCGCGACGTGCGCCATGGTGTTGCGCAGCACGCGGGCCGCCACCGGATGTCGTTCGGCCTGATAGCTGTCGAGCAGGCTGTCCGGTGATATCTGCTTGACCACCTGGGCGAGCTTCCAGCCCAGATTCACCGCGTCCTGTACGCCGATATTGAGGCCCTGTCCGCCCATCGGGGGATGCACATGGGCGGCATCCCCGGCCAGCAGCACGCGCTGCCTGCGATAGGTCGCCGCCTGCCGGGTCATGTCGGTGAAGCGCGAGATCCAGACCGGATCATGGATGCCGAAATCGGTGCCATACGCGGCGGCCAGCGTCTCGCTGACGTCGCGCAGGGTCGGCTCTCTCTCGGTGCCGAGCTGCCGCTCGGTCAGCACCACACGCACGCGCGTGGTGCCTTCCACCTTGCCGATCGCATAGGTGCCGGTGTCGTCCTGGCGAAAGCCCCATTGCGGTTCGCTGGACATCTCGGCCTCGGCGATCAGCCAGCTTCTGGTCGGATCCCATCCGGCGAATTCGATGCCGGCGGCCTTGCGGACGATGCTCCGGCCGCCGTCGCAGCCGACGAGATACTGTGCCCGGATGCTCTCTCCATCCGACAACGCGACATCGACGCCGGCCTCGTCCTGCGTGAAGCCGGTGACGTCGCACGCGCGATAGATCGGCACGCCGAGCTCGCCGACCCATTCGCCGAGAATGCGCTCGATACGGGTCTGGAACAGCCCGAGCGTGAAATTGCGCCGGGTCGGAAAGTCGGTGATATCAAGCGGAACCAGATGCGAGTGGAACAGCACCGCCGGATGGCGCGTTCCCGCCGCGACGAATCGATCGCCGATGCCGCGCTGATCGAGCACCTCCATGGTCCGCGCATGCAGGCCGCCCGCCCGCGAGCCGGTGAGATCCGGGCTCGCCCGCCGCTCGACGATCGCGACATCGATCCCGGCCAACATCAATTCGCCCGCCAGCATCAGCCCGGTCGGCCCTCCGCCGGCAATCACCACATCATGTTCCCGCATTTCGCATCCCCTCGGTTCGATCGATTGGGCGCGCGTTCTACGGGATGACCCCGGGCTTGCGGCAAGCCCGGGGGGTCTACATATATCTGAGTGGGGAGAGGATGACTGCCCGATCCATCCGTCAGGTGTTGCAAGGAACCAATGGCCTGGATGAAGCAGGCCGGGATTCATGCGCACGTCAATCCTGATGCCCTGGATTCGGCTGCTGCGACTTCACTCTGATTGGACGGCCGCGTTGTCGTGCGTGGCCCGCTCCTCCGGCTCCACGTGAATCGTCGTCATCGCTCCTTCGAACCGGTCCTTGATTCCCGCTTCGATTCGATCGCAGATTTCGTGCGCGCGTCCGGTGCTCATTTCAGCCGGTACGACGAGCTGAAATTCGACAAACAGTGCCTTGCCGGCGTGGCGCGTCCGCAGGCCGCGAGCCTCGATCGCACCGTCCGCATTGCGGGCGATCGCCGCCTTGATATCCGCGACATCCTCGGCGGGCGCGGATTCGTCGAGCAGCCCGCTGGTGCTTTCGCGAATCACGCCCCAGCCGCTCCACAGAACGTGGAGGGCGACCAGTGCTGCGATCACGGCATCGAGTTCGATGATGCCCGTGACGACGACGAGGACAACGCCGACAAGGACGCCGACGGACGTCGCCACGTCCGCCATCAGGTGCTTCCCGTCCGCGACCAGTGACACCGACTTGTGGATCCGTCCCTGACGGATCAGGAACAGGCTCCAGCTCAGATTGAACGCGGTTGCTATTATGCTGACGGTCAGACCGGGGCCAGCCGACTCGATCGGTTTGGGCGATACGAAGCCTCCATACGCCTCCTTCATGATGGCGATCGCGGCCGCGACGATCATGACACCGACGACGACGGCGGACAGATACTCGGCCTTATGATGACCGTAGGGATGCTCGGCGTCAGGCGGATTGGCCGCGATCTTGACTGCAATGATGACGGCCGCCGCGGTCGTGATGTTGATGATGCTTTCGATCGCATCCGAATACAGCGCGACGCTTCCGGTTATCACATACGCGATGTACTTGATCGCGAACACCGAAGCGCTGACGATGAAGCTTCCGATCGCAATCTTGAGCGAACGATCGAGGCTGCGTCCGGGCGCACGGACAGGTATCGGCTCGTCGATCACCCTGAACATCATACGGCTCCCTTGCCGAAATAGGATCGTGCCGAATCCATCGCGGGTTTGCAGGAGGGCGCGGCCTCCTGCACAATCTGTTCCGGCGTCTTCCTCGCCAGCCAGACGTCGAGCGCGACCACCACCGCCCATTGCGGATCTTCCGTTGCACGTCGCACTGCCGCGGGCAGCGACGACTTCGTGCACTCGGTGATCTCAGCGACGGTCTGCGGCGGTACGCCTGCCCTCACGAGGCGGTTGGAAATCTCGGTCTGCAAAGGATCGAGGATCAGTGTCTGGACGATGAAGTAGACAATGCCATTCAGCATGGTTGCTCCCCGGCAGCAGTATGCGAGCGATGCAACCCGAAATCGCGCAAGCTGCCGATGAAGCCTGCGCGAGAGCGGTCCGAAGCTCCGTTACGCCGCAAATATGGAGATCGCCGAAGAGCGTCAACCGATCTGTTTGCAAAGGATTTGCATGAGCAAGGTCGTGCGAAGCGTTCGCATCGCACGCACCAGCAACATTGGCTTTTTCCGTCAGGAGCTGTGACTGCGGCATCACTATGTCGCAGTCCTGTCTGCGGCCGGATCGTCGGCTGCGGCGTCAATTGCCTGGCGATGGCGGCATCATATTACCGGCTTTTGCCGGTCCTTTGAAGCCGCCACAGCAGACTCAGAACTCGCCGTGCAGGCGGCCGGAGAAGATGTGCACCGGGCCGCGGTCGGCGTTGTAGGCGGGGTTGGCGATGAACTGGTAGTCCGCCGTCACCGTCAGGTGCTTGTTCACCGAGTAGGCGTAATAGCTCTCGAAGATGCCTTCGTTGCGGTAGTTGAGCGCGCCGTCGCCGATCAAGAGGCCGAGGCCGCCGGCGGCGAGGTAATCACGGTGCGAGGCCGACAGTCCGTTGATTGCGCCGCCGATGCCGATGGTGTCGTCCGGCCGACCCCACCGGCTGCCCTTGATCGACACACCGCCCGAAAGGCTGCGGTCGATGTCGGTGAACGACAGGATCTCGTTCTGGCCGTCGTTCCAGCTCAGCCGGCCGAACAGGCCGACATCGGTCGCGATCTGCTGCTCGGCATTGAGGTAGAAGCCGTACTTCAGATTGTCCTTGCGGATGCTCGCCATCACCGCGTTGATGTCGAGCGTCGGGTCGCTGGCCACGATCGCGAGCGCCTGGCTGTAATTGCCGGTGAAGCCGCGATTGCCGAACACGCCGACGCGCAGTTTGCCGGGCTGGTCGAAGATCGAATAGCGCCCCTCGAATTCGACGACGGCGCCGCCGGTCTTGAAGGTCAGGACGTCGCTGTTCGGTGCATCCGGCACCTGGAACAGGCCGGCGCGCACCGCCCAATCCTTGCGGTTGAGCTCGGCCACCGCGCCGCGGGTATAGCCCGGCAGGTCGGCCGGGAAGTCATAGGCGGCGGACGCCCACATCGCCCAGTTCATGAAATCGGCGCGCGGGTCCTTGGCGTAGGAATTGCCGTCGAAGAAATCGCCGATCGCAAACCGCCCGACGATCAGGGTGAGGCGATCGATGTCGCGCTTGCCCGCGATCTGGTTCGGGCCGTCAGGGACGTCTTCCTGCTCGCCGCCGAAGCCGAAGGTCTGCTTGATGTAGTAGCGCTGCGGCCGGATCCTCGGATACTCGGCGCCGGCCTTCTGTGCTTCGCCGTTCGGGAAGCCGGCGATGCCGAGCGTGCCGTTGAGGCCGAAGCCCTGGGCGGTTTCCGGATTGAAGTAGAGCTCGCCACCTTCCCAAAGCTTGACGCCGACGAACGCGGTCGTGGTCCAGGTCTGCTGCACCTGTCCACCCGCCGGAAGGCTGTTGGTGCCGGCATAGGCCGAACGAATGGCAGGGTAGCCCTGTCCGATCAGGGTCGTCTGGCCATGGATCGACCAATTGTCGGAGTCCGGCAGCCGCGGCTGGGTCGGCGTCGCCGACCACGGCGAGTCGCCGAGCTGGTAGTTCAGGCCGAATTTCAGCAGATGAATCCGCGGGTCGATGGTGACACCGGGTATGCCGAAATCATTGAGCCCGAGTGTCCGGCGCGACAGGTCGACGTATTCGTACTCGATCTTGGCGGTCCAGTTGCCGCTCAGCGCGAACTCGGCGCCGATACCAGCGGTCCATCCGGTCTGGTACTGTCCAGGCTCGGAGACGACGTTGCCGGAATCGTCATTGACCCTGACCTGGGTGTGTCCCCAGGCGAAGCCGCCGGTGATATAGGGCATCCAGCTGCCAAAGCTGTAACCGGCGCGGCCACGCACGGTGCCGAGATAATCGATCGAGGCGTTGAAGGGGCCGAGCGTGCGGCGCGGCAGGTCGACCGGGCTGACGAAGGTCGCATCGGCCTCGACGCCGAGCACGACGCGGTTGGCGAACTGGTGATTGTAGCCGACCTGGAAGCCGCCGACCCCGCCCGTGACCGTGTGCGGGAGCAACACGCCTTGCAGGGGAAGCGGATTGGTATCGGGACCGAGGCTGCCGTCGCCATAGCCGACATGGCCACCGACGTAGAAGCCGGTCCAGTTGTAGACTGCGGTCATGGCCGGTGACTTCACCGCCATGTCGGCCGCCGCCGCGGGCGTTCCGAAGGCAGCCGCGCCGAGCGCTGCCCCGGCGACGATCGGAGCCCGGAACAGGCGGACGCGGGTCATGCGGCGTTGCCCCTCGGGCGGTTGGAGGTATTCCCTGCCATCACGCCAGATTTGACGGCCGCATGCCACCCGAGATTTGAAGTCATTGCCCGCCATCCCCGGTCCGATCCGTACCGTCCCATCCAAAACCAGACCAGCACCTAGCACCGTCCGCATTTTGTTGCAAATAATTCGCAGTTGCAGCTGAGGTGTCCCGGGTGCCTCCCGGTGTGCACTGCCTCTATGACAGTCGTGCAACAGAGCAAGGCCCCTTGCGCGGTTCACCTCATTTGGCTGCGCGGGTGTGGCAGTCAGGTCGAGCGCCCGCCGTTCATTCGATGCCGTCATCGTCTTTAGCTTTCATTGTCGTGGTGAATTCCGGCCGCGACCATCGTCCCAGCACGATCGACGCGCCGGCTCGTTCGAAGGATCGCGCCACTGAGAGCGCCGCGCGGAGCTCGGCGCCCGAGATTGTGCGTTTCAGGTAGAGCGCGGTGGCGCTGCGCAGGATGGCGCTTGCCATCCTGAGCAGCACGATCGCGCCCCATCGCCGGAAGCGGCCCGGCGTGGCTGCGGTCACGCGCCCACCGTGGCCAGCTGGAAGATGCGCAGCAGCACCAGCCCGCCGGCGACCACGAGATAGCCGCGCAGCACGATCATCCAGATCCGGCTCAGCGGGCTGAGCCGTGCCGGCGGCAGCCGATCGAGCGGCGGCATCCGCCAGGTGTCGCGGTTGAACAGCGGCGGCTGGTGCTTGAAGCGGAACGACGCGTTGCGGCGCGACGACATCTCGTACAGCTTGACCAGCGCGGTGACGACGAGCGCAAGCACGCTGCCGCCGATCAGGATGCCGATGATCCATTGTTCGCCGAGGTCGGGGAACAGCACCGCAGCGGTCAGGATCACCGACAGCATCACCAGCGCCGCGACCACCGCGCCGGTGAACAGGTTCAGCCTGGTCGAATTGATCCAGGGTCCGAGGATGTGACGGTCGTTGCAGAGCAGCAGCAGGAATACGGTCGCGCTCGGCAGCAGCACGCCGGCCAGGGTCTGCACTGCGTTGGTGAGCAGCCCAAGCGGTGTGCCCGGCGTCAGCACCAGCGTGGCGGCCAGCACGATCAGCCCGCAATAGACGCCATAGAAGCCTTTGGCGTCCCACGGCTTGCGGTGCAGCGAGTGCTTGACCGCGAACACGTCGCCGATCGCATAGGCCGTGGAGAGGGAGACCGCGGCCGCGCCGATGATGCAGGCATCCAGCAGTGCGAGGGCAAACAGCACCGCCGGCAGCCGCCCGGCGTATTTTTCAAGTCCGACCGCGGTCCCCAGCGCGTCGGTGTAGTTGCCGAATTCCGGCGTCCCGGCAAACACCGCCGCGCAGAACGAGATCATCGCGACCGCGCCAACCACGACCAGCACGATGCCGATGCACAGGTCCAGCCGCTCATAGCGGATGAAGCGCGGCGTGATCCGCTTGTCGACGATGTAGCTCTGCTGGAAGAACAATTGCCACGGCGCCACGGTGGTGCCGACGATGGCAACGATCAGCAGCATCACCTCGCTGAGCTTGGCGCCCTCGGGCATCTTCGGTACGAAGAAGTCCGCCGCGATCTGCCCGACCGGCGGATGCACCATCAGGATGACCGGCACCAGCAGCAGGCTGCCTACGACCAGCACGATGCCGAACCACTCGAAGCGGCGGAAGTCGCCGGTCGAGACCGCCGCCATCACGATGACGGCCGATGCCAGCACGCCCCAGAACTGCGAGACGCCGAGATAGCTGAGCGCCAGCGTGATGCCGATGAACTCGGTGACGATGGTCAGCGCGTTCAGCACCAGCAGGTCGATGACGCTGAAGGCGCCCCAGAACTTGCCGAAACGCTCGAAGATCAGCCGCGCATGGCCGACGCCGGTGACGGCGCCGAGCCGCACCACCATCTCCTGGTTGACATAGAGCACCGGGATCAGCAGCAGCAGCGTCCACAGCAGCGTGGTGCCGTAGTTCTGGCCGGCCTGGGTGTAGGTGCCGAACGCGCCGGCATCATTGTCGCCGACCATCACGATCAGGCCGGGGCCGACGATCGCCAGTAGCGTCTTCATCCGTGCCGCGAATGTCGCGCGGGGCGCGACATCATCCTCGGCGATGCTGCCGAGTGCACCATGGATATCGCCGAGATGGGCCCGGTCGAGGACCGCGGTCCTGACCGAGGTGGCGGCGTCTTGATCGGGGGCGTGCATGTTCAAGTCATTGACGACGGTCATGACTCATTCCTTCTTACTTGCGTGGTTTGGTTGTTTTGGCTGTTGGAAAGCGGATGATGTTGGTCGCGTCAGGTGCGGGCGCAGGTCTTGCAGCCGGCCGGCGCTTCGGCGCGGCGCCGGCGTCGAAGACCAGGACGATGCCGAGGGCTGCGACATGGCGCACCAGGCCCGCGCTCTCGCTGACGAGACCGATGACGCTGCGCATCACGGGGACGAGCGGATCGTTGGTGGAGCCGGTGGGCCGGACGGTCCGCGCAGCCGTCGGCCGAACCGGCAGCTCGACGATGTCATTTGGCTTGGTCATGGTTGCCTCCCGTCCACTCTGGCGTGGATGGACTCGAATTCCGGTCGCGGGATTTCGGTGGTTTCTCGGCGATCCCGAGTTCGTCGGCACGGCGGCGCATCTCGGCCCACACCGAGCCGGGATCGATCTCGGCGCGATGCCACAATGCGACCAGGTGGTAGAGCAGGTCGGCGCTTTCGCGGACGATGGCCTGCGTGTTGTGCTTGACGGTCTCGAGGGCGACCTCGCCGGCCTCCTCGATCACCTTCTGCGCGATCTTGCGGGTGCTCGCGTTGAGCAGCCTTGCGGTGCGCGGGTGATTGTCCGGCGTCACCGCGGCGAGCGACGCATGCAGCCGATCGAGTTCGCCTTGCGTCCCTGATGCGGTAGCGTGGGGGCCGTCGTTCGCCGGACTTGCGCCGGCTTGCCGGCGCAAGCGTCTTTGCCGGCGGTGTATCTCGGTCTCTGTCTGTCTGGCGGTTTCCGTCATAGCTGCTCCGATCGTCTCCGCGCTGCCTGTCAGGCACGGCGCGAGGAACGCGGAGCGGCTTTACACGCGCGCGCAACCTCCGCTGCCGTGAGCAGCGGCATTCTCAAACGTGATGTCGTTCCCCGGAGGGAGTCCCGTTGCGGCGCCGGAACGGCGGGCAACGGGACGTCTAGGTCCTTCGTCCATGTCCGTCCTCTAGGCGCTTGCAGCCATCTTGAGTTCAGCGGCACGCGCGATTGTCATGCGCGGGCCGGAAGGCCGGTCCGCGCATCGCTCACCGTTGGTTGGTTCGGTGGTGGGGTCGACGATCCACCGGGATTCCAGGTGGCCGTCGATCAGGATCCAATGACAGACCGGGGTTGGACGCCGGCGTTCCGCCGGACGGCGAAAGCCCGGCAGGTTGTCATTGGAATGCGTGGCCGGTCGCGGCTCCATGCGCCGCGGCTCGAACGGCCGGAATTTTGCGAGCTTTTCGAACATCGCTCACCTCCACTTCCGCTGTCGCGCGGCAGGCCGGTGAGGAGCGGCGGTCAGCTAAGGCGCGACCACCCATCCACGCAGGCGAGTTCTGCGCGATCAGTCTTGCTGTGTTGCGGCGTCAACAGTCCCGTCGTGGGTCTACTGTCGCCTGAGTTGCTACTGCCCATGTGCCTTCTGTGTTGGCTCGTGGTCGGGTTGGTCTCCGGAGTAGGACCCCGGTGCGGAACGAATGTTCCGACAATCGGGCACTACGCCTGACACAAACGCGTGTCAAGCCGAATCTGCTATCCTCCGGGGAGGATCATGATTATCCTCCGGGGAGGATAGGAGAACCGTATGCCCGATGACCACCCGCACGCTGCGATTGCCCGGCGCCTGAAGCGCGCCAACGGCCATCTCGAGACCATCGTCGAGATGATTGAGCAGGGCAAGCCATGCGCGCAGATCGCCCAGCAATTGCAGGCCGTGGAGAGCGCGATCGAAAGTGCGAAGAAAGCGCTGATTCACGATCACATCGGCCACGGCCTGGAGGAGACGCTGAAGGCGTCAGGCCCGAAGGGCCGCAGCGTGCTGCGCGACTTCAGGCTGATCGCGAAATATCTGTGATCGCAGGCGGCATCGTTGGGCTTTGCAAGGGTTGACCCGTCCGGGAGATCGCCGGGCGGGTCGGTTGCGGCACGGGGTGGATGAGGACCCGCGCCGAACGCAGGATCCGCGGCCTTTAGGCCTGTTCCGCCCGATCAGTAGCAGGAGCGCACGCGGCCGATGTAATTGCCGTAGGCGTCGAACTGGCGCACCCAGACGCAGCGGCGATAGCCATTGTAGTAGCCGTCATTGGCCGCGATCGCGCTGCCGACAATGGCGGCTCCGACGAGGCCCGCGCCAACGCCCCAGCCCCAGCCATACGGCCTGGCTTCGGCCTGCGAGGTGGTGGCCGCGATGCTGCCGGTCACGGCGAGCGCGGTGAGAGCGAGGGCGGCAAGCCTGGTCTTGATCGACATCGGATACTCCATCCTGTTTGAGCGCGGCCCGCTATGGTCCGCATGCCCGTTGGACGGAGGCTTTTCGGTTCCGGTTCGAACGCGGTCGCCGAAATATGGTTTCGTGAATTGTTTCGTCGTGGCGATCGGGACGCGGCGCGGTCACTTGCCGCGCAAGACGCCCGGATCGAACCTGTCGACGTCGGCGAGCAGTTCGCAGAACGCGCGTGCGCCGTGCTCGATCAGCTTCTCGCCTTTCTCGGCGGAGGCCTTGGTCGCATCGCCGATCGCGCCGCTCGGATTGAGGTCCTGCGCCTGCCAGGCGAACGGCGCCGGCCGCTGCGTCGACAGCCAGCGATAATCCTGCTCGAGCTGCACGCTCGCCGGCTTGAAGTCCGCGATCACCTCCTTGCGCACGGCCTGCGGATATTTCGCCAGCATGATCGAGGTCTCGACCGCGCCGCCATGGATGCCGTGACGCAATTCGTCGGCGTCGAACAGCCCGTCCGGAGCGCCGAAGCGCGACCAGCTCGTGGTTACCACCAGCATCCCGTGTTGCGCACGCAGGTCCTGCGCGACGAGCTGCATCGCGGCGGAATTACCGCCATGGCTGGTGACCATCACGAGCTTCTTCAGTCCGGCACGCGCCACGCTCTCGCCAAGCGCCATCCAGCTTTTCACCGCCACCTCGGTCGGCAAGGTCAGCGTACCCTCGAAATCGAGGTGCTCGGTGGAGATGCCGACCGGCTGCAAGGGCAGGAAGGTCGCCGGGGTGGCGGCCGGCAGCAGCTCGCGCACCCGCGCCAGATAGGCCTCGCCGATCATGACGTCGGTTCCGAGCGGCAGATGCGGCCCGTGCTGCTCGGTCGCCGCCAGCGGCAGCACCGCGATCCAGCGCGCGGCTGCGCCCCCGGCGATATCGGGCCAGTGGATGGCGGTCCAGTCACGGGGCGGAAGCTGAGAAGTCATCGAGGCCGTCGTTTCAATACAAGCGTTTCATTGGATGGATTTGCAGGCTAGTTTATCTGGCATCAGTGAGGCGTTCGCGTCTCCGGGCGCGGTCCACGTCTTCCCGCCTTCCATCATGGGCCATAATGTCAGACGGAGTCCAACCATGATCCGGGCCTTTTTGCCGCGAGCGTTAACCACAGGGCTGCTGGCCGCGGTCCTCGGCTTTGCCGCGGGCTTCGTTCCGGCGCGGGCAGAGACCCTGGACAAGGTCTCGTTCGGCACCAATTGGGTCGCCGAGGGCGAGCACGGCGGGTTCTTCCAGGCGGTCGCGGACGGCACCTACAAGAAATACGGTCTCGACGTCACCATCGTGCCCGGCGGTCCCAACGAGAACAACCGCATGCTGCTGATCGCGGGCAAGCTCGACTTCTTCATGAGCGCGAACTCGTTGCAGACCTTCGACGCCGTCACCAACAACGTGCCGCTGGTCGCCGTCGCGGCGATGTTCCAGAAGGATCCGCAGGTCTTCCTGAGCCATCCCGAGGCCAAGGTGAGCAAGATCGAGGATCTCAAGCCGCTGACGCTGCTGGTCTCCAAGGAGGGCATCGTCACCTACTTCCAGTGGATGAAATCGCGCTACGGCTTCAGTGAGAGCAAGGTGAAGCCCTATACCTTCAACGCGCAGCCCTTCATCGTGAACAAGGACGTCGCGATGGAGGGCTATGTCTCCTCCGAGCCCTACGCGGTGGAGAAGGCGGCGGCCTTCAAGCCGAACGTGCTGTTGATCGCCGACTACGGCTTCAATGCCTACTCGACCCTGATCGAGACCCGCCGCGATCTCGTCGACAAGAAGCCGGACCTGGTGCAGCGCTTCGTCGATGCCTCGATCGTCGGCTGGTATCACTACCTCTACGGCGACAATTCGGCCGGCAACGCCATGATCAAGAAGCTCAACCCCGACATGACCGACGAGCTGCTGGCCTACTCGGTCGCCGCGATGAAGGAGCATGGCATCGTCGATTCCGGTGACGCCATCAAGAACGGCATTGGCGCGATGACCGACGAGCGCATGGCCGATTTCTTCGAGAAGATGGTGAGTGCCGGCGTGGTCAAGAGCAATATCGACTATCGCCAGGGTTACACGCTGCGCTTCGTCAACAAGGCGGTCGGCGTCGAGTTCAGGCCGAAGAACTGACGGTGCGGACGCGCGATGAGATTTAGTCCGGACGTTGCAGCGACGGTGCTCCACCTCTCCCCTTGTGGGAGAGGTCGGATTGCATCGCCAGATGCAATCCGAGTGAGGGGTGACGCTCTCACGCGGGACGTATCCGCCCTCACCCGCGCCTGCGGCGCGACCTCTCCCCGGCGGGGAGAGGTGAACTCTGCGGCTCGACCGCGCCCACCAGTATCCAGCCGCCGATGGTAGAGAGCATCGTGCCGGAAACCGATGCCAGCAGCTTCGCCGTGCGGTTGCGCGGCGTTACCAAGACCTATGACAGCGGCGTGATGGCGCTGGGACCGCTCGACCTCGACGTCGGCAGCGGCGAGTTCGTCTCGCTGCTCGGGCCGTCCGGCTGCGGCAAGTCCACCGCGCTGCGAATTATCGCGGGCCTCGCCGCGGCGAGTACGGGCACGGTCGAGCTCGCGCATCACGACGTCGAGCGGCGCGGCAGCCACCGGATCGGCTTCGTGTTCCAGGAGCCGACCCTGATGCCGTGGGCCACGGTGCGCGACAATGTGCGGCTGCCGCTCAAGCTTGCCCGCACGCCGGCAGCCGAGGCCGATGCGCGCATCGATGCGGCGCTCGATCAGGTCGGGCTCGCCGATTTTGCCAGCGCTTATCCGCGCGAACTGTCCGGCGGCATGAAGATGCGGGTGTCGCTGGCGCGCGCGCTGGTCACCGATCCCGATATCCTCCTGATGGACGAGCCGTTCGCGGCGCTCGACGAGATCACGCGCTTCCGCCTCAACAACGATCTGCTGGCGCTGTGGCGCAATCTGCACAAGACCGTCATCTTCGTGACGCACTCGGTGTTCGAGTCGGTCTATCTCTCGCAGCGCGTGATCGTGATGACGGCGCGGCCGGGCCGGATCGGCGCCGAGTTTCGCATCACCTCGCCGGAGCCGCGCGGCGAGGAATTCCGCACCTCGGCCGAATATGCCGCATTCTGCCGCGAGGTCTCGGGCGCGCTGGCGCCGTCTTATGCGGGGCAGACCGGCGCATGAAGTCTCCGCAAAGCCTCGTCCGCTTCGTGCTGCCGGTCGCGGTGTTCGCCGCTGGCCTCGTGCTCTGGGAGGCGATCGTCCGCATCAACGGCATCCAGCCCTATGTGCTGCCGAGCCCGCTGCTGGTGCTGAAGACGCTGGTCGCGGATTGGCCCATGCTATCGCAATCGCTCGGCGTCACGCTGTTGACGACGCTCGAGGGCTTCGTCGCCGCCGCGGTCGGCGGCGTCGTGCTGGCGCTGTTGTTCAACCAGTCGAAATGGCTGGAATACTCGCTGTTCCCCTATGCCGTGGTGCTGCAGGTCACGCCGGTCATCGCGATCGCGCCGCTGCTGTTGATCTATCTGCAACAGCAGACCGCGGTGATCGTCTGCGCCTGGATCGTGGCGTTCTTCCCGGTGCTGTCGAACACCACGCTCGGCCTCAACTCGGTCGACCGCAACCTTGCCGGATTGTTTCAGCTTTATGGCGCCTCGAAGGTGCAGACATTGCTGTTCCTGAAGCTGCCGGCGGCGCTGCCTTACATCCTCGGCGGCCTGCGCATCGCCGGCGGGCTGTCGCTGATCGGTGCCGTGGTCGCGGAGATCGCGGCGGGCAGCGCCGGCGCCGGCTCCGGGCTCGCGTTCCGGATCGCTGAATCGGGCTACCGGCTGAATATTCCCCGCATGTTCGCGGCCCTTCTGCTGCTATCGCTGGCCGGGATTGTCATCTATGGGTTGCTGGCGCTAGTTTCGCACCTCTTGTTGCGGCGTTGGCATGAAAGCGCGTTAGGAAAGGACAGTTGATGGCCCCGATTTCTTCCGAAAAGATCGATCTGCTGATTTACGGACCGATCCGGCCAATCCTCGAAAACGGCTTTCCCGACCAGTATGTGCTGCACAAGGCCGAGAGCCGCGGCGATCTCGAGCGCCTGACGCCCGACACGATGGCCAAGATCCGCGGCATCGCCGTCACCTATCACTCGATGGCGACCGACAAGACCGCGATGGCGCTGTTTCCGAAGCTGGAAATCGTCGGCAGCTTCGGCGTCGGCTACGACCATGTCGATTCCGCCTATGCACGCGATCACAACATCGTGGTCACCAACACGCCGGACGTGCTGACCGAGGAGGTCGCCGACGTCGCGATGGGGCTGTTGATCGCGACCCTGCGCGAATTCGTCAAGGCCGACCGCTATGTGCGCTCCGGCCTCTGGCAGACCCAGAATTATCCGCTCAGCGTCGGCTCGCTGCGTGACCGCAAGATCGGCATCGTCGGCATGGGCCGGATCGGCCAGGCGATCGGGCGCCGGCTCGAGGCCTCGCGCGTGCCGGTCGCCTATCACTCGCGCAACCCGGCGAAGGACGTTTCCTACAAGCACTATCCCGACCTGATCGAGATGGCCAAGGCGGTCGACACCCTGATCGTGATCGTGCCGGGCGGCGCCTCGACTGCGAAGATGATCAATGCCGACGTCCTGAAGGCGCTCGGCCCGCGCGGCGTGCTGATCAACGTCGCGCGCGGCTCCGTGGTCGACGAGCCGGCGCTGGTCGCGGCGCTGAAATCCGGGACCATCCTGGCCGCCGGCCTCGACGTGTTCGCATCCGAGCCGAACGTGCCGGACGAATTGAAGGCGATGCAGAACGTCGTGCTGCTGCCGCATATCGGTTCGGCCTCGGTGGTGACGCGCAACGCGATGGACCAGCTCGTGGTCGACAACATCACGAACTGGTTCGCCGGCAAGGCCCCGCTGACGCCGGTTGCCGAGACCCCGGTGAAGGGCCGCTGATGAGATTGTCCCGCTTCAGCGTCGTGCTGCTTGCGCTGCTGGCCGCGTGCGGTCCGGCATCCGCGCAGGATGTCACGACGTTGAAGAAGGACATGATCGGGCAGTGGGAGCTCGCCACCACCGAACGCAGCAAGACCTGCGTGGTGACGCTGAAGGGCGATCCGGTGCCGCAAGGCTTCAAGCTCGAGCTGGAGCCGGCCTGCGCCACCGCGCTGCCCTTCACCAAGGACATCACCGGCTGGAGCGTCAAGGGCCTTGGCGACATCGTGCGGCTGCACAACGCGGCGGGCGAGGCGGTGATCGATTTCACCGAGGTCGAGACCGGCATCTTCGAGGGGCTGCGCACCAACGAAGGCGTCTACATCCTGCAAAACCTCGCCGCGGCCCGCTCGCTCGCCAAGTCGATGGACCAGATGATCGGCGATTGGTCGCTGGTGCGCGGCAACGGCCAGGCGATCTGCGCCCTGGTGCTGACCAACACCGAGGCCGGCAACGACAATTTCCAGGTGTTCATGAAAGGCAAATGCGATCCGGCGGTCGCGGCCTTCAACCCGACGCTGTGGCGGCTCGACCACGGCCAGATGATCCTGATGTCGGCCAAGGGCGAGAGCTGGCAGTTCGAGGCCGACGACAACGCCCAGTGGCGCCGCGTCCCCGACAGCGCCGACCCCCTGATCATGCTGCGGGAGCAGTAAGGGATAACCTCCATTCGGTGGCTGATCCGCTAGGCGTGGTCGCCGTTCTTGCGAGGCAGGTTCGGGAGCAGCAATAAGAGCGGAAGTGCCAGCGGCCCTATCAGAGCAGCGATCCATGCCCAGGCTTTGAGGCTGCGCCCGCGGTGCCCGGCCATTCGGGCCGCCAGAACGATCGAGGCGATCGAGCCGATGAGGAGGGCCAAGCTCAGTAAGTCCATGATGCATGCTCCGGCGCCAGACGCGGTGATTGAGAATAGCACGGATGGATCGTCGGCAGTGGTCGGCGGCCGGCCAATAACGCCGAATTGAGGCTCCCGAGACCGCGATCCGGCCGAATCCACCAGCGAAATATTTCTCCAGCTGCTGTCGATCCGGCCGCCTCCGGATCGTCGTTTCCTGTACCGAGCCGGTTTTGGCGGCGATGATCGCCGCGCCTCGTTCAAAGCAGGAGCATTTTCATGCGTTTCATGTCGATCGTGACCTCTCCGCAGCCGCCCGCGCAGCCGACCCCGGCGCTGCTGGAGGCCATGCACAAACTGGCTGACCGCGAGATCAAGGCCGGCCGCATGGTCGATACCGGCGGCCTGATGCCGCTCGCGACCGGCGCGCAGGTGCGCATTGCCGACGGCAATCTCAGTGTCGTCGACGGTCCCTTCGTCGAGGCCAAGGAGGTGATCGGCGGCTATGCGATCTTCGAGCTGCGCAGCAAGGAGGAGGCGGTGGCACTCGCCGTCGAATTCATGCAGCTCCACAAGGACCACATGCCAGGCTGGGAAGGCACCTGCGAGGTCCGCGCCTTCGCCGGCTTCGCCGGACAATGTCCGGAATAGGCGAGGGGAGGATAGACCATGCGCTTCATGTACGTCCTGGTTGCCGAGAAACCGATGTTGCCGAACCCCGCGTTGCGGGAGGCGATCGGCAAGCTGGCCGAACGCGAGATCGCGGCCGGCCGCATGCTCGATACCGGCGCGCTGCTGCCGCGCACGGCGGGCGCCGAGGTGAAGATCAAGGACCGCAAGCTCACCGTCACCGACGGCCCGTTCATGGAGGCCAAGGAAGTGGTCGGCGGCTATGCGGTGTTCGAGCTGAAGGACAAGGAGGAGGCGGTGGCGCGCGCGGTCGAGTTCATGCAGCTTCATCTCGATCACATGCCGGATTGGGAGTTGTCATGCGAGGTTCGTCCGTTCATGGCGGGCTGACGATCGCCGCGATCGCACGCCGGTGGCCGGCATGACGAACGACGACGTCAAGCGCACCATCCTCGGCGTCTGGCGCGTCGAGCAGCCGCGGCTGATCACCAGCCTGTCGCGGATGCTGCGCGACGTGCCGCTCGCCGAGGATCTGACCCAGGAAACGCTGATTGCCGCGCTCGAGCATTGGCCGGCCGATGGCATCCCGGACAAGCCGGGTGCCTGGCTGATGGCGACTGCCAAGCGCCGGGCGCTCGATCATCTGCGTCACGTCAGCATGCGCACGCAGAAGCACGGCATGCTGGCGCACGATCTGGCGCGGGAGCAGGACACCATGCCCGATCTCGATTCGAGGCTCGACGACGACATCGGCGACGAGTTGCTGCGGCTGATCTTCACCGCCTGCCATCCGCTGCTGTCGCGCGAGGCGCGCGCCGCGCTGGCGCTGCGCATGATCTGCGGCCTCACCACCGAGGAGATCGCGCGTGCCTTCCTCCAGGCGGAGACGACCATCGCCCAGCGCATCGTGCGCGCCAAGCGCACCTTGTCGGACTCCGGTCTTGCCTACGAGACGCCGCGTGGCGCGGAGCTGTCCGAACGTCTCGCCTCGGTGCTCGAGGTCGTCTATCTGATCTTCAACGAGGGCTATACCGCAGCGCGCGGCGACGAATGGCTGCGGCCGCAGCTCTGCAACGAGGCGCTGCGCATCGGCCGGGTGCTGACCTCGATCGCGCCGTCGGAGCCGGAAGCGCACGGCCTGCTGGCGCTGATGGAGTTCAACGCCTCGCGGATGGCGGCGCGCACCGATGCGGCCGGCGAGCCGATCCTGTTGACGGACCAGAATCGCGCGCTGTGGGATCGCCTGCAAATCCGCCGCGGGCAACTCGCACTGGCCCGCGCCCGCGAGCTCGGCGGTGCCGGCGGCTTCTATGCGCTGCAAGCCGCGATCGCCGCCTGCCATGCCGAGGCCGATGCGCCCGACGCCACCGACTGGCGCCGCATCGCCACACTCTACGGCGATCTCGCCGCGCTGCTGGATTCGCCCGTCATCGCGCTCAACCGCGCGGTCGCGATCGGCATGGCCGAGGGGCCGCGAGCGGCGCTTGCGATCGTCGACGGTCTCGCGGATGTGCCGGCGCTGAAATCCTATCACCTGCTGCCGAGCGTGCGCGGCGATCTGCTGTACAGGCTGGGCCGCTTCGCCGAGGCGCACACAGCGTTCGAGGCCGCCGCCGCATTGGCCGGCAATACGCGCGAGCGTGAGTTTCTCAAACGCCGCGCCGCAGCCGCCGCGCGTGCCGCGCAGGATCAAGACGGCCGTACGGATCCATCGATCGCGTAGCCGCATCTGCGAAGCGATAGGCCGGACACAGCGCCACGAATCTGGGTCAGGCCTTAGGCGCGATCAGCGCAGCCTTGCCGCGCAACCCCCACAGCAGCAGGAGCGATGCTGCGATGATCGCAAGGCCGATTGCGACGAACCCGGCGGTCACCAGCGTTTCCTGCCACTGCGCGGCGGCACGCCCGGGTGCGGTGATCGGCGAGAGCGCCCCGGTTCCGAGAATGGCGGCGAGGGTCGTGACCGCCCAGTTGCCATAGGTGCCGAACAGCAGCGTCCAGTAGGCGACGGCGCTGCTGCGAGACGGCAACCGGACCTCGCTCCAGATCGCACCGACCACGAGCAGGAACGTACCGTTCATGACGCCCTCGAGATGGGCCGCGAGCGCCATCCGCACATTGGTGAAATGTTGCTCGACCAGGCCGGTCAACAGCCCGATCAGGAACAGGGCCATGCCGTGAAAAAGCAGTCGCCGCCGATAATCCATTCTCGCCCCTCAAATCGTTTAGCGCCGGTAATGGCCGAACCATAACAGAAAGCGCGCAGGCGCCCCCCCAGTGACCGAGTGACGCCGGCCCGCGGCCGGTCTTCGCCCGCGGGTCCAGGCCCGTCGCTGCCACGGGGCAGGCTCCCGTCCGGGAGGGCCCGGCGGTTGTTGCCGGCCACAACCTATGACACCATCCCGATTCCGATTTGGTTTGACGTGGGAGGCCCATGCCGCGCCGGAAATTTGCCTGGGAGAAACTGTCCGATGAGCAGTTGCTCGGGCTACGCCTCAGCAGTCTGAGGGTTGCGGTCGAGGGCACCTGGCTGGAGGATTGCCTCGGCACGCTCCACGAGGAGTTCGAAGAGCGAGGCATTCGGCTGCGGCCGCACGCATGGATATCGAGCGAGTGGTTCAGCCCTTCGACCACGCCCGGTATCGCGATTCCGTTTTATCTCGCGCATCCGCGGCTGATGAAACTCGAGAAGAAGATGATGCTCGACGTCGAGGGCGGCACCTGGTCGGAGTGCATGGCCATTCTGCGCCATGAGGCGGGGCATGTCATGCAGCACGGCTACCAGCTGCACCGCCGCCGGCGCTGGCAACAATTGTTCGGTCCGTCCTCGAAGCACTATCCGCGCTACTACCGGCCCAATCCGGCCAGCCGCAACTATGTCCAGCATCTGCGGCTCTGGTATGCGCAGAGCCATCCGGACGAGGATTTCGCCGAGACCTTCGCGGTGTGGCTGCGGCCGCGTTCGAACTGGCGGACGCGCTATGCCGGCTGGCCCGCGTTGAAGAAGCTCGAATATGTCGACGAGCTGATGGCCGAGATTGCCGGCAAGCGGCCGCTGCTCACGACGCGCGAGCGCGTCGATCCGTTGCATTCGCTGAAGCAGACGCTGGCCGAGCACTACAAGAAGAAGCAGGCGTTCTATGCCTTCAATCCACCGAAGACCTATGACCGCGATCTCTCGAAGCTGTTCTCCGCCGATCCACGGCATCGACGGCAGCCGCCGGCCGCGGTCTTCATCAGGCGGCACCGCGCCCAGATCAGGCAGCTGGTCGCGCGCTGGACCGGCGAGAACCAGTTGACGCTCGATGCCGTGCTCGACGACATGATCTCGCGCTGCCGCGAGCTCAACCTGCGCGCCGTCGGTCCCGAGCAGAAGCTCGTGACCAACTTCACCATCCTGCTCACCGCCAAGACCATGCACGCGCTGTTCGGCCCCTCCCGCCGCAAATGGATTGCGCTATGAAACGTCTTCGCATTCTCGTGCTCATGCACCCGGACTTCGTGCCGCCTGAGACCACCGACGGATATTCCGCGCGCGAGATCAACGCGTGGAAGACCGAATACGACGTCGTCAGCACCTTGCGTGCAGCCGGCCATGAGGTGCGGCCGCTCGGCGTGCAGGAGGAGATCAAGCCGGTCCGCGACGCGATCGAGGATTTCAAGCCGCATGTGGTGTTCACGCTGCTCGAGGAGTTCCACTACGAGGTGGTGTACGACCAGCACATCGCGAGCTACCTCGAGCTGATGAAGGTCCCCTACACGGGATGCAACCCGCGTGGCCTGATCCTGGCGCGCGGCAAGGACCTGTCCAAGACCCTGGCGCATCATCGCCGGATTCCGGTGCCGGCCTTCGCGGTGTTTCCGATGCGTCGCAAGGTCAAGCGGCCGCCGCGTCTTGCGCTGCCGCTGATCGTCAAGAGCCTGAGCTCGGATGGATCGCTGGGCATTTCGCAGGCATCGATCGTCGATACCGACGAGAAGCTCGCCGAGCGCGTCGCCTTCATCCACGAGCGGATCGGGACGGCCGCGATCGCCGAGCAGTTCATCGAGGGCCGCGAACTCTATGTCGGCGTGCTCGGCAACAACAGGCTGCGCGTGTTGCCGGTCTGGGAGTTGAAGTTCGGCAGCATGGGCGGCCCCGGTATCGCCACCGAGAAGGCGAAGCACGATCCGAACTATCAGGAGCGCATCGGAATTGCCGACGGGCCGGCCAGGGATCTGGCGCCGGAACTGTCCGCGCATATCCAGCGGCTGGCGAAACGCATCTACCGCACGCTCGGGCTCGATGGCTATGCGCGGATCGACTTTCGCCTCTCCGCCGATGGCACTCCGTATTTCATCGAAGCCAATCCGAATCCCGAAATCGCCAAGAGCCAGGAGTTCGCGACGGCGGCCCAGCATGATGGGCTGGACTACCCGGGTCTCCTGCATCGCATCGTGACGCTCGGCATGAGCCGCGCAAAGGCCGGCGTATCGCTGGGCTGAGTCGCTGCGTCGTCTGCTAACGATCTGCCGCCGTCAGAGGCTGCGCTGGGTCGGGTGGCGTCGTCCGTCCGCCGGGACAAACATCGCAAACGTTTCCCTAACGCGCGCCGCCGGCGTCGGTGCGTCAGCAGGCGCGGAGGCCTCGGCCGCCATGGGGCGGAACGCGTCGGGGTCTGGCCACCGGCTGGCAACGATGTCGGTTGCCGGAGCCGCCAAGGCGACGCCGTAGCTGCGGCAGCTATCGTAGACGTACAAGACAGCAAGAAAAATCGATACGAGAACAAGGATCGTCCTGAAAACCGGCATTGTGATTGCGCCTTCTTGATTGAGGCGAACAATGCCCGGCCACGGTGAACCGTGCGTTTAGCTGCAAGATCGACCGGCCGATACGGTTCCCGTTTCGTGAACGTGGCGTGTAAACGGCTCGCTTACCAACGGCCTCAAGGTTGCGGCAACCAGCTTTCCTCACCGGCCCGAAAGAAGTCTCTGGCATTGATGGGCCAACAAGAAGACTGAGGAGGCTCCATGTTCATCGCTATTCGAGTCATGATCCTGATCGCCAGTGCATACGCCGGGTCGGCCGTCGCAGAGATGCAGTTCGCGCCTTTGCCGAGCCTCGCGGCTTCGTCGCAGCGATAGGACGGCGCGTCAGGTCGGACGCTTGCGGTTCGAGGAGTCCTGCGTCACGGGCTCGGCCGAGGGTGCGCTGTGATCCAGCAGCAGGAAGTGCACGCAACCGTCGACCGTCTGCGATGCACGCGCAAACCGTTCGGCGAGATCGAGAATGATCGCGCGCTTGTCCGGCTCCATGATGCAGTAGAACGCCAGTGTGAGCCTGAGGGCTTCCTCGTCATCGGGACGGCCAAGCATTCGAGTCTCCGCGCATCGGCAGCAGCGTGTCCGCGGCCACTAGAGCATGATCCCGAGAAGTGGAAACCGGTTTCCCCTGCGACAAAACGGCAAGCGCTTGCACAGAGCTCATGCTCGAACCAGAGATCAGATCGTGATGCGATTCCACGGAAACGCTTCACGATCCGCTGCCCTCAGCCATCCTGAGATCGGCAGGAGAGGCAAATGAAGTGCAGGTTCTCCGCGAAGCCGGCCGCTTCCCGGCGGCCGATTTCGCTGATCGATTTGCGGATCAAGATATCATCGGGCTCGGCTCTCATCTAGCCGCCGTCCGGTGGCGTCGCTGCATGATGGACGCGGGAAGGGAACGGCCTCGTAAGCGCGATGATGCGTCCGACGCAAGGAGATCCGGCCCGATCGCCTGCAAAAGGACAGCGCAGCCAATGCGATGCGCCGAATGTTTCAGCGTGGATGCGCGATCGGCATCAGCAGATCGGAACCGACCGATCGCGGAATCCAAACCAGCATGACGAGCGCAATGTCTCGTCCGCGCAATTCACCTCGTAACTTTACCAGTTCTAAGCGCGGGACAGGCTCGCGTGGCTGGAGCAGGTCCATGCGAATCGCCATGGTCGCACCGGCCATCGGCAGATGGCCGCGCGGATCAGCGACATGATCGAAATTGCGCGCCCTGGGGCGCGCGGCGCGGCGGACCTACTGGTCGACCTTCGGCGTCTTGCCTGCGATGTCGAGGCCGAGCCGGAGTGCGCGTTCCTGGCGCTCTTCGGTCAAGAGCTTCAGTTCCCGTTCCAGCGACCGCGCAACCTCCTGTTGCGTTTCCCTGGAAGGGCGACGGGAGCTATTTTGCGATTTGGCCGGTTGGGCAGTCACTGAAAAACCCTTGTCATCACATTGTCACAGGCATGCCACGACCGAGGTCGGGCGAACAATCAAAAAGAATTCAGCGAGGGTCGATTAGAACGTTTGTTGTGCACCTGACTCAAATTTGAGCAGAAAATTCTCCCCACGAATTTCTCCCAGTATTGTGTCGAATGATGTCGAAGCCGCGATCTCATCAATTCGGATGAGAGAGCCGGGTTCCCACGAAATCATTTCGAGATTCGGACGAAGACGTCCTGAAACCGACAAGGTCTAACCTTAGTAGCGTTGTGAAGGACGGGTGCCTGATGACACGCTGACGATCGACGTCGTGAGGTCGGTCGGTGCTCCCGTGAGACTTTGGGGATGATCTCGGAAATGAAGAAGCCGAATGCTGTGCCATATGTCTGGGCGGCCGCGCTGATTGCGGTCGCGATCTGGGGTGTGAGCGGCACCCCGCAGGTGGCACATACGTCTGCCAGCACGCATCTGGCTCGGGTGCGGTAGCGCGTTTCGCGCGATAGCTCGTTGGCTAGAGCTTCGGCCGCAGCGAGCGCTGCATATCCATCGTGTAGGTGTAGCGCCCTTCGGGGTGCGTGGTGATGGTGACCTCGAACAGTTCCTCGCGCTGGCCATAGTAACGGCGGACCACGGTGAGCGCCGGCGAGCCGGTCTTGACGTCGAGCGCCTTGGCGATCGGCGCCGGCATGCCCCGCACGAAGATCTCCATCTGCGCGCGCTCGGTGACCTGGCCGTACATCTTGGCGATCTGCTCATGCACCGGGGTGCGGCCGTGGTCGCTGCGGGTCACGACATCGGCGAACCGGCGCAGCACGTAGATCTCGGTCCAGCCGAGCGGCGCGGCGAACTGGTCGGAGCGACGCACCGCCTCGATCAGGAACCAGCTCTTGCCGGGCTCGCATTTCAAGAGCGCGGCAAGCTTGCGGTCGGCAACGATGTCACTGCTGCCGACCACATCGCGGTAGGTTTCGTTGGAATAGCGCAGCCACTCGCCGAGCGATTTGACGCTGTGGGTGAACAACACCGGCGGCTCGGAAGCGATCACCACCGAGCCGAGCCCGGCGCGGCGCACGATCAGGCCCTGGTCGATCAGGATGCGCAGTGCCTCACGCACGGTCTGGCGGCTGGCCTGGTAGCTCGCCATCAGCTCGGTTTCGGTCGGCAGCAGATTGCCGACGGCGTAGGTGCCGAGACGAATCTCCCGTTGCAGTCCGGTGGCGATGTCGCGGTAGCGGGACGATCTCGCTCGGTCCGGTTGTTCAGACATGGCGGATCACTGGTATGCCATATGGCAGGCGACCGGATGTCCCGTCTGCATCGATTGCAGCGCGGCCTCGAACGCGGCGAGCGTCGCCAGCACGTCGGCTTCCGGGACCGGGAACGGTTGCTTGCGTTCGACCGCGTCGGCGAAGGCCACGAGTTCCGCGGCAAGCGTGTCGACTGCGGGATAGCGTGTCGTCGCGGGTGCTTCGCCGGATCTCCGCAGCACCATCGTCACCTCGTCGAGCACTTCGGCAGATCCCCTCGTTCCGAACACATGCACGCGCCAATAGAACGGTGTTGCGCGGATTGTCGCAAGGGTTGCGCTGACGCCATTCACAAATTGAATCACCAAAGTTGCAGTGTCGAGCGGTGGCGGTCCGGCTTCGCGTTCATTCAGCCGGGCGTAGACCCGGCGCGCGGGACCTAGCAGGCTGACGAAGCCGTCGAGCACATGCAGTCCCGCGCCGGTCAGTCCGCCGCCCGGGGATTCCTCCGGCGACAGCCGCCAGCCCTGCGTGACGGCCTGGGAGTTCTCGTTGCTGTTGTGGCCCTCGACATGCAGGATCGTGCCGAGCTCGCCGCTGGCTGTGATCGCGCGCAGTGCCTGCATCGACGGCCAGAACCTTCGGTTATGCCCGACCGCGAGAGTGACGCCGGCGCTGCGGCAGGCCGCGAACATCTCGGCGGCGTCGTCACGCCGGAGCGCCAGCGGTTTCTCGCAAAACACCTGCTTGCCCGCACTGGCCGCCGCGATCACCTGGCGCTTGTGCAGCGAATGCGGCGTCGCCAGCAGCACGGCATCGATGCCGGGATCGGCGAGGACGTCGTCCAGGCTTGCCGCGAGCGCCAGATTGTGCGCCTTGCAAAAGCTCGCGGCGCCGGTGCTGTCGGGTTCCACCGCGCGGATGATGTTCAGCCGGGGCTCCTTGCGCGCGGCCTCGACCAGCGCGCGGCCCCAGCGGCCGAGGCCCGCGATCGCACAATTGATCATGAATGGTCCTCACCCCGGTGCTGTCCGGCACGTACCGCCTCGATGACAGCGGCGCTGTCGCAGTCCGGGCCCTCGAGCGCAATCGCCTTGCGCAACAGCTCGGCCTGCACTGAAGTCAGCGGCAAGGGCAGGCCGTGCCGGCCGGCCTCCAGCAGGATCAGCTCGGCGTCCTTCAAGGTCTGCGCGATATGCGATTGCGGCGAGAAATCCCGCGCCAGCATCTTCGGTCCCTTGCTGTCCATCACCCTGGAATATGCCGCCGATTGTCGCGCCGTCGCAAGGAAGCTCGCGCCGTCCAGACCGAGGCTTTCGGCAAAGGCGAGGCCCTCGGCGAGCGCCGCGCGGTTGTTCTGCAGGATCAGGTTGATGGCGAGCTTGGTGCGGCTCGCATCGCCGATCGCGCCGACATTGATCCGCTGCGGGCAGAGGATGTCGAGCGTTGCCGCGGCGGCTGCGATAATGTCCGCATCGCCTGCGACAAGCGCGCTGGCGGTGCCGGCGCGCACCTCAGCGCTGGTGCCCGAGATCGGCGCCTCGATCAGGGCAAGGCGCGAGCGGGCAGCGAAGTCGGCGATCGTCGCCATCTCGTCCGGCGCGCAGGTGGTGGTGCAGATGACGAGTGGCGGCGGCGTCGCGTTGGCGAGGTCGGGCAGCAATCCGATCGCCTGGGCCGCGTCATACACCGCGATGACGATGATCCGGCAGCGCGCCGCGACGTCGGCGGCGAAGGCCGCGAACTCGGCGCCGCTGGTCTTCAGCCCATCGGTCTTCGCCGCATCGACGTCGAAGCCGATCACCCCGATGCCGGCATCGATCAGGCGTGCCGAGAGCGCTGATCCCATCAGCCCCAGGCCAATCATGCCGACAGGTGTCTCGCGCGCCATGATGCGACGTAGCTTCGCGCTATTGCGGCTCGATGCCGGCGGCCTTGACCTCCGCCGACCAGCGCACGACCTCGCTCTTGACGAAAGCGGCGAACTCGGCCGGCGCCAGCGGCGCCACGATCACGCCGACATCGGCGAGTTTCTTCCTGGTTTCCGGCATCGCGAGGTATTTGGCGCATTCGGCATAGATCTTGTTGACCACCGGTTCCGGCGTGCCGGCCGGCGCGAACAGGCCGTACCAGATCGTCGCCTCGAAGCCCGGCATCGCTTCCGACAGCGCGGGCAGGCCGGGCGTCAGCTCGTTGCGGGCCGCCGATGTCACCGCGATGCCGCGCAGGGTGCCGCCCTGCATCTGCGGGATCGCGACCGAGAAATCGCCGAAGGTCAGGTCGATCACGCCCGCCATCACATCGGTCATCGCCTGCGGCACGCCGCGATAGGAGGCGGCGATCAGCGACAGGCCGCCGCGCGACTGCAACTGCGCGATCGAGATCTGCGATGCGCCGGAGCCGTAGCCCGCGGTCAGGTTGGGGTTGGCCTTGGCGTAGCTGAGGAACTGCGGCAGGTCCTTGGCTGCGAGCTTCGGGTTGACCAGCAGCACCATCGCCGTCGTGGTGGTGCGGATGACCGGCGCGAAATCCTTCACCGGGTCGTAGGGCAGGCTCTTGAGCGTCGCGACATTGCTGGCTTGGGTGGTGTTGGTGCCCATCAGCAGCGTGTAGCCGTCCGGTGCGCTGCGGGCGACTTCCTGGGCACCGATGCTGCCGAGCGCGCCGGCGCGGTTCTCGATCAGCACGGTCTGGCCGAACGCATCCTGTAGATGCTGGCCGACCAGGCGCGCGACATTGTCGGGTCCGGCGCCGGGCGGGAACGGCACGATGATCCGGATCGGCCGCTGCGGGAAGTCGTCCGCCGCGGCTGCCGGCAGGACCGGAAGCGCAGCGAGCAGGACGGCGAGCAGCCCCAGCCGTAACTTCATCCCGGTCCCCTCCTGGCGGTTTTGAAGAATTTATACGGACAAATTTATCAGGAATGCAAGAGAAGGGCCTATAGGAATATTGTTGTACGACATATTTATCCGTATAAATAGCCAGAACACGGGAGCCGGACGACGATGGTCGACATCAGCGATCTGCATGCGCGCGGGCTGCGGCGGCGCCAGAAGATGTTCGGCGAGGTCGATGTCGCCAAGCGGATGGCGGCCGCCGGCGAATTCGGCACCCCGCTACAAAACATCATCAATGCCTATGTCTATGGCGACGTCTGGGAGCGCAGCGGCCTGTCCGACCAGATCCGCAGCCTGGTGATGCTCGGCATCACCGCGGCGAGCAGCAAGCCCACCGAATTCCGCGTTCACGCCAAGGGCGCACTGGCAAATGGCTGCACCGCTGCGCAGGTGCAGGACGTGCTGCTGCTGGTCGCGATGTATTGCGGCATTCCGGCTGCCATCGAGACCAGCAAGATCGCAGCCGAGGTGCTCGGCGAAACGCCGGCGGAGGGGTAGGGCAGCGGCTTGCGCCGTGATAGGCAAATTGCCGACCGCGACCGGCAACAGGATGCGCCCATGTCCGCCTTTCCGACCTCGACCACCGTGCTCGACTCCGTGTTGTTTCGGGATGCTTTCGGCACGCGCGAGATGCGTGAGGTGTTCTCCGACCTGCGGCTGATCGGGCGCTACGCCGAGGTTGAGGTCGCGCTGGCAAAGGCCGAAGCGCGCTGCGGCGTGATCCCGGCGGAAGCTGCGGAAGAGATCGCTGCGCGAACCGATGTCACCGCGCTCGATTTCGATCTGCTGCGGCAGGAGACCGACGTGGTCGGCTATCCGATCCTGCCGCTGGTGCATCAGATGGCGAAGCAGTGCGGCGAGGCCGGCCGCTATGTCCATTGGGGCGCGACCACGCAGGACATCATGGACACCGCCGTGGTGCTACAGCTGCGCGACGGTCTCAGGATCGTCGAGAACGACATCGCCGCACTGCGCGGCATCCTGGCCGATCTGTCGAAGCGTTATCGCGACACGCCGATGGCCGGCCGCACCCATCTGCAACAGGCCCTTCCCGTGACCTTCGGCTACAAGACCGCGATCTGGCTCGCTGCCTTCGATCGTCACGCCGCGCGGCTGGCGGAGCTGAGGCCGCGTGTGCTGGTCGGCCAGTTCGCCGGTGCCGCCGGCACGCTGGCCTCGCTGGGCGGCAAGGGGTTCGAGGTGCAGCAGGCGCTGTGCGAGGAACTCGGCCTCGGTGTGCCGGTCGCGACCTGGCACGTCGCCCGCGACGGTCTGGCGGAAGCGGTGAATTTCCTGGCGCTGGTCACGGGAACGCTGGGCAAGATCGCGCTCGACATCATGATCATGGCGTCGACCGAGTTCGCCGAGGTCTATGAGCCATTCGTGAAAGGGCGCGGCGCTTCCTCGACCATGCCGCAGAAGCGCAACCCGATCTCGTCGGAGTTGATGCTCGCCGCCGCCAAGGCGGTGCGCCAGCATGCCGGCCTGATGCTGGATGCGATGGTGCAGGATTTCGAACGCGCCACCGGCCCGTGGCATGCCGAGTGGATGGCGATCCCGGAAAGCTTCGTGCTCACCGCCGGCGCGCTGCATCAGGCCAGGTTCGCGCTCGGCGGCCTCATCGTTGATGAAAGGCGGATGGCCGACAATCTCGACATCAGCCGCGGGCTCATCGTGGCGGAAGCCGTGATGATGGGGCTCGCGCCCGCGATCGGCCGGCAAGAGGCGCATGACGTGGTCTACGATGCCTGCCGTGTCGCCAACGACAAGGGCGTGACCCTCGCCGAGGCGCTGGCCGCCGATCCGCGCGTCGCGAGCCGGATCGATCGGGCCACGATCGACCGCCTCACCGCGCCAAAGAACTACCTCGGCCTGGCGCCCGAGATGGTCGACCGGGTGCTGACTTCGGTGAAGCGGTAAAATTCGAGGCAATTGCTCGCCGTCGCGTGATCGGCTGCGGCGGGCAGGAACCTTGCGAATGCGGATCGAATTGGACTACGAATCCTCATCACCCTCCAACGACACGGCCGGACGCTTCATGACCGCACTTCAACGCAACCTTTCCGCCTCGATCGATCCCGTCAAGCTCGATCGGCTCGCCGAAGTCGCGATCAAGGTCGGCCTGCAATTGCAGCCGGGGCAGGACCTGCTGCTCACGGCGCCCGCCGCGGCGATGCCGCTGGTGCGGCGGGTGGTGGAGCACGCCTACAAGGCTGGCGCCGGTCTCGTGACGCCGTTCTTCTCTGACGAGGAGCTGACGCTGGCGCGCTACCACTATGCCAACGATGCAAGCTTCGACCGCGCCGCGGGCTGGCTTTACGAAGGCATGGCGAAGGCGTTCGGCGCCAACACCGCGCGGCTCGCGATCGTTGGCGACAATCCGATGCTGCTGTCCGGCGAAGACCCAACCAAGGTCGCACGCGCCAGCAAGGCCAACTCGATCGCCTACCAGCCGGCGCTGGAGAAGATCGTCAATTTCGACACCAACTGGAACATCATCGCCTATCCGAGCACATCCTGGGCCAGGCAGGTATTCCCCGACGATGCCGAAGACGTCGCGGTGGCCAAGCTTGCGGATGCGATCTTCTCTGCATCCCGGGTCGATCAGGATGGCGCCGTCGCCAACTGGGAAAGGCATAATGCGAAGCTGCGCGAGCGCACCGAATGGCTGAACGGCCAGCGCTTCCACGCGTTGAAATATTCCGGCCCCGGCATGGACCTGACCATCGGCCTCGCCGACGGTCACGAATGGGAAGGCGGCGCCTCGACCGCCAAGAACGGCATCGTCTGCAATGCCAATATCCCGACCGAGGAAGTCTTCACCACGCCGCACTGCCGCCGTGTCAGCGGCCATGTCGTCAGCTCGAAGCCGCTATCCTACCAGGGCACGCTGATCGACAATATCGCGGTGAAGTTCGAGGAAGGTCGCATCGTCGAGGCCAAGGCCTCGCGCGGCGAGGAAGTGCTGAAGAAGGTGCTCGACACCGACGAGGGTGCGCGCCGCCTTGGCGAGGTCGCGCTGGTGCCGCACTCTTCGCCGATCTCGAAGAGCGGGCTGTTGTTCTTCAACACGCTGTTCGATGAGAACGCCGCCTCGCATATCGCGCTCGGCCAGTGCTACTCGAAATGCTTCGTCAATGGCGACAGACTGACGCCGCAGCAGATCGCCGAGCAGGGCGGCAACAAGAGCCTGATCCACATCGACTGGATGATCGGCTCCGCGCATACCGACATCGACGGCATCCACGCCGACGGCCGCAGCGTGCCGGTGTTCCGCAAGGGTGAGTGGGCTTAACACAGCCCACTAGCGAAACCTCTGCTCCCGGGCAGCGATCAGCGCGCCGCGCGTGGCGCTGAAGCGGCAGGTCTCGTGCTGCGGCTTGAAGCCGAGCCGGCGGTAGATTTTCAGCGCGGGCGCGTTGCGGCTCGAGACGTTGAGCCAGCAGGGATGCTCGACCGAGACGTCGTGTGCGCTGAGCACGCGATAGACCAGCAGTTGGCCTAATCCGCGTCCCTGCCGCGCCGGATCGACCGCGACCGATTCGATCCACATCGAGTTCCGCTCCGGCTCGGTCAGGCAGAAGCCGGACATCTGTCCATCTTCCGAGGCGATCCAGACCTCGGTCTCGGTCAGGACCTGCGCCATCTCCTCCGGCGAGTACAGGCGGAACGCGGCATCCGAGGCGTAGGCGGCGTTATGGATACGCGCGACCTCGGCGGCGCAGGCGGTCACGTCGCTGACCTGCTCGATGGTGGCGCGGGCGGCGGCGAGCGTGCGCGCCGGCTGCAAGGGCTCGACGCACTTCATCCCGATCTCGGACTCAACATGAGCAAAGCCGAAGGCGGCGACGAAGGCCATGCCGGCCGGCCAGTCGCCGCTCACCAATGTTTGCACGATCAGAGCGGGATCGGCGTCGATTGCGATGATGTCGTCGAACAGCGCAAGGCCAATCCGGCGTCGCCGCATCTCGGGCACCACGACGATCTTGAGGAACCGGGAATGATGTGCGCCTTGATCGCGCAACGATGACTCAGCGAGGCCGAGGAGTCGCCCATTTCGTTCGGCGACACGAAAGTCGCGTCCGCCACGGTTTTGCGGCAGCTTCAGGAACTGGTCCCATTGCGGCAGCGCGACAGGGCCTAGCCGCGGTTCCACCGCAGCTGCCTTTGCGTAAAGTGCGACCACCGCTTCCGCATCAGCCTCTCGAAGCGGCCGGATGGTGATGCCGTCATCCATGAGTCGGAAGTTTACCCGATATCGAGCCGATAGACATCCTTTGCCGTCTTCAAGAACAACGCCGTCTTCTCGACTTCGCTATATTGTGAAGCAAGCCGTTTAAAGGTGTTGAAGATCACCTGATAACTGCACTGCCCCTTGTCAGGTGGGAAGTTGCTCTCGAACATGCAACGGTTGGGGCCGAACGCCTCGATGCAGGTTTCCACATAGGGACGCCAGGCCGCGGCGAGTTCCTCCGACGACGGCGGTCGCGGGCGGAGATGAAAGTCGTAGCCCAGCAGGCACATCGCCAGCCCGCCGAGCTTGACCACGACGTTCGGGCATTTGGCGATCTCCTGGATCGATGCCTTCCAGACCGGAAAGGTCTCCTCGCGCTTGCCGGCGAAGCGGCCGGTGCCGACCGGGCCGCCGCAATGGTCGAGCACGATCCTGGTGTCGGGGAAGGCGCGGGCGAGGTCGGTCAGCTCGCCAATCTGCGGGTGGAACAACCAGGCATCGAAGCTGAGGCCGAGCGGCGCCAGGCAGGCGAACCCCCTCCGAAAGGTGGGATCGAGCAGGATGCCCTTGGGCCGGTTCGCGTACATGTGGGCGACGTTGGGGTCTTCGTCCCAGGCCGACGAATGGCGGATGCCGCGGAACCGGCCGTTGCCGGCGGCGATCTCCGCCTCCAGCACCGCCTTGGCCTGATCGCCGATCAGAAGGTTGACGTGGCTGACGATGCCGGCGCAGATCGCCGCGTTGCCGTAGCCGCCACTTGCCGCCATCGCGGCGACGCCATTGGCGAACTCGACCTCGCCGACCGGGCGGAACGCCTCCGGGCCACTGGCGCGATACATCGATCGGCAATCGACATAGACGGTCGCGACGATGTTGTGGCCGGAGGCGATGTCGTCGCGCATGTCCTCGATCAAGTAGCGCAAGCCGCCGCGGTCCCACAGATGATGGTGCGGATCGATGATCGGCCTGTCGGGATCGATGATCGCCTCGGTGTATTGGGCGAGCCAGTCTTCGCGCGGATCGGCATAGAGCCCGCTGGCTGAGGCGGGCAGAGTGCTGGCCATGGATGATGCTCCCTGTTCTTGCTTCTTGTCGGCCGCCGATACGATGTCGGCTGCGGGAGGATAACGAGCCGCGTGCGAGCAGGTCAAATGCGCAGCCCCGGCGCTTTCCGTTGCGTCATCATCCAGGCCAGGCTGGCGCCAGCGAACTGAACGAGGCTCCCGGCGAGCATCGCAAGCCGCAAGCCGTGGCCGCCGCCGCCGGCCGCCGCATACAGCGCGCCGAGCATCGCGACCCCTATCGTTGCACCGCTGATCCGGGCCACGTTGATCAGCGCCGCAGCCGTACCGGCCCGCGCGGCGGCGACGTCGCCGACGGCCATCGCTGAGAGCGGTCCCGCGGCGAGCCCGAGCCCGAGGCCCGTGATGGCCAGCCCGAACTCGGCCAAGGTGATGTCTGGTTGCATGCCAACAAGGCCGATCATCAGGAGTCCGGCGCTCATCAGCGTCACGCCGCCCGATGCTGTCGCGCGCAATCCAAACTTGTCCGAGAGCGTGCCGGAAAGCGGCGAGACCAACACGAACACCAGCGACATCGGCAGCAGCGCGGCCGCGCTTGCCGCGGCATCGAACCGCCCGCTCGACTGCCACGCCAGCGGCAGCACGAACACCATGCCGTATCCGCCAAAGGTCATGCCCGTGGTGGCGATCATCGCGGCGCGGAACTGGCGGGCACCGAGTATCTCCGGCGACAACAGCGCCGCGGACCCCTTCTTCCTCTCGATCGCGATCAACAGCGTTGTCGAAAGCGCGGCGACGACCAGCGCGGCGATCATCGCGCCCGGCGCCGATTGCCCGCCGATCGCGGCATAGGTCAGGCTTCCAAGCGCCAGCGCGCCGCAGAGTTGGGCCGGAGCGTCGAATGCGCGGCGCTGCGGGTTTGCCGACTCCGGGACCGTCGAGCCGGCCATCGCAACCACGAGCAGACCGAGCGGCACGATCACCAGGAAGATGCTGCGCCAGCCGAGCCATGGAATCAGCAGCCCGCCAAGGCTTGGTCCGAGCGCCATGGCCACGCCATTGCAGGCGGCCCAGATGCCGAGAGCGCGGGCGCGTTCGTCCGGCTGGTCCCAGACCACGCGGATGATCGCAAGCGACGCGGGGATCATCAGGGCGCCGCCGGCTCCGGTGAGCGCTCGTCCGCCGATCAGCACCAGTGCGGACGGTGCGGCTGCGCACAGCAGCGATGTGGCGCTGAAGATCACGGCGCCGGCCATCAGGATCCGGCGCCGGCCGTAGCGGTCCGCGAGCATTCCGCCGGTCAGCAGCGAAGCCGCATAGACCAGATTGTAGCTGTCGACGATCCATTGCAGCTGGTCGACACCGGCGCCGAAGTGATCGCCGATCGCACGCGCGCCGAGATTGACGATGAACGTATCGATGTGCGCGATCGTGACGGCCAGACACAGCGTCAGCAGCGTCACTCGGCGCGATGCGCGCATGGCAAAGGGTTTACGCCGAAGCATATCGTCCATCGCGCATCCTGTTGTCTGATCGGTGAGGGCTCAGGCCTTGTTCAGGCTTTGGGCATGGAGCGCTTGGCGCGGGCGCGCTGCTGCGGCGAAACCGAGGGCCGGCGGCCGCCGGCCATCCATTCGTCGTAGAATTCGACCTTGGCGTCGACCAGCGTCAGCGCCTCGGTCCATTTCGCGATCATCGCGTGCACGCGGAGCTGATGTGCGGCGAGCAAGGCGCGGCGTTTGGCCAGGCTCGCGCCGCCCTGTTTCACCAGCGCGGTGTACTCGCGCAGCTGCCGGATCGACATGCCGGTCAAGCGCAGCCGCTCCATCAGGTCGAGCCAGCCGATGTGGTAGTCGCTGTAGACGCGGCGGCGGCCGCGGTCCCTGATGACGCCGGGCATCAGGCCCTGCGTCTCGTACCAGCGGATGGTATGCACGCTGCGGCCGGAGCGGCGCGCGATCTCGCCGATATGAAGCGCGGCTGGCGCCTGGGCTGTTCGGGCATCCATCATGAGACCGCCTTCGTCGTGCCGGCGAGACTCGCTTGTGGGGTCGTCGCCGGACAGTTCGGAGTGAACAAGCTAGAGCATACTCTAGGTCAAGCGCGAAAATCGCCGGTTGACGAAATCGTGTCAGGGACGGGCCGCCTCACACGCCATCGAGGATGATCACCGTCGGCGTCGCCGGCAGCGTGTCGCGCGAAATCCGCAAGGTGCGCTCGCCGCCGCGGCGGTCGATCTCGAACTGCTGGCCGATCAGGCGCATGAATTCGTCGAGCGGGGTCGCGAAGCGGTGCATCGGCAGCACCACCGAGGCACGTAGCCGCCGGGTGATCTCGGAGATGCCGCTGAGCGACATCGTATAGGTGCCGTCGATCGGCACCATCACGATGTCGAGCCGGCCGATCGCCGCGAACTGGCTGTCATCGAGCTTGACGTGGAGGTGGCCGAGATGGCCGATGCAGAGGCCGGCGACCTCGAAGATGAAGATCGAATTGCCGTCCTTGATCATCCCGCCGCCGGCATCCTCGCCCCAATAGCGGCGGATGTCGGTGGTGACATTGCGGATATAGACGTCGCCGATCCGCTCCGAATAATGCGCGGCCTGGCCGTTCTCGCCCCAACCGTGCAGCACATGGGCGATCCGGGGATCGGGAAACAGCGTGTAATGGGTCGCATGCGCCCGGTTCATGGTCGCGACGTCGGGCAGACGTCCGGTCTGATAGGCGCCGTTGTAGTCGGTCGCGATCCGGACGCCTTCCGGCGTGTCGATGTAATAGGTCGAATGGCCGGCATAGGTGATCGCGACTTCGCCGGTCTTGGTCGTGGTCTTGGCGGCGACGCGGCGGTAGGCCACCGGGATGGCACGGGGCGGTGCATTGGCCATCGCCAGGCATTCGCTGCGCGGGGCATCCTGCGCGAGGGCGTGGCTGGCCAACGTTCCGAGCAGCATGAGCGCGGCGAGCAATCTCAGCATGACCTGTTCCGTTTGCGGCAATATCCTCCGACGAGATGTTATCGTCGAACTGGCGCGCCGTCATGATGACGTGCGCGCATCGCTCCATGACGCGGATTGCAATGCGATCCCGGCGAACAATCCGGCAGGACGCGCTACCATGGCGAGCAAAGCGATCGAAGAGGAGTCCGCCGTGACCGAACATGCCGCCGCGCCGAGGGCGCCATCGACCAAACTGCTCGAGCCGCTGCGTCACGTTGACGCCGGCGTGCTCAATATCGCCTATTACGAGGCTGGCCCGGCCGACGGTCCGGCCGTGCTGCTGATGCACGGCTTTCCCTACGACATCCATTCCTATGTCGACGTCGCGCCATTGCTGGCGGCGCAGGGCTGCCGGGTCATCGTGCCCTATCTGCGCGGCTATGGGCCGACGCAATTCCGCGACAAGGCGACGCCGCGCTCGGGCGAGCAGGCGGCGGTCGGCGCCGACATGATGGCGCTGCTGGATGCGCTTGGTATCCAGCGCGCGGTGTTCGCCGGCTATGACTGGGGCGGCCGTGCCGCCTCGATCGGCGCGGCACTGTGGCCGGACCGATGCATCGGGCTGGTCTGCACCAACGGCTACATGATCCAGGACATCGCACATGCCATGGTGCCGGCGCGGCCGGAGCGCGAGGTGCCGCTCTGGTATCAGTATTACTTCCAGCTCGAGCGCGGCCGCGCCGGGCTTGCCGCCAACCGGCGCGGCATCGCGCGGATATTGTGGTCGCAATGGTCGCCGGGCTGGGCGTTCGACGATGCCTGCTTCGAGCGCAGCGCGGCCGCATTCGACAATCCGGATTATGTCGATGTCGTGATCCATAGCTATCGCCACCGCTACGGCGTCGTCGAAGGCGATCCGCACTATGCCGACGTGCAGCGGCGCCTGGCGGCGTTGCCTGTGATCGCGGTCCCCACAATCACGCTCGATGGTGCCGATGACGGGGTCACGGCCGCCGCCGACGCCAGCGCCAGCGCGGCCAAATACACCGCCCGCCTGGCGTATCGCGTGATCCCGGGGGCTGGCCACAACATACCGCAGGAAGCGCCGGACGCCTTCGCCGCGGCCGTGATCGAGGTGATGAAAGGATAGTCGGCGGCTGCGCGCGCCGAGCCGGTCGTGTCGGATGCATCGCGCATCCAGGGCGATGTGTCCCAGTAGAATCATCGTCGCGCCTGGCTTCCCGTTAAGGTGCGGTCTCCGTGCAAGTGCGTTTGTTGAGAGGGAAAGCCGCTTCAGGAACGTGCCTCAGCGCTTCGAGGCCTTCCGTTTGGTGACCTTCTTCTTCGCGGACTTCGTGGCCTTCTTCGCCTTGCCGGCCTTTCTTGCGGTGGTTTTCTTCGCGGCCTTCTTCATGGCTTTCTTTGCCGACTTCTTCGCAGCCTTCTTTTTGGACGCCTTGGTCGCCTTGGCTTTGGCTTTCTTCACGGTTTTCTTGGCAGTGCTCTTCTTGGCAGAAGCTTTTTTGCCGACCTTCTTGCCTGTGCCGCCGGCCTGCTTTCTCCTGGCGCTGGCCTTGGCGCGTTTCTGCTGTGCCCTTTCGTCTTCATCCTTGAACGGATCGGGGTCGGCGCCAGCCGGGGTGCTCCATGGCTTGGTGGCGGCTTCGGGGAAGAACAACAGACGGCGATTGTTCTTGTAGGTGCCATTCTGGAAGTTCGATCCAATCCAGCCGTCGGTCGTATCAAGCAACAGCCATTCCTCGCGCTGGCCCGCGTTCGCCTGCTTGTTGATGATATCGCGCGAGCGGAAGTGCCTGAAGATGCGATCGAGTTCGGTCACGTAGATGTCGGCGACCCTGGTGTCGCCGCGGATCAGCAGCATGTTCTCGTCGTTTGCTGTCAGCGAATTCGCCGAGAAATTGGCCGAGCCGGAGCAGACCAGCGGGTCATCCGACAGCGGATCGACGATCAGTACCTTGGCATGGACGAAGAACACGTGGCCCTTGTTGGTGGGACGATCGAGTTCTTCGTCGATGAACCATTTGTCGAGATTGGAATTCGGGATCGGGGTCACCTTGGCGCCGCCGAAGCTCGACTTGTACTTGATGAACGACTTGCCGAGGATCGCGCCGTTGGAGAAGGCAAGCTTGCCGCGGTTGCGCTGCTCAGCGGCGTTCACCGCCGCGCTCGGGGGATCCTCCAGGATCACCAGCCGCATCGCGTTGCTGGTCTTGCCGAGCGCGGTGAGGATGGTGTCCGCGACGTTGAACGGAATCGTCATCATCGCGAGCGACCCGGCATCGTCGATGCGTTGCCCGTACCAGTCGAGCATGTTGTCGGCGATGCGCGGCGAGAAGAACGGGACGGTGGAGGATTCAGCGATCACATTCGGCGGGTTGGGCGTCAGCTCGATCGCGTTGTGCAGCGCAACGCTGTGCACCGGATCGTCCTTCAATTCCGTCCAGTAGCTCAGATAGGTCTTCACCGTGGTGGCGTCAGCGGTCACGTGTCCGACATTGGTCTGACCGTAGAAGCCGGAGTCGGTGAAGTTGGTCGAGCCGGTCCACACCAGCGGCGGCTTGCCCGCGGCCAGCTTGACGATGAACTTGTTGTGGGGGATCGCGGTCCGGGTGCGCGGATGCACGATCGCGGCCGGCAGCTTGGCCGTTGCGATCGCGGCGCGATTGGGATCGTTGTCGTGCTTGGTGTCGTGATAGATGATCTGTACATCGACGCCGCGATCATGCGCCCGCTTCAAGGCGGCCAGCACCGGAAGATAGGTGAATTCGTAGGCGCAAACCCGCAATTGGTCGCCGGACCCCGCGCTGTTGATGTATTTGAGGCAGGCCTCGGCCAGGCCGCGCGAAAGCCATTGCGTCTCGCGGTCGAGCAGCCGGCCGTCGTCGCTGACATTGTTGACCATCTCCTCGGTCAGCGTGGCATTGTGAAAATCGACCGCCATCGCATGGCTCGCGATGATACCGCGGTTGAACCAGACGCCCTGGCCCTTGCCGTCGTATTCCGGCTCGGTCGTGATCGAGAAGTTCAAGGTGTAGCGTTCCTCCATGTTGTGGAGGTCGCCGTAGAGCGCGATGATCGTGAAGTCGTAATCGACGCCGGGGCTTGCAGTGTAGTCGGACCACAGGAACGACTGGAACGGCTGCTGCCGCGACGGGAAGCTGTCGCCGGGCTTCGGGTTCGGCACCAGGTCCTTGAAGTACTTGATGCCTTCCAGCCATTGCTGAGCCTGGCCGCCATGGCCGCGCTTGATGGCGAAACCGCGCAGGCCGGGCCTCGCACCTTCGTCCATGTCCAGCGCCATCAGGACGACATGGGTGCCCGCGATCGCCTTGACGCGAAGGGCCCCGCTCGATTGCGAAACGCGCATGATGCTCTCCCTCGGCGGAATAACTTCGTAGTTGCAATCTTGCTGAAATACACCGGAGGTGCAAGTCTACCTTCGCCCGCAGAATGCCGGGGCACCTCGCAGGCAAGCTAGGCTCCAGTCATGATAAAGACGTGACGGCCGTCACGGATTGCGCACGACAGAGACGGTCGAGCAGTGCCAGCCGTGACTGGCGCATCGGGGATCGAGGCCGTGATCAGCGTCGCGGGCTCAGCTTCCAGGCGATGACGAGTGTCAGCAGTGTCAAGGTGCCGCTGACGACGGCCGCCGCCGGGATCGTCAAGGCGAGTGCCGCGGTTGCGGCCCAGCCGATTGAGCAGAACGCTTCGGCGAAGGTGGCGACGCGGGAGGAGGTCTGGCGCCGGCGGAATTGGCTGCGCCTGGCCTGCGCGCGGAACCAGAATTGAACGGCGGCTGCGGATGCGGTCGCGATGATGATCGCGATCGCCGTCACCAGGGCCTGTTGCGGCGAGGCGAGCGCCAGCGCTGCCACCAGCGGCGCAAAAATCGCGGCGATCGCGATCAGGACGACTTCGACCTTGGCGCGGATCACCCGCGATGGTGGCAGCGGCGCGGTCGCAACCAGGTCGGGCGCGTCCTCGCCCGAAATGGTCAGCCAGGCCAGCCCGCCCGCGAGCTGCCCCGCGGCCATCACCACGACCGGCGTGATCAGCACGATCGCGGTCGACGAGCCGGAGAAGCTTCGCCACAGCATCAGCGCCGGCGGCACCAGATAGAGCATTTGCATCAGGCTCTGCGACAGCAGCCAGGGATCGCGGCGCAGCAGCAGAAACTCCTTCCTGCGCAGCGCCTGCTGCCGCGAGCCGGACCGGAACGCGCGGGCCCGCCCCCGCGTCGCCGCGGCCGGATTGGCGGCGACGCTCGTCACGGTGTCGGCAAAGCGCGGCGCGAACACCGCCATCACGACGCCGAGCATCACCAGCGCGGCGGCAAGCAGCAGCATCATGATTTCGACGTCACCCAGCGACGCCCGCGCTGGCCACCACAGCAGGCTGTCGAGTGCCGGCGCGACCCGTGCCGCGGTATCCGAGGTCAGGAAAGCAAACCGCGACAGCGTGCCGTAGGACAGCACGGCAACGACCTGCAAGGCGATGACGAAGCCGGCGCCGATCACGGCGGAAACGATCTGCGCCACCAGCCGCGTGCGGCCCGGTCCGATCAGGCGGAACAGCACGACGGTGACGGCGATCGCGGTCGCCGCCGCCGAGAGCCCGATCGCAACCACGACGCCGAAGCCGGCGAGCCAGCGCGCGCCGCCGAGATAGACCAGAACGTCGATGAACGGCGTCGACAGCAACAGCGCCATGCAACTCACCGTCAGCGCGATCGCGGCGATCCGGATCGAGAAGATGTTGGTGAGCTTGGCCGGCGACGACATGATCAGATCGAGATCGGCGCGGGCATAGAACACCCGCGTCACCGACTCGATCGCCTGCGAGAGCATCAGCGCCCAGGACAGGAAGATCGTCGCCGTCAGCACGATCAGCGAGGATGGATCGAGCGGAAACCTGAGGTCGACATAGCGGGCGACCACGGCATAGGCCGGCAGATGCAGGATCGCCGCGAAGATCACGAGCCCGATCACGGCGCGATTGCGCCGGCGCCGGCTGCCGGTCATCATCGCCAGCCATTCGCGCCAGGCGAGGCGGAACTCGTGGCGGGCGAACCAGGCGAGATGGGCGGTCGAGCTCACGCGGCGACCGCTTCGGTATCGACCAGCGCGATGAACATGTCCTCGAGGCTCGTGTCGTTGCGGCCGTTCTGCTCGCGCAGCTCGGCCAACGTGCCCTCGGCGATCAGCCTGCCGGCCGCAATCACGCCGATGCGGTCGGCCATGCGCTCGGCGACTTCGAGAATATGGGTGGTCATGATCACGGTGCAGCCGGCGCGGACGCGCTCCTGCAACAGCCCCTTGACGTGACGCGCCGACAGCGCGTCGAGGCCGGTCAGCGGTTCGTCGAGAATGATCAGGCGGGGATCGTGCACCAGCGCGCCGGCCAGCGCCACCTTCTGGCGCATGCCCTTGGAGAAACCTTCGCAGCGCTCGTTGAGATGCGGCTCGAGCCCGAGCGAGGCGAGCAGATTGCGTGCCGATTCTTCCGAAGTGCGCGGGTCGATGCCCCAGAGGCCGGCGACGAATTCGAGATATTCCAGCGGCGTCAGCTTGTCGTAGATCATCGGCTCGTCGGATACCCAGGCCATGATCTGCTTGGCGGCGACCGGATCGGCCAGCGCGTCGATGCCGAGGATCGACACCGCGCCGGCATCCGGCCGCAGCAGCCCGGCCACCATACGCAGCGTCGTGGTCTTACCGGCGCCGTTCGGCCCGAGCAGCGCATAGAACTCGCCGACACGGACGGTGAGATCGAGCGCATCGACCGCCGGGCGGTCAAAACGCTTGGTTAACCCTCGCACGGCGAGTGCGGCCAGTTCCGATGTCATGATGTGGTGGCGATCCGGGATTTCGCTCGTCAGTTGCGCAAGCTTGGACAAAAACCGTTTCGGTGCGGTGAATCGCAGCGGGCAAATCGAACACGATACCCGTATTAGTCCGTGCTGCGGCATTTCTCCGCAAATGTGATGATGGCGGCGGATCAGCGGTTTGTTGACACGGATCGGGCCTTTTGGCTCAATCGGGGTGGACATAGGCGGCTTTCAGCGCTTCCGGCACAAGGGCGCGAAGGCGGGATGCAACGAGCGGTCGGACTAAGAACCGCCGGGCATCGGGGAGGGAACGATGCTGGACTTTGTTCAGCAGCTCGTCAGCGGCATTGCGCTCGGCTGCGTTTACGGCCTGATCGCGCTTGGCTTCGTGCTGGTCTACAAGGCCACCGAAGTCGTCAATTTCGCGCAAGGCGATTTGATGATGCTGGGCGGCTTTTTCGCCTTCACCTTCATCGGCATGCTCGGACTGAACTACTGGGTCGGCTTCGCCGGCGCGGTGATCTGCATGGCGCTGTTCGGCATGCTGGCCGAGCGGCTCGTGGTGCGGCCGATCCTCGGCTATCCGCAGTTCTCCATCATCATGGCGACGATCGGGCTCGGCTATTTCCTGCGCTCGGTCGCCGGCATGATCTGGGGCACCGACGACTTCAAGATCGAGACGCCGTTCAGCCAGGGCGTGCTGCGAATCGGCAGCCTGGTGCTCGCCTATGACAAGCTGTCGGTGATTGCGGCGACCATTATCCTGTGTGCGCTGCTCTATCTGTTCTTCAACCGCACCACGCTCGGCACCGCGATGCGCGCCAGTTCGGAGAACATGCTGGCTGCCTATTACATGGGCATCCCGGTCAAGCGCGTGGTTTCGATCGTCTGGGCGATCTCGGCGGCGGTTGCGACCTGCGCCGGCGTGCTGCTGGCGCCGATCACCTTCATCCATTCCAATGTCGGCCTGGTGCTGGGGCTGAAGGCGTTTCCAGCCGCGGTGCTCGGTGGCTTCGGCTCGATCCCGGGCGCGGTGGTCGGCGGTATCCTGATCGGCGTAATCGAGAGCATGGCCGGCTTCTATCTCCCGCAGGGATGGAAGGACGTCGCGCCCTACATCGTGCTGCTCGCGGTGCTGCTGCTCAAGCCCGAGGGCCTGTTCGGCCTTCACGTCCGAAAAAAGGTTTGAGGAGGAAGCATGCGGTTTCTCTTCAAGACCGACTATGAAGACGACATCAGGCTGTTCCCGCATTCCGGCTACGTCTATTCTTACGGCCTGTTGCTCGTGGTGCTGCTGATCGCGCCGTATGTGCTCTCAAGCTATCTGATGAGCCAGCTCGTCTTCGTCTGCATCTATGCGACGGTTGGCGTCGGGCTGATGATCCTCACCGGCTTCACCGGGCAGGCCTCGCTCGGCCATGCCGCATTTCTGGCGATCGGCGCCTACACCGCGGCCTATCTGCAGCAGTTCAACGTGCCGTTTCCGGTCTACTTCCTCGCCGCGGGATTGTTGACCGGCGTGGTCGGCGCGCTGGTCGGATTTCCGGCGCTGCGGTTGCAGGGCATCTATCTGGTGATCGCGACGATCTCGTTTGCCTTCATCGTCGAGGAGATCATGGCGCGCTGGGAAAACGTGACCAATGGCAACGAGGGCATGCGGGTCAAAACCATGCAGTTGCTCGGCACCACGGTGTCGCGCGACGGCCCGGTCTTCTATTATCTCTGCCTTGCGGTGCTGGTGCTGACCATCGTCGGCACGCTCAACCTGCTGCGCTCGCCGACCGGGCGCGCCTTTGTCGCGATCCGCGACAGCGAGACCGCGGCGCGCAGCATGGGCATCAATGTCGCGCTCTACAAGGTGAAGTCGTTCGCGATCTCGGCTGGCATCACCGGCTTTGCCGGCGTGCTGTTCGCACACAAGCTCTCCTTCATCTCGCCCGAGATGTTCACGTTGCAGCTTTCGATCGAGTTCATCATCGTGATCCTGATCGGCGGCACCTTCAGCCTGCATGGCGCGGTGCTGGGCGCGATCTTCCTGGTCATGATCGATCCGTTCCTGACCTATCTGAAGGACGACATGCCGGGCGTGATCGCGGGCGCTGCCGCCACGCTCGGCGCCGGCCAGGACCGCGCGGCACACATCCAGGATGCAGTCGCGGCCTTCGCCTCCGCCAACGGGCTGAAGGGCGCGATCTACGGCATCATCATCGTGGCGTTCGTGCTGTTCGAGCCGCTCGGGCTCTACGGCCGCTGGCTCAAGATCAAGCTCTTCTTCCAGTTGTTCCCGCTGTACAAGCGCGCGACCTTCAAGCGGCAGAAGATCTATGTGAAGTCGGAGCGGAATCGATGAGCTATTTCCGCGCCGAGAACCTGTCGCTGCATTTCGGCGGCCTCAAGGCGGTCGATGCCGTCAGCTTCGCGGTCGAGAAGGGTGAGATCCTCTCGATCATCGGGCCCAACGGCGCCGGCAAGAGCTCGATCTTCAACCTGATCTCGCGAATCTATCCGCCGACCTCGGGCAGGATCTTCTTCGAGGATCAGGACATCACCCACGAGCCGGCCTACGATATCGCCCGGCTCGGCATCGCGCGCACCTTCCAGAACATCGAGCTGTTCGAGAACGCGACCGTGCTGAGCAATCTGCTGGTCGGGCGGCATCGCCATTCCACCACCCGGCTCTGGCAGGAGCTGTTGTTCCTGCCGAGCGTCCGCGCCGGCGAGAAGGCGCATCGCCGCCGGGTCGAGCAGGTGATCGAATTCCTCGATCTCGAGCCCTATCGCGACAAGCTGATCTCAGGCCTGCCCTACGGCGTGCGCAAGGTGATCGAGCTGGCGCGGGCGCTGTGCTCGGAGCCGAAGCTGATCCTGCTCGACGAACCGTCGTCCGGGCTCAATGTCGAGGAGACCGACGACATGTCGTTCTGGATCCGCGACATGAAGAGCGAGCTCGGCATCACGGTGCTGATGGTCGAGCACGACATGACGCTGGTCAACCGCGTCTCCGATCGCGTGATCGCGCTGAATTACGGCCGCGTGCTGGCGATGGGTTCGCCATCCGAAGTGCAGCACCATCCCGACGTCGTCGCAGCCTATCTGGGCGCATGAGGATGATGCCATGAGCACGCCCGACATCATCCTGAAACTCTCCAACATCGAGAGCTACTACGGACCGATCATGGCGATCCGCGGCATCAGCCTCGAGGTGCCGCGCGGCCGGATCGTGACGCTGCTCGGCGCCAATGGGGCCGGCAAGACCACGGTGCTGAAGACGATCTCCGGCATCCTCGACCCGCAGAAGGGCTCGATCGAATTCCTCGGCAAGCCGATCCAGCGCATGGAGGCGGACCGGATCGTGCGGCTCGGCCTCAGCCATGTGCCGGAGGGACGCGAGGTGTTTCCGTTCCTGTCGGTGCGCGAGAACCTGATGATGGGTGCCTATCTGCGCAAGGACCGCGACGGTGTGGCGCAGGACCTCGAGCGCGTCTACGGCTATTTTCCACGGCTGAAGGAGCGGCTCGGCCAGCCTGCCGGGCAGCTTTCGGGCGGCGAGCAGCAGATGCTGGCGATCGGCCGTGCGCTGATGAACCGGCCGACGCTGCTGCTGCTCGACGAGCCGTCGCTCGGGCTGTCGCCGATCCTGGTGAAGGAGATCTTCACCATCATCCGCCGGGTCAATCAGGAGCAGGGCATGTCGATCCTGCTGGTCGAGCAGAATGCCAAGATCGCGCTGGAGACGGCGGATTACGGCTATGTGCTGGAGATCGGCCGCGTCGTCATGAACGACACCTGCGAACGGCTGATGAATTCACCCGATATCCAGGAGTTCTATCTCGGCGCCAAGGAAGCCGGCGCGCGGGGCGAGCGGCGCTGGAAGAAGAAAAAGACGTGGCGCTGAGAGCGCTGAGGAAGGCTTGGTACTGAAACAGAGTTGGAGCTAGATTTTAGCCCTGTCTCGTGAACAAGACCGGCACCAAGGGCCGGCACGTGAGGCAGGCGGCAGAGGAGGGAGCGCGCATGGCAGGACCGGCGGTGCTGACGGTTGCCGACACGATCGCGAGGAGCTTTCTGCTCGCGGTGCAAACGCGTGGCGACAGGCCCGCGATCCGCGAAAAGAAATTCGGCATCTGGCAGCCGACCAGCTGGCGCCAATGGCTACAGATTTCCAGGGACATCGCCTTCGCCCTGCACGCGACCGGCTTCCGCCCCGGCGATGTCGGCTCGATCATCGCCAACGCGGTGCCGGAATGGGTCTATGCCGACATGGGCATTCTGTGCGCCGGCGGCGTCTCCTCCGGTATCTACCCGACCGATTCGGCGGCGCAGGTCGAATATCTCGTCAATGATTCCCGCACCCGGGTGATCTTCGTCGAGGACGAGGAGCAACTCGACAAGGTGCTGACCTGCCGGTCGCGCTGTCCGACGCTGGACAAGATCGTCGTGTTCGACATGGAGGGCCTCTCCGGCTTCTCCGATCCGATGGTGCTGTCGCTCGCGGAATTCACCGCGCTCGGCCGCAATCACGCGCAAGGCAACGACGCCCTGTGGGACGAGATGACCGGTAGCCGCGCCGCCGCCGATCTCGCGATCCTGGTCTACACCTCGGGCACCACAGGCCCGCCCAAGGGCGCAATGCACTCCAACCGCAGCGTGACGCATCAGATGCGCCACGCCAACGATCTCTATCCCTCGACCGACAGCGAGGAACGGCTGGTGTTCCTGCCACTCTGCCACGTCGCCGAGCGGGTCGGCGGCTATTACATCTCGCTCGCGCTGGGCTCGGTGATGAATTTCGCCGAGAGCCCGGAGACGGTGCCGGACAATCTGCGCGAGGTGCAGCCGACCGCATTCCTCGCGGTGCCCCGGATCTGGGAGAAATTCTATTCCGGTATCACCATCGCGTTGAAGGACGCGACCCCGTTCCAGAACTGGATGTACGCCCGGGCGCTTGCGATCGGCAACCGGATGACCGAGTGCCGGCTGGAGAGCGAGACGCCGCCACTGTCGCTGCGGCTCGCCAACCGTGCCGCCTACTGGCTGGTGTTCCGCAACATCCGCCGCATGCTCGGGCTCGACCGCTGCCGGATCGCGTTGACCGGCGCCGCGCCGATCTCGCCGGATCTGATCCGCTGGTATCTCGCGCTCGGCATCGACATGCGCGAGGTCTACGGCCAGACCGAGAACTGCGGCGTCGCGACCATGATGCCGGCGGACCGCATCAAGCTCGGCTCGGTCGGCAAGGCCGCGCCCTGGGGCGAGGTGATGATCTGCCCGAAGGGCGAGATCCTGATCAAGGGCGACTACCTGTTCATGGGCTATCTCAACCAGCCGGAGAAGACCGCCGAGACGATCGACGCCAAAGGCTGGCTGCACACCGGCGATGTCGGTGCGATCGACAATGAAGGCTTTGTGAAGATCACCGACCGGATGAAGGACATCATCATCACGTCAGGCGGCAAGAACATCACGCCGTCGGAGATCGAGAACCAGCTCAAATTCTCGCCCTACGTCTCGGACGCGGTCGTGATCGGCGACAAGCGGCCGTATCTCACCTGCCTGATCATGATCGATCAGGAGAATGTCGAGAAATACGCCCAGGATTACGACATCCCGTTCACCAACTACGCGAGCCTGTGCCGGGCCCGCGAGATCCAGGACCTGATCCAGCGCGAGGTCGAGGCGGTCAACGTCAAGTTCGCGCGGGTCGAGACCGTCAAGAAATTCTACCTGATCGAACGCCAGCTCACGCCGGAGGACGAGGAGCTGACGCCGACCATGAAGCTGAAGCGCAGCTTCGTGAACAAGCGCTACGCGGCCGAGATCGACGCCATGTATGGCGAGCGGGCGGTGGCGTAGCGGACGACGAACGTCGCGAAGGAGCCAGCAGGCCCGACCCTTCGCTCACCATGGGCCTTTGCAAGGAGGAGACTGCAATGTCGAAATCGCTGAAGGCGCTGGGCCTTGCGGTCAGCGCGCTGGCGCTGACCTGTCTGCCGGCCGCAGCCCAGACCAAGGTCACCAATGAGGGTATCTCGCCGACCGAGATCGTGATCGGAACGCATCAGGACCTGTCCGGCCCGATCAAGGTCTGGGGCGTGCCGGTGTCGAACGGCATGAAGATGGCGGTGGAGGAGATCAACGCCGGCGGCGGCATCAACGGTCGCAAGATCAGGCTGATCCTGGAAGACAATGGCTATGATCCGAAGAAGGGCGTGCTGGCCTCGCAGAAGATGGTCGAGCGCGACAAGATCTTTGCGATGATCGGCTCGATGGGCTCGGCACCGACGCTCGCCGCGCAGGACATCCTGTTCGATGCCGGCGTGCTGCAACTGTTCCCGCTCACGGCGGCGGAATTCACCTTCAAGTTCGATCCCAACAAGCCGCAGGAGCGGCTGAAGTTCAACAACCTCTTGCCCTATGTCGAGAGCACGCGCGCCGCGCTCAAATACATGATGGAGTGGAAGAACTTCAAGAAGCCCTGCATCATGAATCAGGACGACGAGTACGGCAAGAACGTGCTCGACGGCTTCACCCAGCAGCTCGCGGCGATGAAGGTGCAGCCGGCCTCGATCACTAGCTACAAGCGCGGCGCCTCCGACTTCTCGGCGCAGATCGCCAAGATGAAGGCCGATGGCTGCGACCTCGTCGTGCTCGGCACCGTGATCCGCGAGACCATTGGCGCGATGAACGAGGCCAAGAAGCTCGGCTGGGACGTAACCTTCCTCGGCGCCACGCCGACCAACGTGCTCGAAGTGCCGGCGCTCGGCAAGGAGGCCGTCGAAGGGCTCTATGCCGCCTCGGGCTTCGAAATCCCCTACGAGGACACGGCCAAGGGCAAGGTCAAGGACTGGCTGGTCAACTACAAGAAGATGTTCAACACCGACGCCAACACCCAGGCGATCATCGGCTACAATGCGGTGATGACCTTTGCGTTCTACGCCCAGAAAGCGGGCAAGGATCTCACCGGACAGAAGATGCTGGATTCGCTGGAGTCAGGCGACAAGTTCCTCGACATCTTCAATTCGCCGCCGACCAAGTTCTCCAAGACCGATCATCTCGCCAACACCATCACCCAGGTGCAGCAGGTGAAAGCCGGCCGCTGGGTTCTGGTGAAGGACAACCTGATGTTCTGAGCGGGCCGGGACTCCGCCTGCCGTCGTTGCGAGGAGCATCGCGACCAGGCAATCCATCTCTCCACGGAGGGATGGATTGCTTCGCTTCGCTCGCAATGACGGAATGTATTTGAAAGTTCGGTTCAATTCGCCGGCACGGCCGGCCGCCACGCGGCCTCGGTGACGAGCGGCGCATCGACATAGCGGCTGACGCCATGCTGGTCGATCACGAAGGTCGGCCGGAAATTCCTGATATCGGAATCCTCGATCATCGCCATGCGGCGGTTGTCGAGGATCAGCCAGTGGCCGGCGAGCCGCGCCGCGACGACGGCATGGTCCTCGCCGCCGAGCAAATCGTGCATCACGACGATGCGGAGGTCGTCCGCCGCGACGCCGGCCTCGCGCAGCGCCACGAATTTCGCGATCGCATAATCCTCACAGTCGCCGCTGCCGCGAGCGAAGGTGGCCAGCGGCGTGGCCCAGACGTCGGGCTCGCCATAGGCGGCCAGATCGCTGGCCGGATGGATCGCCAGGTTGATCGCGCGGTTGATCTCGCCGAACCGGGCGCGGCCGTCCCGCGCCCGTCCGGCATCGACGATCGCCAGGAACCGCAACGCCTCTTGCGACGCGCAACCCTCACGGTCGCCTTCGCAGATCGCGAGTTGCACCATTTCGCCCGCGAGTTGGCGCTGCACGCCGAGCCATTTGTCGTGCAGGCCGCCGCCGGCGAGCAGGCTGGTCCGCTGGCCGAACGGCTCGGTCGATTGTCTGATCAATGTTGCCGGGCCGGGCGACAGCAGCGACGCGGCGTTGAGCTCGGCAATCGGGGCGGTCAGCGCCAGGCCGAACCCCAGCATGACGGCACGCAGCGTGCGCGAGCGAAGCGAGAATCCCATGTGACACCCCTGTCCGGGCATCGGCGGGCGCATGCTGCACCGCGCACGTGACCGGATCGTTTCAATGCCACCAACATGGCAGACGGCCCTTTGAATCCGCTTAAGATGTGGGGAAACCGGGCAAGAGGCTGAAGGTCGCGTGGTCAGGGTCCCGAAAACTTTATCGGTTTGTGAAGGGAACCAGCGAACCTTTTCTGCCCTCGCGCCGCCTTACGCTTGGATTCGGGCAATCGGCTGTCCGCGCGCAGGGCTGCTGTAATTTGTAAGCTAATTCACAGCTTTAGCCGGAAGTTTGCGGTTAACTCCCGGCCCGGGACTGCGGGCAAATAGAGGCAAGTAGAGTGATGTCGATCGATACCACGAACACGTGGCTCAATACCCATCTTGGCCCGAATCCCACCTCATGATACCGTTTATCGAGTCCGAACTACACGAGTCGCGAGACAGGGGGCCGGAGCTGACCCGGCAAGAAGGCGCGGCCGGAGCACCGTGCGCAAGCACGACATGGTTTCGCCAGGCTTTATCCAGTGATATGCATAAGCATTCATTTGGATACCTTAAGAATTTTAACCATCGTGCGGTGAGCCGCCCGTGAACTTTGTCGATAAATTCGACGGCTTTTTGCCGGACACGGACGCCTATGCCCGTGGCGGGTCGGTTCATGTCGACAGCGTCTCCACACATGCGCCGCCCGGCGCGATCACGGTCGACGACGGGCAATTGCTGTTCACCGGCGACTTCAAGCGGACCGGGCTCGACCTCGTCATCGCGAAGGACGACCGGGAACTGGTTCTGCGCGACTATTTCAAGGGCGAGCACCGGGCGGCGCTGGCGTCGCCTGAGGGTGCGCATCTCACCGGCGACCTCGTCAACGCGCTCACCGGTTATACCCAGTACGCGCAGGCTGGGGGGGCCGCGGAACCGGCCAAGGTCATCGGCCACGTCACCAAGCTGACCGGAAGTGCCACCGCCATTCGCAACGGCGTCGCGATCATCCTGAACCAGGGTGACAACGTCAACAAGGGCGACGTGGTGCAATCCGGTAGCGACTCGACGCTCGGCATCACCTTCATCGATGGCACCGTGTTCGGTCTCGGACCGAACGCCAAGATGGTGTTGAACGAGATGATCTACGACCCGAACGGGTCGAGCAATTCGTCGCTGATGAGCCTGGTTTCGGGCACGATCTCGTTCGTGGCCGGTGCGACCGCCAAGCACGGCGACATGAAGGTCGACACGCCGGTCGCGACCATGGGCATCCGCGGCACCGCGGTGCTGGTCGAGATCGATTTCGACGTGCAGGGCACCGGCGGCGTCCCGCCAGCCAAATTCCAGGTGCTGGTCGAGCCCGATGGCACCACGGGCTCATACATCCTGTTCGACAAGACGACGCTCAATCCGATCGCGACCGTCGATCAGGCCGGCACCCAGACCATCGTCAACGGCCAGGGCAGCGTCAGCTTCGTCTCGTCGGCGCAACTGTCGACCGATGCGCAGAAGCTCATTTCGGACGTCTTCGCGCTGAAGTTCACCGACAATTCGAATCCCAACACCAAGCTCACGACGAACTTCACTGACAGCGTCATCCCGGTCACGATCGGTATCAAGCTCGCTGGCGGCGACGTCGTCGTGCCGACCACCGTGCTGCTGTCGATCTCCGGCGTCACCATCCCGCAGGCCGTTGCCGCGGGGTCCCAGCACGTCGCCGGGCCGCCGAAAGTCGTGACGCAGAATGCGGAGTTCACCGAGCAGCCCGGGGTGACTCATAGCGGGGTGCCCGACACCGTGACGGGCGGGATCTCGTGGGTGGACGTCAATCTTGGCGACACGCCGACTGCGACGGCCTATTTCAATGCGTTCAACTACCACGACGCCAGCGGCAACGACGTGACCTCGTCGCTGACGGCGGTGCAACTGGCGGCCATCAAGGCCGTTGAGATCCCGCTGCTGCTGGATCCCAATCCGCTGAACAGCAATTTCGGCTCGGCAAGGTGGACGTACAGCCTGGCCGACGGCGCCTTCGACTTCCTGGCCGCCGGCGAAACGCTGACGCTGACCTACATGGTGCGCGTCGACAACAATTTCGCGCTGAGCAACGAGACCGGGTACAACACCATCACCATCACGATTACCGGTACCAATGATGCGCCGGTCGTGACGTCCTCGGCACAGGTCGGTTTGATCGTCGAGCAGCCATGGACGACGAACTCCACCGTTCCGGATACCGCACACGGCACGGTGACATTCACCGACGTCGATCTGACCGACACCCACTCCGTCACCATCACCGGCGTCACCGAAGCCGGTGTCACCACGGGGCTCGCCAGCGAGGCCACCGTGCTGAGCTGGCTGTCGCTGGGGGCACTGGTCGATTCGACCGACGGCGTGACGGGATCGCGCTCCTGGACCTTCTCGGCTGCCGACAGGTATTTCGACTATCTTGCCGCGGGCGAGACGCTGACGCTGGCCTACACGGTCCAGATCGACGATCATCATGGCGGCGTCGTCACGCTCCCTGTCACGATCACGATCGTCGGAACCGACGACAAGCCGGTGATCACTTCGCCGACCCAGGCGGCGGCCATCACCGAAATCCCCGACGTGACCGGCTCGCTGACGCATGATGTCGCGTCCGGCAGGGTGACGTTCACCGATGTCGATCTCAGCGACACCCACAGCGTCACGGTCGCCGGCGTAACCGAGGCGGGCGTTACTACGGGCCTTCCCGATCAGTCGACGATCCTGAGCTGGCTGTCGCTCGGCGCCCTGACCGACTCGACCGGCGGTGTCACCGGATCGCGGGCCTGGACCTTCTCGGCGGCCGACAAGAATTTCGACTATCTCGCCGCGGGCGAGACGCTGACGCTGACCTATCTGATCCAGGTCGATGACCATCATGGTGGCGTCGTCACCCAGCCCGTGACCATCACCGTCACCGGGACCAATGACGCGCCGACATTCACCTCGGAGCCGTCGACCGCGACGATTACCGAGGCGCCCGGCGTGACCGGTTCGCTCACGCCCGACGTCGCCCACGGCGCGATGACGTTCGTCGATGTCGATCTCAGCGACACCCACACGATGACCATCACCGGCGTGGCGGAATCCGGGACCACCACGGGCCTGCCCGAGGATGAATCGACGATCCTGAACTGGCTCTCGCTGGGCACGCTGACCGATTCGACTGGCGGGATCACCGGGTCACAGCTCTGGACCTTCTCGGCCGCGGACAAGAATTTCGATTATCTGGCTGCCGGCGAAACGCTGACGCTGACCTACACGGTCGAGGTCAACGATCACCATGGCGGCATCGCGAGCCAGCCGGTGATCATCATGATCGTCGGCAGCAACGATACGCCGGTCATCACGTCGGCGGCGCAGGCCGCGACCATCATTGAGCAACCCGACACGACGGGGTCGTCGAAGCCGGACAGCGCATCCGGCACCGTGACGTTCACCGATGCCGATCTCAGCGACACCCACGCGGTGACCATCACCGGTGTCGCCGAGGCCGGCGCAACCACGGGCCTGACCGAGGACGAGTCCACCATCCTGAACTGGCTCTCGCTCGGCACGTTGACGGACGCGACCGGCGGCGTGACGGGAGCGTCGACCTGGACCTTCTCGGCGGCGGACAAGAATTTCGACTATCTCGCCGCGGGCCAGACGCTGACGCTGACCTACACGATCCAGATCGACGACCATCATGGCGGCGTCGTCACCCAGCCGATCACGATCACGATCGACGGCTCCAACGACGCGCCGACGCTCGCCAACGTCCTTGCCGGCACGCTGGTCGATACCGCGGCCAACGACACGTTCAGCCCGCTGACCGGGACACTCCACGGCAATGACGTCGACCAGGGTGAAACCGCGACGCTGACCTATGCCGCGCTCAATTCGAGCCATCTCGCGGTCAACACGCCGATCGCGGGTCTCTATGGCTCGCTCACCGTCCATGCGGATGGCACCTACACCTACGTTCCCGACTCGGCCGCGATCAACGCGCTGGGCGAGGGGACCTTCGCCGATACGTTCAGTGTCGAGACGATCGACATGCATGGCGCCGTCGGGGTCGCAACGCTGACCGTCGACGTGATCGGCGCCAATGATGCGCCCATTATCCATCCCGACAATATCGGCCTGATCCAGAATCCCAACGGGACCGAAACGATCACCGGCCTGACGGTGACGGACGCGGATGCCGCGGCCAGCGAGATATTCACCCTGGCCGCGTCGACGCCGCCCGGTTCCGGCAACAGCGTGACGCCGACGACGCTGCTCGGCCATCTCTCCGACATCAACACCGCGCTCGGGTCGACGGGCCTTACCTTCACCGATCCCGGCCATACGCCGCCGGTGACCGATCAGGTCGCGCTCACGGTGACCGATGGCCATAGTGCGAGCGACACGCTCAATCTGATCTTCAACCTGACGACCTCGGGCCCGAACATCGCGCTGCAAGGGACCGCCGGCAACGACGTGATCTTCGCGACCAGCCATGCCAACACGCTGACCGGCGGTGGTGGCGCCGATCAGTTCGTGTTCAGGGCCGACACCGGCAACGACACGATCACCGATTTCAAGCCTGGCATCGACAAGATCAACCTGTTCGATTATTCGCCCTTCGTTGCCGGCGATGCCGACTCGTTCAACGCCTGGCTGAACAATGCCGCCGTCGAACAGCTCGCCAACGGCACGCTGATTCACCTCGATGCCAACGATTCGATCATGTTGACGAACGTCAATCGGGCGAACCTGCACATCAACGACTTCATCCTTCATCCCGGCGGCATTGCCTGAGGGCGGCCGAGCCGGCCGTTGCGAAAGTCCGCGCGTGATCGGCTCGCGCGACCGTGATATCCAGACGGCATGAAACGGCTGAGGGCGATACGAAGGTGGTTCGGACGGCGCTTCGGTTATGCGCGGCTGGCCTGCGTCGGGCTGCTGATCGGCGTGGCCGCGCTGCGCGCCGCGGACCCGGCTCCGGTTCAGGAAATTCGTGTCAGGATGTTTGACACCTTTCAGGTGCTCCAACCCCGCAAGAAGGCTGCGCATCCGGTCACCATCGTCGACATCGACGAGAAGAGCCTCGCCGATCCGCGGCTCGGACAATGGCCCTGGCCCCGCACGCGGATCGCCGACATCGTGATCAATCTCACCCGGCTCGGTGCCGTGGTGATCGCCTTCGACGCGGTGTTCTCCGAGCCGGACCGGCTCAACCCCGATATCGCGGCCGACACCTTCAGCAGCCTCGACGAGGAGATGCGCACCAGGTTGCGGCAGCTGCCGAGCAACGACAGCATCCTGGCCGACGCCATCAAGAGCTCGCGCGTGGTGCTCGGCGAATCCGGCGGCCCCAATGTGCGCGCCGACCTCAATGAAAAGCTGCCGGTCACAGGATTTGCGATGCTCGGCGAGGAGCCGCAGCAATTCATGGTCGAGTTTCCGGGGCTGTTGCGCAACGTGCCTGTGCTCGAAGAGGCGGCGGCCGGACGCGGCCTGTTCACGATCAAGCCGGAACGCGACGGTATCGTGCGGCGCGTGCCGATGATCATGGTCGCCCAGGGCATCACCATGCCGTCGCTGACCTTCGAGATGCTGCGTGTGGCGAGCGGCACGGGCACCATCCTGATCAAGGCCGACGAGGCCGGCATCCAGAGCCTCGGCGTCAAGGGTTTTGCGATCCCGACCGATCGCAATGGCCAGCTCTGGATTCATTACGCGCCCCGCGATCCCTCGATCTATGTCTCGGCCATCGACGTGCTGGAGGGACGTGTCGCGCCGGACAAGATCGCCGGAAAGCTGGTCCTGATCGGCACCTCCTCGATCGGACTGAACGACATCAAGACGACGCCGGTGACGCCGGCGATGCCCGGCGTCGAGGTTCATGCCCAGGTGCTGGAGAGCGCGCTGACCGGCGACGTCGTCTCGCAGCCGAACTACGGCATCAGCATCGAATTCCTCGCCGCGCTGGTCATGGGTCTGCTGGTGATCGCCTTCGCCCCGAAGTTCGGCCCGGTGACGCTGGTCGCGGTCGGCGGGCTGTTCGCCTCGGTGCTGATCGGCACCTCCTGGTACTTCTATGCCCAGCATCGGCTCCTGATCGACTTCACTTACCCGCTGATGTCGACCACGGCGATCTACCTCACGCTGATCTTCTCCGCTTTCGTGCGCGAACAGCAGCAGCGCCGGCAGATCAGGTCGCAGTTCGTGCAGTACATGTCGCCCGCGCTGGTCGAGCAACTGGCGCAATCGCCGGAGCGGCTGGTGCTCGGCGGCGAGGAGCGCGAGATGACCATCATGTTCTCGGACATGCGCGGCTTCACCTCGATTTCGGAAACCTACAAGAGCGACCCGCAGGGCCTCACGGCGCTGATGAATCGCTTCCTCACTCCGCTTTCCAACGCGATCCTCGCCCGCAAGGGCACGATCGACAAGTATATGGGCGACGCCATCATGGCGTTCTGGAATGCGCCGCTCGACGACAGACAGCACCAGATTAACGCCTGCGACGCCGCGCTCGACATGCTGGAGCGCATCGGCGACCTCAACCGCGAGCGCGAGCAGGAGGCGCGGGATGGCGGGCATGTCTATGTCCCGCTGAACATCGGCGTCGGTCTCAACACCGGCACCTGCGTGGTCGGCAATATGGGTTCCGACGTGCGCTTCGACTATTCGGTGTTCGGCGACAGCGTCAACCTGGCCTCGCGGCTCGAGGGACAGTCCAAGGAATATGGCTTCCCGATCATCGTGGGATCGAAGACCGCGCTCGCGGTGAAGGAGAAATTCGCGATCCTCGAGCTCGACTTCATCATGGTCAAGGGCAAGAAGGAGCCCGAGGTGATCTACGCGATCGCCGGCCGCGAGGACGTGGCGAACTCCGGGCGCTTCCAGCGGCTGCGCAACCTGACCATCGAGATGCTCGCCTGCTACCGTGGCCGTGACTGGGACGGCGCACTCGCTGCGATCGAGCGCGGCCGCAAGACCGATGAGGCGCAGACGTTGCAGTATCTCTACAGTCTCTATGAGGCACGGATTCGCGCCTTCCAGGCCGAACCGCCGCCGGTCGATTGGGATGGCGCGTTCGCGTTGACGACGAAGTAGGCGATGTCGTCCCGGCCCCCGTGCGCAATTGCGCGCTAGGCCGGGACGACGGCGGAGAAGGTCACTCCAGCCCGATCTGCGTCAGATCCTGGAACCAATGCTGCGCCTGCACGAAGGTCTTCACCTTCGGCGATAGTGCGTGCGGATTGGTGTCGTGCACCACCCAGACCAGCGCGGCATCGTCGACGATCAGTGCGTGAGCTTGCGCGAGCAACGCGTCCTGCTTCGCGGTGTCGAAGGTCTGCCTGGCTTCGTCGATCAACGCATCGACCTTCGGGTTCTTGTAGCCGCCCCAATTGACGCCCGTCGGCGCCACCTGGCCGGAATGGAAGAACCGCACGATGGCATAGAGTGGATCAGACGTGACATAGGCGATGTTGTTGGCGGTGATGCCGGCGTTCATCTCGTCGGCCGCGCCCTTGCGCCAGTGCGTATAGAGCGTCTCGAGCTCGACCACCTTGAAGTCGATGTCGATGCCGATCTCCTTGAAGCTCTGTTGCAGGAATTCGTTCATCGGCAGCGACAGCATCTGCCCGGTACCGCCCTGGGCGATAATGAAGGTGGTCTTCAGCGGCTTGTCCTTGGAGTAGCCGGCTTCCGCGACCAGCTTCTTCGCTGCGGCGAGGTCGTATTTCAACTCGAAGCTCGGCTTGCCGAACCACGGGCTGGACGGGTCGACCTGGCCCTTGGCCGGCTTCGCCAAACCATTCATCAGGCCGACCACCGCGTCGCGATCGATCGCGAGGTTGAGCGCCTTGCGCAGCCGGATGTCGGTCCAGGGCGAGCCTGGCAGCACGCTCAGATGATAATTCCAGACATGCGGCGTCACGTTGTCGACGATCCTCATGCCGGCGGCCTTGAGCTGTGGCACGGCGTCGGGCGCCGGTGTTTCGATCAGGTCGACCTGGCCGGCCAACAGCGCATTGGTGCGGGTCAGCGCTTCCGGCATCGGGATCAGGATCATCTTGTCGACCTTGGCGAGCCGCTTCTTGTCCCAGTAATCCGGATTCTTCGTCAGCTCGGCGAGCTCGCGCGGCACCAGTCTGGTCAGCTTGAACGGGCCGGTACCGGAGGGCTGGCTCGCGAACTTGTCCCAATCCTTGCCGAGCTTGTCATACTGCGTGGGACTCGAGACCAGGAACCAGAGCATCTGGTAGGGGAAGAACGAATCGACCGTCTTGGTCGTGATCTCGATCGTGGAATCGTCGATCTTGGCGTAGCTCGCAACCGAAGGCAGGCGGGTCTTGACCTGCGCGCTCTGCCGCTTGTCGAACTGTGGTGCCTTGTCATTCAGCACCTTGTCGAGATTCCAGATCACGGCATCGGCGTTGAAATCGCTGCCGTCGTGAAACTTGACGCCTTTGCGCAGCGTGAAACGCCATTTGGTCTTGTCGCTGTCGTCGACCTTCCATTCGGTGGCGAGTCCGGGCACCAGTTTGCCCGGCCGGTCGGCAACGTCCATCTCCCAGGCGACCAGCGGATCGTAGATCGTGTAGGCCGTGAACTGATAAGCGCCGGCACCGCGATCGGGCTGGCCCGTCGTCAGCGGAATGTCGGCCATCGAGATGCCGTAGCGCACAATGGATTCCGCTTGCGCGGACAAGGAAGGCCAGCCCGTGATGAGGGCAAGCGCCACAGCCGCCGTCAGGATCGAATTGCGCGCACGCATGTAAAGGCTCCGTTGGTGGGACGTCGGAGCCGAATGGTGCAAGCATGATGCCAGAATAGGCATCTTTGTGCGGTGCAGGGGCGAGGTGGGAAGAAATGACGCGCCCGGCGGTCATTTGCTGAAGAACTATTCCCCTTGGCACAGGCATTGCATACGCTTGCCCAACAAATAATCACCAAAACGTCACCAGTCTCGAAGGGGTTGCTCAGATGCGTAACAGGAAGACCAATGCGGCAGCGATGATGCTGGCGCTCGCGATGGCCAATTGCGTGCCGGCGATCGCCAGCGCCGAGACCGTGCTGCGTATTGGCATGACGGCCGCCGATATTCCGCGCACGCTCGGGCAGCCCGACCAGGGTTTCGAAGGCAATCGCTTCACTGGCTTGACGATGTATGACGCCCTGACGATGTGGGACCTGTCGTCGTCGGACAAGGCCAGCGCGATGATCCCGGGCCTCGCCACCGAGTGGAAGGTCGACGATGCCGACAAGACCAAGTGGGTTTTCAAGCTGCGTCCCGGCGTCACCTTTCATGATGGCTCGCCGTTCAATGCCGATGCGGTGGTCTGGAACGTCGACAAGGTTCTGAAGCAGGACGCGCCGCAATACGACGCGAGCCAGGTCGGCGTCACCGCTTCGCGCATGCCGACCTTGGTCTCGGCGCGCAAGATCGACGACATGACGGTGGAGCTGACCACCAAGGAGCCGGACAGCTTCCTGCCGATCAACCTCACCAATCTGTTCATGGCGAGCCCGGCCAAGTGGCAGCAGTTCTACGACAAGGCCGAAGGCGCCGACGCCAAGGCGAAGTCGCAGGCCGCATGGGCTGCGTTCGCCAAGGACGCCTCGGGCACCGGTCCCTGGAAGATGTCGAGCTTCACCCCGCGCGAGCGGCTCGAACTGGTGAAGAACGAGAACTACTGGGACAAGGCCCGCGTACCGAAGACCGACAAGATGGTGCTGTTGCCGATGCCGGAGGCCAATGCGCGCACCGCCGCGCTGCTGTCCGGGCAGGTCAACTGGATCGAGGCGCCGGCGCCGGATGCGTTGCCGGAGATCAAGCAGCGCGGCTTCAATCTCTATTCCAACGAGGAGCCGCATGTCTGGCCGTGGCAGTTCTCCCGCGTCGAGGGCTCGCCGTGGAACGATATCCGGGTCCGCAAGGCCGCCAATCTCTGCATCGATCGCGAAGGGTTGCGCGATGGCCTGCTCGCGGGACTGATGGTGCCGGCCACCGGCACGTTCGAGCCGGGTCATCCGTGGCGCGGCAACCCGACCTTCCAGATCAAATATGACAAGCCGGCTGCGCAAAAGCTGATGCAGGAGGCGGGCTTCGGCCCGAACAAGAAGCTGACGGTCAAGATCCAGACCTCGGCGTCGGGATCGGGCCAGATGCTGCCGTTGCCGATGAACGAATATCTGCAACAGGCTTTGGCGGAGTGCTACTTCGATGTGCAGCTCGATGTCATCGAGTGGAACACGCTGTTCACCAACTGGCGGCGCGGTGCCAAGGACCCGTCGGCCAATGGTAGCAATGCGATCAACGTCACCTACGCGGCGATGGATCCGTTCTTCGCGCTGGTGCGCTTCCTGCAATCGGGCATGGCGCCGCCGGTCTCGAACAATTGGGGCTTCAACAACAATCCGAAGTTCGACGAGCTGGTGAAGAAGGCCCGCCAGACCTTCGAACCCGCGGCCCGCGACGCGGCGCTGGCCGAGCTGCATGCGGCATCCGTCGACGATGCAACCTTCCTGTTCGTCGCCCACGACGTCGCGCCACGGGCGATGAGCCCGAAGATCAAGGGCTTCGTGCAGCCGAAGAGCTGGTTCGTCGACTTCTCGCCGGTCACGGTCGCGCCGTGACACGGGACGCATAGACCGGTGCACCCTCTCCCCTTGTGGGAGAGGGTGGCTTCGCGAGAGCGAAGCCGGGTGAGGGGTTATCTCCGCGGATGCTCCTCTCGCCGATGTGAAGTGACTTTGGCCGCGGACAGAACCCCTTATCCGGCGCGCGCTGCGCGCCACCTTCTCCCACCAGGGGAGAAGCAAGAGAGAACGCAACGTGCTCGCCTATACGTCCAGACGGATCGTCTACGTCATTCCGATCGTGCTCAGCGTCGCGCTGGTGTGCTTCCTGCTCGTGCATATCACGCCTGGCGACCCGCTGGTCGCGGTGCTGCCGGCCGATGCCTCGCAGGAGCTCGCCGCGCAATTGCGCTCGGCTTATGGTTTCGACCGCCCGCTGCCGGTGCAGTTCGGGTTGTGGCTGTGGCGCGCGATCCACGGCGATCTCGGCAACTCGATCGCGACCGGGCGCCCGGTGCTGTCGGAGGTGATGCGCGCGGTCGGCAACACCGTGATGCTGGCGGTCGCCGCCGCAATGATCGGCTTCACGCTAGGCTTGCTGTTCGGGCTGATCGCCGGCTACTTCCGCGACACCTGGGTCGATAAGGTCGCGACCTCGATCGCGATCGCAGGCGTCTCGTTGCCGCATTACTGGCTCGGTATGGTGCTGGTCATCATCTTCTCGGTGCAGCTCAACTGGCTGCCTGCGGTCGGCGCCGGACCCGGCGGCTCCGCGGCCTGGGCATGGGACTGGGAGCATCTGCGCTATCTGGTGCTGCCGGCGATCACCACCTCGGTGATCCCGATGGGCATCGTCACCCGCACCGTGCGCGCGCTGACCGGCGACATCCTGAGCCAGGACTTCGTCGAGGCGCTGCGTGCCAAGGGCCTGCGCGAGACCCACGTGTTTCGCCACGTCGTCAAGAACGCGGCACCGACCGCGCTCGCGGTGATGGGCTTGCAACTCGGTTATATGCTCGGCGGCTCGATCCTGATTGAGACGGTGTTCTCCTGGCCGGGCTCGGGCCTGCTGCTGAACTCGGCGATCTTCCAGCGCGATCTGCCGTTGCTGCAGGGCACGATCCTGGTGCTGGCGCTGTTCTTCGTGCTGCTCAATCTCCTGGTCGACATCGCGCAGGCCGCGATCGATCCGCGCATCAAGCGGAGCTAGAGCATGATCCGGAAAAGTGGAGACCGGTTTTCCGTCGCGACAAACGCGGAACGCGTTTGCGCGGAGATCATGCTCCAACCAAGAGCCGTCCTATGAGTGCGATGTCAGATACTGCATTGCAGGCTGCACCCGCGAGCAAGGCGCGCGGCTACTGGGCGACGGTCGGGCGACGGATCCGGCGCGACAAGGTCAGCATGGCCTGCGCCATCATCCTGCTGCTGATCTTTGCCTCGGCGCTGCTGGCGCCGTGGCTGCATCTCGCCGATCCCTATCAGGGTTCGATGATCCGCCGTCTCCGCCATATCGGCACGCCGGGCTATCCGCTCGGCACCGACGAACTCGGCCGCGACATGCTGGCGCGCTTGATCTATGGCGGACGGCTGTCGCTGGTGATCGGTATCCTGCCGGTGATTCTCGCCTTCGTGATCGGCACCTCGCTCGGCCTCGTCGCCGGCTATGTCGGCGGTAAGCTCAACACCGCGATCATGCGCACCGTCGACGTGTTCTATGCCTTCCCGTCGGTGCTGCTGGCGATCGCGATCTCGGGCGCGCTCGGCGCCGGCATCACCAATTCGATCGTGTCGCTGACCATCGTGTTCGTGCCGCAGATCACCCGCGTCGCCGAAAGCGTCACCACCGGCGTCCGCAACATGGATTTCGTCGAGGCGGCGCGCGCCTCCGGCGCCGGTCCCTTCACCATCATGCGGGTCCACATGCTCGGCAATGTGCTCGGCCCGATCTTCGTCTACGCCACCGGCCTGATCTCGGTGTCGATGATCCTGGCCGCCGGTCTCTCGTTCCTCGGGCTGGGGACGAAGCCGCCGGAGCCGGAATGGGGCCTGATGCTGAATACGCTGCGCACCGCGATCTATGTCAACCCATGGGTCGCGGCGCTGCCGGGTGCGATGATCTTCGCGGTCTCGATCTGCTTCAATCTGCTCAGCGACGGCATGCGCAGCGCCATGGACATCAGGAACTAAGCACGATGAAAATACTCGCGGCCGCTCTCCGCAACGACGGTCCACCTCTCCTTCTGTGGGAGAGGTCAGATCGCATCGTTAGATGCGATCTGGGTGAGGGGTTACGGCCTCTCGTTGGACCTAAGGCCCTCACCCGGCGCTGCGCGCCGACCTCTCCCCGGTGGGGAGAGGTGATACCAGCGTGCTCGGTATGATCGACACAATGACCTCCATCGACATGTTGGAGCCGGTCGCCGACCTCGGCGGCGCCGCGCAGCCGCTATTGCAGGTCAACGGGCTGACCAAGCACTTCCCGGTGCGCGGCGGGCTATTCAGCCCGCGCAAGACCGTGCGCGCCGTCGACGACGTCACCTTCGCGGTCATGAAGGGAGAGACCGTCGGCATCGTCGGCGAATCCGGCTGCGGCAAGTCGACCACGGCGCGGCTGCTGATGCACCTGATGCCCCGCGATGGCGGCGACATCATCTATGACGGACGGCAGGTCGGCCCGTCGCTCTCGCTGCGCGATCTGCGCCGCGGCGTGCAGATGGTGTTCCAGGACAGCTACGCCTCGCTCAACCCGCGCCTCACCATCGAGGAATCCATTGCCTTCGGACCGAAAGTCCATGGCATGGCCGATGATACGGCGCGCACGCTGGCGCGCGAACTGCTCGGCAAGGTCGGCCTGCGGCCGGAGATCTTTGCCAATCGCTATCCGCATGAGGTGTCCGGCGGCCAGCGCCAGCGCGTCAACATCGCCCGCGCACTGGCGCTGTCGCCGCGGCTCGTGATCCTCGACGAGGCGGTCTCGGCGCTCGACAAATCGGTCGAGGCGCAGGTGCTCAATCTGCTTGCCGACCTGAAGCGCGAATTCGGGTTGACTTATCTCTTCATCAGCCACGATCTCAATGTCGTGCGCTATATCTCCGACCGCGTGCTGGTGATGTATCTCGGCGAGGTCGTCGAACTCGGCCCGGTCGATGCGGTGTGGGATGCGCCGGCGCATCCCTATACCCGCGCGCTGCTGGCGGCGATGCCGTCATCGGATCCCGACAAGCGCACCGAGGTGCCGCCGATCTCCGGCGATCCGCCCAATCCGATCGATCCGCCGTCAGGATGCCGGTTTCACACCCGTTGTCCGTTTGCGGAGCCGCTCTGCGCAAACGACACGCCAAAACTCAGCGATCTCGATACAATGGGTCATCAAGCGGCATGCTACATGGCCATTCCTGGCTCGGGGCACAGCCGCGCGCCGGCAAAAGCAAAAGGAGAAAACGCGGCATGACCAGGCCCACACCCAAGGACGTCAAGGTGATCGCGCACGTCGCCGACGTGCCGGCCGATGACGAGGTCGCGAACCGCATCGCCAATTCGATCGGGCCGGCCTTCGACGGCTTTGCACCGATCGCCGGCACGCTGCCGTTCGATCTCGAACCCGCGAGCTTCCTGCTGGCGCAGATCGCAAAGGTGTCGAAATGAGCTCCGATCCGGCCCTGATGACGCTGACCGCGGTCGCCAAGGCGATCGCCGAGAAGAAGCTCTCCTCGCAAGAGGTGACGCGCGCCGTGCTGCATCGCATTGCCGAGTGGCAGCCGCGCCTCAACGCCTATATGGCGATCGAATCCGAACCGGCGCTCGCCGCGGCGGCCGAAGCTGACGCCGAACTCGCGAAGGGCAAGAGCCGCGGCGCACTGCATGGCGTGCCGCTGGCGCACAAGGACATGTATTACGACGCCGGCAAGGTCGTGACCTGCGGCTCGCTGATCCGCCGCGACTTCGTGCCGAAGACCACCGCGACCGCGTTGCAGCGGCTGAAGGATGCCGGCCAGGTCCGGCTCGGCTCGTTGCAGATGGTCGAGTTCGCGTTCGGGCCGACCGGCCACAACGTGCATTACGGCCCGGTGCGCAATCCCTGGAACACCGAGCACATCACCGGTGGTTCGTCGTCGGGCTCGGGCTCGGCGGTCGCTGCGCGTCTGACCTTCGCCGCGCTCGGCTCCGACACCGGCGGTTCGGTGCGCATGCCCGCGCATTTCTGCGGCGTCACCGGGCTCAAGACCACGGTCGGCCGGGTCAGCCGCGCCGGCGCGATGCCGCTGTCGCAGTCGCTCGATACCGTCGGCCCGCTGGCACAGACCGCGGAGGACTGCGCGCTGCTGCTCGGCCTGATGGCCGGTGCCGATCCCGAGGATCTGACGGCGTCGACGCAGCCGGTGCCGGACTATTTGGCCGCGACCGGCCAATCGCTGAAGGGTCTCAAGATCGGCGTCCCGACGGCGTTCTATGTCGACGATCTCGATCCCGAGGTGGCGCGCGCCCTCGACGAGACGGTGGCCACCCTCAAGAAGGAAGGCGCCGAGATCGTCAAGGTCGAGCTGCCGGATCAGCGTCAGCTCAGCGGCGCGTCGCAACTGGTGCTCGCGGCCGAAGCCGCCGCCTTCCACAAGCGCTGGATGATCGAGCGGCCGCAAGATTACGGCGCGCAGGTGCTGATGCGGTTGCAGAACGGCCTGACCATTCCCGCCGTCAGCTATCTCGAGGCGATGCGCTGGCGCGGGCCTGCGCTGGCCGCGCACAATGCGGCGGTCACCGGGATCGATGCGGTCATCGCGCCGTCCTCGCCGGTGCCGGCGCCGACCATTGCCGAGAGCGATGTCGGCAACGGCCCGGGCGCGGAAGCCGTGATCCAGCGGCTGACCCGGTTCACCCGTCCGGTCAATTATCTCGGCGTGCCGTCGCTGACGATTCCCTCCGGCTTCACCAAAGCGGGGTTGCCGGTCGGCATGCAACTGATCGGTCGCTCCTTCGAGGAGGCGACGCTGCTCCGGATCGGCGCTGCGTTCCAGCGCGCGACCGATTTCCACGCCAAGGTACCCAAGCTCGCATGACCAATCTCGTCGAGATCAACAACCTCAACATCCGCTTCACCGGCGATCGCACGGTCCATGCCGTGAACGATCTCAGCCTGTCGCTCGGCGAAGGCGAGGTGTTGGGGCTGCTCGGCGAGTCCGGTTCCGGCAAGAGCGTCACGTTGCGCGCGCTGATGCGGCTGTTGCCGCGGAAGCGCACGCAAATCTCCGGCAGCGTCAAGGTGCTGGGCCAGGAGGTGCTGGCGATGGACGACGACGCGCTGTCCGCGTTCCGCGGCCAGACCGTCTCGATGATCTTCCAGGAGCCGGCGCTGGCGCTCGATCCGGTCTACACTATCGGGCGCCAGATCGCCGAGACGGTGATGCGCCACGAGGGCAAGAGCGAACGCGACGCCACCGCGCGTGCGCTCGAGATGCTCGAAGTGGTGCGGATCCCCTCGGCGAAGCGACGGCTGGACTCCTATCCGCACGAGATGTCGGGCGGCATGCGGCAGCGCGCGATGATCGCGCTGGCGCTGGCCTGCAAGCCGAAGATCCTGCTCGCGGACGAGCCGACCACGGCGCTCGATGCCACCGTGCAGATCCAGATCCTGCTGCTGCTGCGCGAGTTGCAGCGGGAATTCGGCATGTCCGTCATCTTCGTCACCCATGACATCGGCGTCGCCATCGAAATCTGCGACCGCGTCGCGGTGATGTATGCCGGCCAGATCGTGGAGCAGGGCGCCTTGCGCGACATCGTGCGCACGCCGGCGCATCCCTATGCCAGGGGCCTGCTGGCCTCGACCATTCACGGCGCGATGCGCGGCCAGCGCCTCGAGACCATCCCGGGCACGCCGCCCTCACTCGATCAGGCGCCGGCCAGTTGCTCGTTCGCGCCGCGCTGCAAGTTCGCCGAGCAACGTTGCAGTGAGGGTTTGCCGCCGAGCGTGCAGGTCGCGCCCGGTCATTTGGCACGCTGCGTCCTGGCTGAGGCCGCCGCCGCGACGGTTTAGCTCGCGCGCGCGACGGCGTCCGCGATCCAGCGCCGCACGGCGGCGATCCGGCGGTCCCGGGCCTGTTCGGTGCGGGAGACCAGATAGATCGTCTCGTGATGCGTCGGCTCGAACGCGAACGGCGCCACCAGCCGCTTGCCGAAGCCCGGCCGTACCTTGATCAAGGGCGCCATCGCCAGCGCCACGCCGAGCCCGTGTTCGGCGGCTTCCAGCATCGCCGGCACGCTGTCGAGCCACAGATGCCCGCGCGGCGTGAGGTTCGGCAGCCCGGCCTCCTTCAGCCAGGCCGGCCATGCGCGCGGCTGGCTCGTGACATGGATCAGCACCTCGCGCGACAGGTCGGCGGGTGTCCGCAGCCCGCCTTTGACCAGCGCCGGCGTGCAGACAGCCAATCCCCTGACCTCCACCAGCGGCTCGACCTTCAGCCCGGTGGCGTGCTCCCGCCCGTAGCGGATCGCGACATCGACCCGGGAGCCGGAGAAGTCTGCATATTGATGGGTGGCCTCGATCCGCAGCGTCAACTGCGGATGGCGCCGCTTGAACTCCGGCAGCGCCGGCAGCAGCACGGCGCTGGTGAAGAACGGCAACGAGCTGATCCATAGCTCGCCGCTGGCTTGGCCGCGTTGCCGCAGCATGTCGCGGCTCGCCTCCTGCAACGTCGCCAGCGCGGCCGACACCTTTGCCAGATAGCGTGCGCCGTCGTCGGTCAGTCGCACCGAGCGCGCGCCGCGGACGAACAGTCTGGTGCCGAACTGCTCTTCCAGCCCGCGGATCTGGTGGCTGATCGCCGAAGGGCTCAGCGACAGGTCGCGCGCGGCGCGCCGGAAGCTCAATTGCGTTGCCGCGCGCTCGAAGGCGAGCAATGCCGCAAGCGGCGGGATGGCCCGAGGGTCCGGGGCGTCCAATGGGTGAATTCTGTTCACCTCGAGTGATGAATGGCCTTTTGTCATGATCATCATTCTTCGCCCAGAATGCCCGAACGCTCAATCCTGCTCACCTTGGGAATCTGCCTTGGCCATCTTCGAACCGCTCGCCGCGCCGCATCACTGGAAGCCCGCCGCGCTGGCGGCAGGGCCGTTCGCAGGCCTCCAGGGCGGCGCGGTCGCGAGCCTGTTGACCGCCGAGGTCGAGGCCTTGGCAGAATCGCGCAATTGGGGCTCCGCGATCTCGGCGGCGGCCTGGTTCCTGCGGCCGACCCCGATGGCCGAGCTGCGCACGCAGATCGGCGTCGTGACGGAGGGCGGCCGGGTCAGCGTCGTCGACAACACGCTGTGGCCGGCGGGCGAAGAGCAGCCCTGCGCGACGGTGCGCGTCACGCTGTCGCGCGAACGCGCGGTCGCGATCCCGGGCTTTCGTGAACAGGCGACCGAAGCCGTCGATCCGCTGCAATTTCCGTTGCGGAACCTGCACGCCGTGCATGGCCGCAGCTGGTTCATGGATGCCATGGAAGCTCGCGCCGGAGATGACGCGGCCTGGTTCCGGATGCATCACGGCGTGATCGAAGGGGCCGGCCCGCTGGCGCGGGTGCTGGGTCCGGCGGACTGGACCCATGGCATCGCCCGTCCGGTCCATAACGTCGTCGCCGACCCCAATCCGAACCTCGCCGTTCAGTTGTTCAGGCCACCGCGCGGCGACTGGGTCGGCGTTCGGGCCGAGAGCCGCTGGCGTCCCGAGGCGGGGCTCGGCGTCGGGAGCGGTGTGCTGCTCGATGTGGATGGCGAGATCGGCCGGGTCTCGATGTCGGTCATTCTCGTGCCCTATCCGAGAAGTCCGGCAGATGCCGCGGCCGGCTAACCCTGGTTATTCCGTCAAACCTCTGTGCCATAACGAAAATAGGTCGCGAACCATCTCCGGTTTGGCGCGACTTAAATAGACGATGGCCACAAACGTCGGTACAACGTGGTCATTACCTAACCGTTTGCAGAGACAATACATTAATGGCAGGTGCGCCCGCTGTCCGGCGTTCCGAACTGGCTGAGGCGCTGCGCGCATGCCGCGGTGCCTTCGTCGGTGTCGGCCTCATCAGTTGCATGATCAACCTGTTGTACCTGACAGGTTCGATGTTCATGCTGCAGGTCTACGACCGGGTGCTGCCGAGCCGCAGCGTGCCGACCCTGGTCGGTCTCGTGGTCATCGCCGCGGTGCTGTACATCGCCCAGGGCGTGCTCGACCTGCTGCGCGGACGGATCCTCGGCCGCGTCGGCACCTCGCTCGACGAGGCGCTCAATGCGCGGGTGTTCGACACCGTCGTGCGGCTGCCGCTGATCGCCGGCAATCGCAGCGAGGGGTTGCAGCCGTTGCGCGACCTCGACAATGTTCGCTCCTTCCTGGGCAGCATGGGCCCCGGCGCGTTCTTCGACCTGCCATGGCTGCCGTTCTACCTGGCGATCTGCTTCGCGTTCCACTGGCTGCTCGGCGTCACCGCGCTGGCCGGCGCCATCATTCTGGTGACGCTGACGCTGATCACCGAATACATGTCGCGCACGCCGGCCAAGGAGGCGATGTCGCTCGCGGCGCGTCGCAACGATCTCGCCGCCTCCAGCCGCCGCAATGCCGAGGTGCTCGTCGCGATGGGCATGGCCGGGCGCATGAACAAGCGTTGGAACGAGGCCAACGAGGAATATCTGTCCGGCAACCAGCATGCGAGCGACGTCACCGGCGGGCTCGGCGCGGTCGCCAAGGTGCTGCGCATGATGCTGCAGTCCGCGGTGCTCGCGGTCGGCGCCTATCTCGTGATCCATCAGGAGGCCACCGGCGGCATCATCATCGCCGGCTCGATCCTGAGCGCGCGGGCGCTGGCGCCGGTCGATCTCGCGATCGCGCATTGGAAAGGGTTCGTCGCGGCGCGGCAGAGCTGGCAGCGGCTCAACCGACTGTTGCAGCAGCTGCCGGCGCGGCCCGCGCAGACGCTGTTGCAGGCGCCGCAGAAGAAGCTCTCGGTCGAGGCCGTGACCATGGTCGCGCCGGGCGACCAGCGCGCCATCGTGCAGGACGTCTCCTTCGCGGTCGAAGCCGGCAGCGGTGTCGGCGTGATCGGCCCGAGCGGTTCCGGCAAATCGTCGCTGATCCGCGCGCTGGTCGGCGTCTGGACACCGGCGCGCGGCAAGGTGCGGCTCGACGGCGCCGCGCTCGATCAATGGTCGTCGGACGAACTCGGTCGCCATGTCGGCTATCTGCCGCAGGACGTCGAACTGTTCGCCGGCACCGTGGCGCAGAACATCTGCCGGTTCGATCCCGACGCCACGTCGGACGGCATCATCGCGGCGGCCAAGGAAGCCGGCGTGCACGAGATGATCATCAAGATGCGCGAAGGCTACGACACCCAGGTCGGCGAACAGGGTACTGCGCTCTCCGCCGGCCAGGCCCAGCGTGTCGCGCTGGCGCGTGCGCTTTACGGCAATCCGTTCCTGATCGTGCTGGACGAGCCTAACTCCAACCTCGACAGCGAGGGCGACGAGGCATTGACCCGCGCGGTGCGTGGCGCCCGTGAGCGTGGCGCCGTCGTCGTGGTGGTCGCGCACCGGCCGATCGGCATCGAGGGCGTCGATCAGCTGCTGGTGCTCAAGGACGGCCGCATGCAGACCTTCGGGCCGAAGGAGACCGTGCTGGCGCAGGTGTTGCAGCGCGTTGCGCCGCCGGTGCCGACGCCGATCAAGATCGTCGCCGACGCGGGGCACGCCAAGCCATGACGGAGCAACCGCGCAACGCGCATCTCTCGATCCGCAAGCACCTCATTGTCGGGCTCGCGGTGGTGCTCGTTCTCGGCGGCGGCGTCGGCGGCTGGGCCGCCACGGTGCCGATCTCTGGCGCCTTGATCGCGCCGGGCTCGGTGGTCGTCGAATCCAACGTCAAGAAGGTGCAGCATCCGACCGGCGGCGTGGTCGGCGAGGTCCGGGTGCGTGACGGCGACGTGGTCAAGGCGGGCGATATCGTGGTGCGTCTCGACGAGACGGTCGTGAAGGCGAGCCTTGCGATCGTGGTCAAGACGCTGAACGGTCTCTATGCCCGCGCCGCCCGGCTCGAGGCCGAGCAGCAGGGCCGCGACAAGATCGCATTTCCGCAGCAACTGCTCGATCAGGCAGGCGATCCCGACGTTCGCGACATCATGGCGAGCGAAACCAAGCTGTTCGAGGTCCGCGTCAACGGCCGCACCGGCCAGAAGGCGCAACTGCGCGAACGCGTCACCCAGCTCAACGAGGAGATCTCCGGCTTGCAGGCGCAGGAAGCCGCCAAGGACAAGGAGATCGCGCTGGTGCAGCAGGAGCTGGTCGGCGTCCGCCAGCTCTACGAGCAGCATCTGGTGCAGCTCACCCGCCTGACCACGCTGGAGCGCGACGCGGCGCGGCTCTCCGGCGAGCGCGCGCAATACATCGCCTCGCGCGCCCAGGCCAAGGGCAAGATCACCGAGACCGAGTTGCAGATCATCCAGGTCGACAAGGACATGCTGTCCGAGGTCTCGAAGGATCTGCGCGAGACCAACGACAAGATCGGCGAGTTCGTCGAGCGCAAGGTGACGGCGGAAGACCAGCTCCGCCGCGTCGATATCCGCGCGCCGCAGGACGGCGTGGTGCTGCAATCCACCGTTCATACCGTCGGCGGCGTCATCACCGCGGGTGATGCCATCATGATGATCGTGCCGAAGGCCGACGACCTGTCGGTCGAGGCCAAGGTCAATCCGCAGGACATCGACAAATTGCAGGTCGGGCAGAAGACATTGCTGCGGCTCTCCGCTTTCAACCAGCGTACCACGCCAGAGCTGAACGGCGTCGTCACCCGCGTCTCCGCCGACGTCACCACCGACCAGCGCACCGGGCAGAGCTACTACACCATCCGCGTCTCGATGCCGCCGGAGGAAGTCGCGCGCCTCGGCAGCGAGGTGAAGATCATCCCAGGCATGCCGGTGGAGGCCTTCGTGCAGACCGGCGACCGCACCATGCTGTCCTACCTGATGAAGCCGATGAGCGACCAGTTCATGCGCTCGTTCCGCGAGAAGTGAGGACTGGCTCGGCTGCTTCCTCGCGTCGTCCCTGCGAAAGCAGGGACCCATTACCACAGGATTGAGTTGTTGGAGCGCGCTGTGGCCCCAACCATGTTTAACAACATCTAGCGGTGGTTATGGGTCCCGGCCTTCGCCGGGACGACGGCGGAAACTACGGTGACAGATTCCTCAGCAACAACTCCAGCGCCGCTTTCGCGAACGCCTGCATGTTGGCCTGCCGGTCACCGCTTCCGGTTTCCAGCGTGATCACTTGCTGCTTGGGGCCTGCCACCGCCATGCAGCTATGGCCGGCGGCATCGCCGTAGCGGTTGCCGGTCGGGCCGGCCGCGCCGGTCTCCGACAATCCCCAGTCGGTCGAAAGCCGCTCGCGGATCTGGCGCGCCAGCAATTGCGCATAGGGCTCCGACGACGAGCGCAGACCACGCATCGCATCATCGGAAATGTCCATCAGCGTACGTCGTGCGTCGCGGGTGTAGATCACGCCGCCGCCGAGGAAATAGGCCGACGCACCGGGCACCGCCAGCAGCGCGGCCGAGATCAGCCCGCCGGTGGATGATTCTGCGACCGCAATGGTCTGCTTGTTCGCGATCAGTTTTGCTGCGACCTGTTCGGCGACAGCGCTCAGCTCTTTCATCTCGTCAACTCCGGTGCAGGATGCGTTTCAGCAGCGGCTTCTTCTCGGCGGGCTTGTCGGCCAGCGAGTGATAGACCACGCGAATGAAATTGCTGCTCGCCAGTTCGCTCAGCGCCCATTTGGCGTCGAGATCGGCAAACGGCTTGGCCGCGACCACCTCGTCCTCGCTCTTGCCGTCCTTGACGAGTTTCGCCATGCGATCGCGCGCCGTAGCCAGCATGGTGCGGTAGGCTTGCAGCGCCGCCTTCTCCGCGATCGGGCCGTGGCCCGGCACGATCCGGCTCCGCCCGTTGGTGAGCTTCAGATAGGTGTCGGCGGCGGCGATCATGCCGTTGATATTGCCGCCATTGGCGAAGTCGATGTTGGGATAGCGGCCGTTGGTGAAGGTGTCGCCAGTCGCCAGCACATTGGCGGTCTTGAACCAGACATAGGTGTCGCCGTCGGTATGGGCGTTGGCGATATGCTTGAGGTCGGCGACGCGGCCGGGCATCCGGATCTTGTAACGGCCGGTATAGGTCTTGGCCGGCAGTGCTTCCGGCGCTGCCGGCGGCGTCTTCACGCCAGTGAGGCCGTTGGTGGTCCCTGCCGCCAGCCGTGTCTTGACGTTGACCTCGGAGACGATGATGGCGCCATCCTTTGCGAACGGCGCGTTGCCGCCGGTGTGGTCGCCATGGAAATGCGTGTTGATCAGGTATTTGACCGGCAGCGGCGAGATCGTCGCGATCGCGGCCTTGATCTTGTCGTGCAGCGGCGCGAACTCGCTGTCGACCATGATGATGCCGTCCTTGGCGGTTGCCACCGTGATGTTCCCGCCCTGGCCTTCGAGCATGTAGATGCCGTCCCCGAGATCGGTGGTCTTGATCTCGACCTTGGAGAAGTCCGGCGCCGGCGGTGCGGCCGGTGGGCTCTGCTGGGCCAGTGCCAGGCCGGAGAGCGCGAGGGCGGCGGCAAGCGTCGTCAATCCGGTCCGAATCATCGCGAGATCTCCCTCATCGCGGCCCATGTTTTCCTAGCACACGGCCACGCCGTTTGCGCAAGTTGCAGGTCCGGGGTGAGCCTGCTTCAATATCGGCAAGGAACCAAGCGGCGTCGTCGAACAAGATGCCGTGAGAGGAAACATCATGACGTCGCCGATCGCGGGCGGCGTGGATTGCGATCTGCATCCCGCCGTGCCTCATCTCACCAGCCTGCTGCCCTATATGAACGATTACTGGCGCGACCAGGTGACGACGCGCGGCATGACAGATCTGCTCTCGCAATCCTATCCGGTCAATTCGCCGATCTCGTCGCGGCCGGACTGGCGTCCTGCGCAGGGCAAGCCGGGCTCGAGCCTTGCGGACATGCAGCGGCAGGCGCTCGACAAGTTTGGCACGGCCCATGGCATCTGCAATCCGCTCTACGGCGTGCAGATGGTGTTCTCCGAGGACATGGCCGACGCGTTCTGCCGCGCGTTGAACGACTGGCTGGTCAAGGAATGGCTCGACAAGGACGATCGCCTGCGCGGCTCGATCGTTGTTCCCGTGCAGAGCATCCCGAAGGCGGTCGCCGAGATCGAGCGCTGCGCGCAGGACAAGCGCTTCGTGCAGGTCTTGATGCTCGTGATGGGCGACATGCCGCTCGGCAAGCGCCATTACTGGCCGATCTACGCCGCGGCCGAACGGCTCGGCCTGCCGATCGGGGTCCATGCCGGCAGCGCCTATCATAACCCGCCGAGTTCGGTCGGCTGGGGCTCCTATCACATCGAGGACTATGTCGCTCAGGCGCAGGCGTTCCAGACCCAGCTCACCAGCCTGATCGTCGAGGGCGTGTTCGCGCGTCATCCGGCCTTGAAAATGGTGATGTTGGAGTCCGGCTTCACCTGGCTGCCGCCGTTCCTGTGGCGGCTGCACAAGTTCTGGCGCGGCGTGCGGATGGAAACGCCGTGGGTCGACCGCGCGCCGCTTGAGATTGTGCGCAGCAACATCCGCTTCTCGCTGCAACCGGTCGACGCGCCGCCGGAAGGCGATACGCTGAACCGGCTGTTCGACCATATGCAGTCGGACGAATTGATCCTATTCTCCACGGACTATCCGCATTGGCAGTTCGATGGTGACGAGGTGCTGCCGAAGGGGTTGTCGCCGGACCTAGTCCGCAAGGTCATGATCGACAATCCGTACGCGACCTATCCGCGCCTTAAGGTGGGGCATGATCCCGAAAAGGGGCCGCCGGTTGTCGGACAAGATCATGCCCAGAACTGAAGAGGAGACGACGCGATGAACGTCCAGATTCGTGAGCGCCCGGAAGCGGCATCGTCAACCAGCATCAAGACCGCGATCGCCGATTGCGACATCCATCCGGCACGCGCGACCAATGACGAACTGTACCCGTTCCTTGCCAAGCGCTGGCACGCGCATCTCGAAACCTTCGGCGTTCATGCCTATCAAGGCATGATGGGCGGCCCGCCCTATCCGAAGGCGCAGCCGAATGCCTCGCGCCGCGACGCCTATCCGCCGGAAGGCGGACCGCAGGGCTCGTCGCTGTCCTTCATGCAGAAGCAGCATCTCGATCCCAACAATGTCGCGCTCGGCGTGCTCAACCCGCTCAACACCGGGCAGGGCATCCGCAACCAGGAGCTCGCCGGGGCGATTTGCTCAGCGATCAACGACTGGCAGATCGAGAAGTGGACAGCCAAGGATTCGCGGCTGAAGGGATCGGTGGTCGTCGCCAATGAGGACGGCGTGTCGGCCGCAGCCGAGATCCGCAAGCGCGCCGGCGACAGTAATTTCGTCCAGGTGCTGCTGCTCAGCCGCAATGTCGAGCCGCTCGGCCAGCGCCGTTACTGGCCGATCTATGAGGCGGCGCAGGAGGCTGGCCTGCCGATCGGCGTGCACGCCTTCGGCTTCGGCGGCAACCCGATCACCGCCTCCGGCTGGCCGAGCTTCTATATCGAAGAAATGGTCGGGCATTCGCAATGCCAGCAGACCGTGCTGGCGAGCCTGGTGCTCGAGGGCGTGTTCGAGCGCTTCCCGAAACTGAAGATGGTGATGGTCGAGGCAGGGTTCGGCTGGGCGCCGTCGCTGGCCTGGCGGCTTGACAAGGTGTTTGGCCGCCTGCATGCCGAGGTGCCGCATCTGAAGCGCAAGCCGTCGGAGTACATCCGCGACCACATCTGGTGGACAACGCAGCCGATGGAAGACCCGGAGAGCCGCGACCATCTGTTCCAGATCATCGAGTGGATCGGCTGGGACCGGCTGTTGTTCGCGACCGACTATCCGCATTGGGACTTCGACGAGCCGTCGCGCGTGTTGCCGGCCGGCGTCAGCGACGCCCACAAGCAGGCATTCTATCTCGACAATGCCAAGCAGCTTTACGGTGTCTCATAAGATGGTGCGTCATGTGATTGCCCCGGTGGATGAACTGCCGCCGGGTTCGCGAAAGCTGGTCGAGATCGACGGGCGGCCGATCGCGGTCTTCAACGTCAAGGGCGAGTTCTTCGGCCTGCTGAATCGCTGCCCGCATCAGGGCGCCTCGCTGTGCGAGGGGCCGCTGATCGGGCTGGCGTCGTCATCGGACCCCGGCGAGATCGAATACACCAAGCTCGGCGAGATCCTGCGCTGCCCCTGGCATGGCTGGGAGTTCGATCTCCGCACCGGCCAATCCTATTGCGATCCGCGCCGTTTTCGCGTCCGTGCCTATCCGGTCAATGTCGAGCCCGGCACCAATGTGGTGAAAGGCCCGTACGTCGCCGAGACCATCAAGGTGGCGGTGGAGAGCGACTACGTGGTGGTCGATCTGTAGCCACTCGTCATTCCGGGGCGCCGCGCAGCGGCGAGCCCGGAATCCATTTCTACGCTTGTCTTGTGGCTCGATGGATTCCGGGCTCGTGCTGCGCGCGCCCCGGAATGACGGAAGAGGTTATTCCGCCATCATCTGCCGTTCCCGCGCGTAGCGCACCAGCGCGACGAAGCGGTAGATGCCGTGCACGAATTTCCCGTAGGGCATCGTGATGAACAGCGCAAACACCACGCCGAGATGCAGCGCCAGCAGCGGACCCATCGCGGCGCTCTCGCGCCACAGCAACAAGGCAAGGCCGGTGATGCTGGTCAGGAACAGCATCAGGATGAAGGCGGTGTCCATGCCCATGGCCTGCTCGTCGACCAGCACGCGGTCGCGCTTCCATTTCTCCGACAGGAGCCCGATCGGGCCGATCACGAGCCCGATGCCGCCGAGCGTGCCGAGCACCACCGGCAGGTCCCACCACGCATAGGGCGCCTCGCGCGCCAGCAGGTAGTGATAGAGCGTGCCGACGCAGGTCGCGGCGAAGCACAGCGCGAAGCCGTAGAAGGTGAAGTGGTGATACAGCTTGCGGCGGTCGGTCGGATGGTCGTCCTCGTTGAAGCACCCGACGCCGCCACCGTCGAGATAACGCAGCTCGCCGGCGTCGCGGATCGCCTGCAACAGCGCCCTCGCATCCGTCTTCATGCCAATGGGCTCGCCGATATCGCGCCAGAAGGCGCGCACGCCCATCGCCAGCGCCAGGATCGCGTAGAGCAAAGCGAGGCCGAACAACAGTGCCATCGCGTTGTGCGGCATCAGTTTGTAGAACGCGCCCGGACCGGTGTGGATGCCCATCAGAACGCTGGCGTCGTTGATCGCGGCGAAGCCGAAGATGAAGGCTGCGACGCTGAGTGCTGCGATCACGCTGATCACCAGGCCATTGCGCGCGAACGCGCCGGCAAAGGCGCGCGGCCAGGCATAGGCGGCGTAGGATTCGGCGCGCGCCACCGCGAGTGTCTTCGGGACGTTGACGTTGAATTCGTGCGGCGGCGAGAACTGGCAATCGGTGTAGCAGGCGCCGCAGGAATGGCAGAGATTGGCGAGGTAGTTGAGGTCGCCGTCGGAGAAGGCGCGGCGCATCTCCATCGCGGGAAACACCGCGCACAGGCCCTCGCAATAACGGCAGGAATTGCACACCGTCATCAGACGGTCGGCCTCCTGCAATGTCCTCGTCCCGTGCATCGCGCGCTGGTTCCTATCGTTTAGTCAGCCCTTTGCCTTCCAGCCATGTCTGGATCAGGCCGGCGACCTCGGCATTGTTCTTGTCCATCATCATCATGTGCGAATTGCCCTTGATCCCGACCTTGGGCAGGTCGACCACATCGACGCTGCCGCCGGCGGCGCGAATGGCGTCGGCGAAGGCACCACCGGTGGCGCGGATCTTCGGCCAGCGCGAATCGCGCTCGATGAAGTCGCCATAGACCATCAGGGTCGGGATGTTCTTGAGCGCGTCGACCTTGGCGGGATCGCCGACGCCGGCCGGCTCGATCGCGATCAGCGCCTTGACCTTGTCGGGACGCGCCTGCGCGACCTTGAAGCCGAACGAGCCGGCCTGGCTGTGGAACAGGATGATGCAGGGACCGACGCGGTCGATCTCGGCGATATAGGCCGCGATCGTCGCGTCGTCGGTCGTGGTCCAGCGCGGCACGTTCTGCTTGACGAAGTTCTCGTAGCCCTCGTTCGGGAACTGGCTCCCCGGCATCAGCTTGCGCTTGGCCGGATCGGGGTCATAGGAGCCGGGGCCGTCGCCGATCCGGAAGCGCTCGAACGGATTGGCGGTGGTCAGAAACACCGGCTCGCCCTTGAAGATGTCGGGATATTGCGCCCAGCCGGCGCGGCCGCGCTCGACCGCGTCCGAGTTGTAGACGCTCCAGCCCTTGCGCAGGAAGTAGTTCAGCCAGCCCTCGCGGCCATCGGGCGTCGTTTCATAGGTGACGCCGGTCAGGCCGCCGCCGTGCCACAGCAGCAGCGGATAGGCGCCCCTTTCATTTTGCGGCAGGAAGTACTGCACATACATCTGCTCGACCTGGTAGGTGCCGTTCGGATCGACCTTCGCCGGCACGCCGCCGGGCGTGAAGGTGACCTCCTTCACCGGCTTGCCCGTGATCTCGACCAGGCGGCCACCGACATGGAACGAGCCCATGTCGCGCAGCGCGATCGGCTCGGCTGCGTGTGCGGTGGCCGAGGTCATCAGGACAGCGGCGGCGACGATCGCAAGGCGTGGCATGGCTGCTTCCTCATCTCGCGCTGTCAGTTCCGCGCATTCTTCGCCGCTTCCCGTCCGGCGACGCGGCCGAACACGCTGCCGATGGTCATGCCGATGCCGGCGGCGTAGCCTTTGCCGAGCACATTGCCGGCCATGATCTCGCCGGCGGCGAACATGTTGGCCGACGGCTTGCCGTCCTTCATCAGCATGCGCGCCTGCTTGTTCACGCGGGTGCCGAGATAGGTGAAGGTGATGCCGGGCCGCACCGGATAGGCGAGATAGGGCGGCGTCTCGATCTTGCGGGCCCAATGCGTCTTCGCCGGCGTGATGCCTTCGGTACGGCAGTCGTCGAGGATGGTGTGGTCGAAGGTGCCGGGCCGCACCGCGGCGTTGAACTCGGTGATGGTCTTTTCCAGCGCGGCGGCATCGAGCTCGAGCTTGCCGGCGAGCTCGGCAATCGTCGCGCCCGCGATCGGCGGAAACAGCGTCGGCATGAAGCTCGTGACGACCGTCGAATCGAAGATGATGTAGGCGATCTGGTCGGGCTGCGCCGCGACCAGGCGGCCCCAGATCGCATAGCGCTTCGGCCAGATGTCCTCACCCTCGTCGTAGAAGCGCTCGGCGTGCTTGTTGACGACGATGCCAAACACCACGGAGTCGTGGCGGGTGATGATGCCGCCGTCGAATTTCGGCGCGCGGGCGTCGATCGCCACCGCATGGCACTGCGTCGGATCGCCGATCTCCTGCACGCTCTTGGCCAGCAGCATCTTGAGGATCGCGCCGCGGTTATACGGCGTGCCGCGGATCAGGAAGTTGTCGGCGGCCTCGCCCCAATATTGCTTCAGCCATTCGATGTTGGCTTCGAAACCGCCGGCGGCCGCGACCAGCGTCGAGGCCCGCACCTCGGTCTTGCCGCCGACCGGCTGCTTGAGCTGCGCCGACAGGAACATGCCGTGCTCGATCACGAGGTCGATCACCTCGGCATTGTAGAGGATGTCGACGCCGAGCTCCTCGGCGGTGCGATAGAGCGCGTTGAGCATCGCGCGGCCGCCGCCGAGGAAGAACGAGTTGGTGCGGCCGAGACTCAAGGTGCCGCCGAGTGAGGGCTGCCAGCGCACGCCCTGTTCGACGATCCAGTTCAAGATGTCCTTGGACTCGTGGATCATGAAGCGGGCCAGTTCCTCGTCGGTCTGGCCGCCGGTCACCAGCAGCAAATCCTTCCAGAACTCCTCCTCGGTGTAGGGGCCGGTGAGGATCTCGGTCGCCGCGTCATGGGCGCAGCGCATGTTGCGGGTGTGGCGGGTGTTGCCGCCGCGGTAGAATTTCGGAGCACCTTCCAGCACCAGCACCGAGGCGCCGGCGCGCCGTGCGCTGATCGCAGCGCATAAGGCGGCGTTGCCGCCGCCGATCACCAGCACGTCGAACCTGCGCGTCAGATCAACCATGCGCTCTTGTGATCGTTGTTGGCATGGAAAGCAACATGCCGGGGCAGGCGATCGGCCTGCCCCAATTGCATGCGGAGGATCAGGCCGCGACCGTCTTGCGCTCCTCGATGGTCTGGCCGCCGCGATAGACGATCAGCGCGGCAACGATGCCGAGCGCCGCGCCGAACATCAGCCAGTACGCCGGCGAGGCCTTGTCCTGCCCGGTCATTGCGATCAGCTTGGTTGCCACGAACGGGGTCGAGGTGCCGAAGATGCCCGCTGCCAGCGCGAACGCGATCGAGAAGCAGGTGGTGCGGACATGCGCCGGCACGATCTCGACCAGGCATCCCAGCATGGTGCCGCTGTAGACGCCGAAATAGAACGAGAACATCATCTGCACCGCCAGCAGTTTCCCGAGCGTAGGCTCATGCGCCAGCCATGACAGCGCCGGGTAGGCGGTCACGAACGACAGACCCGCGATCGCGAGCAGCACCGGCTTGCGGCCGATCCGGTCGGACAGCGCGCCGCCGACCGGATTCCAGATGAAATTCGTCACCGCGACCAGCAGGGTCACCAGCAGGGTCCCGGACGCCGACAGGTGCAGCTCCTTACCGAAGCCGGGCGCATACACCGTGATGAAGTAGAACGTCGTGGTGGTCAGAACCGCAATCATCATGCCGAGGATGACGATGCGCCAGTTCTCGATCGCCGATGCGAACACTTCGCTCGGCGTCGGATGCTTCTTCATGGCCAGGAAGGCCGGGGTTTCCTCGAGCGAGCGCCGCAACGCGAAGATCACGGGAATGATGAGGCAGCCGATGAAGAACGGGATGCGCCACTTCGCAACGCCGCCGAGCGTATCCAGGAAGGTGTCACCAGGTATTACCTCACGCAACACGTATCCAATGATCGCGGCGACGAAGATTGCGACCTGCTGGCTGGACGATTGAAACGAGGTGTAGAAGCCCCGGTTGCCGGGCGTCGCGATTTCGGAGAGATAGACGGAGACGCCGCCCAGTTCGACGCCGGCGGAAAAGCCTTGGATCAGCCGCCCGATCAGCACGATGATCGTCGCGGCAATGCCGATGGATGCGTAGGGCGGGCAGAACGCGATCACCACCGTGCCGAGCGCCATCAGCGCCAGCGTCACGATCAGGCCCTGGCGGCGGCCGATACGGTCGATGTAGGAGCCGAGCACGATCGCGCCCACCGGGCGCATCAGTGCGCCGAGCCAGAACACGCCATAGGCATTGAGCAGCGCCGCGGTCTCGTTCTGGGCGGGAAAGAACGCCTTTGCGATGTCCTGCGCATAGAAGCCGAACAGGAAGAAATCGAATTGCTCGAGGAAATTGCCGCTGGTCGCGCGCAGGATCGCGCCGAGACGTGACTTGATTTGCGGAATTTGCGATGGACTCGACTGCGACATAACGGCCTTTCCTCCCCGTGGCAAAATCGGCCGGCGCAAATTGTTTCGCCGGCGAAGGCAGTTAACTGCCGTATGCGGCAATTTGGCACGGCTGTCCGGCGCGACCAACCTGAAATCACGCCGCCACCATCGGAAAAAAGCCGTAGATCGAAATCGCCGGAGCGCCTTCGCGCGAAGAAGGCGTCAGGGCGCTGTATGCGCGGCAGCGCCGAGCCAGGACCGGAACGCCGAGAGCTTTGCCGTGTCGGGGCGTCCCTGCGGCGAGACCAGATAGAAGCCGGCATCGGCTGGCAGCGCGATCTTGAAGGGAACCACGAGGCGGCCCTTGGTGATGTCGTCCTGCACATAGGAGGTGCGGCCCATCGCGATGCCGATGCCGTCGATCGCGGCCTGGATGGTGACGAACAGGATGTCGAAGGTAATGCCCGGCTGCTTGGACACGTCGGTCGGAAGGCCCGCCGCGGTCAGCCACAGCCGCCAGTCGTCGCTGTTGGCGTTGCCGGTGTGCAGCAGCACGTGGTCCCTGAGGTCCTCAGGAGATTTGAGCGGCTTGTTGCCTTGCAGCAGCGACGGGCTGCACACCGGAAACAGTTCGTCCGCCATCAGCCAGTCCGCGCGCAGCCCCGCCCATTGGCCGCGGCCATAGCGGATCGCGGCGTCGACCTTGTCGCGCTGGAAGTCGACCAGGCTGGTCGAGGTGGTGATGCGGACGTCGATCCCGGGATGCGCCTCCTGGAACGCCGACAGCCGCGGCAGCAGCCATTTGGCCGCGAGCGATGCCAGCGTCGAGACGGTGAGCACGTGGTCGTCGTCCCGCCGCAGCAGCCGGTCGGTCGCCAGCCTGAGGTCGTTGAACGCGGCGCGGACGCCGGGAAGGTATTCAGTAGCCTCCGGTGTCAGGCTCAGCGAGCGGTTCTGGCGGATGAACAGGCGGACGCCGAGTTCTTCCTCGAGCCGCCGGATCTGATGGCTGATCGCGGTCTGCGTCACGTTCAGTTCGGACGCCGCCAGCGTGAAGCTCATGTGTCGCGACGCGGCCTCGAAGGCCCTCAAGCCGTTCAGTGAAGGCAGCCGGCTGGTCATCCCTTCAATGCCTCCAAATACATGACTTTAATTCATGCGAAGCAGTACAAAGTGTCGTTTGTGAACGGACCGAATAGCTCCGATATTCCCGCCAACAGGTTACCGATAGGAGCCGCAAATGTCCATTTTCACCCATGAATCGATGACAAATCATCATACGCCGGGGCTGCTGAATCAGGTCAGCGACACGATCCATGTCTGGTGGGATCGTTATGAGCGCCGCCGCGAACTGTCGCAATGGACCGAGCGTGATCTGCACGACATCGGCATGTCCCGCAGCGACATCGCTTTCGAAACCGAGAAGCCGTTCTGGCGGGCCTGAGAAGGACGCCTTCGCTGGCGCCGCCTCAATGAGGGACGCCGGCCAATTTCTTCGCCCGAGGAGCGTGTCATGACTGCGCTGCGTCTCGATGATCTGAAGCAATACTCCGATGTGCTGCGCGCCAAGGACGGCAGCGAGATCAAGGTGCGCTTCGTCGAGCCGCGCGACCGCGAAGAGCTGCAGAGCTACATCCGTTCGCTCTCCGCGAGTTCCCGTTACAACCGCTTCCTGGGCGCGTTGAGCGAGCTGCCGAAGACGGAGCTCGAGCGCTTCATCCATGTCGGCGAGGCTGACCGGTTCACGGTGGTCGCGACGATGCTGGTCGATGGTTTCGAGACCATTGTCGGCGAAGCGCGCTACGCCTTCCATGCCGATACGTCGAGCGTCGAGTTCGGCCTGTCGATCGATGACCGGTGGCAGGGCCACGGCATTGGCAAGGCGCTGTTGAAGAATCTCGAATGCCGCGCGGCGTCCTTCGGAGCCGAGCGCATCTTTGGCGACACGTTGCGTTCCAATGCCAGCATGATCGGCCTGGCTCGCAAGTCCGACTACGCCTTCGTGCAAAGCCCCGGCGACTGGAAGCTGGTGCGCTTCGCGAAAGAGCTCCACGTCGAGCCGCAAGACATTCCATGTGCCAGCTGGCGGCTTGCCGCCACTTCCCGCTCGGCCGCGATGTCCTCGCTTGCGGTTTGACTGACTAGGCCCGGTTCTGGCCTCCCCAGAACCGGGCCCTTTTCTTTCTCTGCCTTCACCACTCGCTCCGCTGTCGCCTCTCCCCTTGTGGGAGAGGCCGCAGTGCATGCAGCGCAGCGGAATGCGCTGCGGGTGAGGGGTGCAGTCTCGCGGCAGGCTCGTGCTCACGGAGGGGCTTGAACCCCTCGCCCGGATTGCATCTTTCGATGCAATCCGACCTCTCCCACAAAAGGGAGAGGTGATTTCGAGGGCGCTATGCGCTCAATTCCCTTTAAACACCGGCTTGCGCTTCTCGATGAAGGCCTGCACCGCCTCCTTGTGATCGGCGGTCGTGGTGAGGCGGATCAGCCGCTCGGCCTCGTGGTCGCGCGCGGTGGCGAAGTCGAATTGCAGCGCCTCGTCGAGATTGTCCTTCATGTAGCGCAGCGCCAGGGTCGGGCCCTCGGCCATCGACTTCGCCAGCGCGAACGCCTCGTCGTGCAGCGCCTCGTCCGGCACCACGCGGTTGACGAGGCCGATCTGTTCGCACCTCGTCGCATCGACCTTCTCGGAGGTGAACATCAGCTCGCGGGCGCGCGAGGTGCCGACCAGCCGCGTCAACAGCCAGGCCATGCCGTAATCGCCGCTCAGCGCCACGCGCAGATAGCCGGTCGAGACGAAGGCGGATTGTGCGGCGATTCGGATGTCGCAGGCCATCGCGATCGCAAGGCCGGCGCCGACCGCGGGGCCAGGCAGCGCCGCAATGGTCGGCTTGCGCACCGAGGCCAGCGCGCCGGTGAGCAGGCGCTGGCGCTCCTGCAAATCCGCGACCTTGTCCTCGTAGGACATTTCGAGCTTCTTCGGGTCGCGATTGGCGCCCATGCCCTTGACGTTGCCGCCGGCGCAGAACGCCTTGCCGGCGCCGGTGACCAGCAGCACGCCGACCTCGGGGTTCTCGCCGCAGGTCCGGATCATCGTGCGCAGCGCGGGCGTCAGCGTGTCCGACAGCGAGTTGCGGGCGTCCGGGCGGTTCAGCGTGATGATGGCGACGCGGTCGCGGATCACGCAGAGCAGTTCGTCGGTGCCGGTTTCGATCTTGATTTCGGTGGTCATGGTTCCTTCCCCTGTTCGTCGTCATTGCGAGGCGCAAAGCGCCGAAGCAATCCATGTCGCCGCTCGTGATGGCATGGATTGCCTCGCTCCGCTCGCAATGACGGATGCGGCGGATGGTTGTCGGCGACGTTACGCCGCTTGCATGATCTTCGTCATCTCAAAACTTCTCAACCCAGGGCCGCAATTCCAGCTCCCAGGTCCAGGCGCTGCGCGGTTGTTGCAGCACATTCCAGTAGCTCAAGGCAATCGCGTCGGGATCGAGCATCGAGTCCGGCTTGTCGACGGGCTCGGTGCGCGCGGCGCTGCGGATGCCGCCGTCGATCACGAAATGCGCGACATGGATGCCCTGTGGCGACAATTCGCGCGCCATGCTCTGCGCAAGACCGCGCAGCGCGAATTTGCCCATCGCGAACGGCGCCGATTGTGCATAGCCCTTGACGCTGGCGGAGGCACCGGTGAACAGGATCGCGCCCTTCTTGTTGGGGACCATGCGTTTCGCCGCCTCCTGCGCCACCAGGAAGCCGCCGAACGCCGACACCGCGATCGCCTGCTCGACCTCGGAGGGCACGAGTTCGACGAAGGGTCCGCGCGATCGGCCGGAAGCATTGTAGACCACGAGATCCGGAGTTCCGATTTCACGCTCGACGAGGCCGAACAGGCGTTCGACCTCCTCGGCCTTGGTGGCATCGCAAGCATAGGCCTTCGCGCCGGTCTCGGTGCAGAGCGCGCCGAGCTTCTCGATGCTGCGGGCGCCCAGCGCCACCCGAATTCCCTCTCGCGAAAATAGCCGCGTGAGCGAGGCGCTGAGGCCCTCGCCGGCGCCGACGATCAGGGCGATCTTGTACTTCGGAATATCCATTGGGCTTTCCTTTGCTCGGCCGGAGGAGGATAGTCGTGCCCAAACAAATGAGCACCGAAGCCGGGAATTCAATGCAGCAGCATACGCAGGATCTGACCTCGTCGCCCACCAGCCAGCCGGGCCTGCTGGCGCCCGACACGACGGGAATGAATTTCTACCGCGCCGATCCCGCGCTGACCGATCTGCTCAAGCTGCATTTGCCCGAGGCCTTGTTCCGCCACATCGAGCCGCATCTCGACCGGCTCGGCGGATTGGCCGGCGGCCATCTCGATGAATGCGCGCGGCTCGCCGATCGCCATACGCCAGTGCTGCACCAGCGCGACAAGTTCGGCCGCGACGTCCAGACCATCGAATATCATCCGGCCTATCGCGAGATCGAGAACGCCGCGTTCGGCGAGTTCGGCATCCACGCGCTGTCGATCCGCAAGGGCATCATGGGCTGGCCCGACAAATACCCCGTGGTCGCCAAGCATGCCTTCACCTTCCTGTTCAACCAGACCGAATTCGGCATGGGTTGCCCGATCAACGTCACCGACGGTTGCGCCAAGCTGCTGAATAATTTCGGCAGCGAGGCGTTGAAGGCGAAATATCTCGACGGCCTGACCCAGACCGACATGAGCAGACTGACTCAGGGGGGCCAGTTCATGACCGAGAAGGAAGGCGGCTCCGACGTCGGCACGCTGACCACGCGCGCGGTGCAGGAGGGCGATCACTGGCGGCTCTATGGCGAGAAATGGTTCTGCTCGAACGCCGATGCCAAGGTAGTGATGCTGCTGGCGCGCCCCGAGGGCGCGGGGCCAGGCACCAAAGGCGTCGGCCTGTTCCTGATGCCGCGCTTCCTCGACGACGGCTCGCAGAACCACTACCGGATCGTGCGCTTGAAGGACAAGCTCGGCACCCGCTCGATGGCTTCCGGCGAGATCAAGTTCGATGGCGCGATCGCCTATGCGGTCGGCAAGCTCGACCGCGGCTTCGTACAGATGGCCGAGATGGTCAATTCGTCGCGACTGTCCAATGGCGTGAAATCGACCGCGCTGATGCGCCGTGCCTGGCACGATGCCATCACCGTGGCGCGGAACCGCGTGGTGTTCGGCCAGCGCATCATCGATCTGCCGCTGGCGCGGCGGCAATTGATGAAGATCATGCTGCCGACCGAGCAGGCGCTGTCGATGAGCTTCCTCACCGCGGATGCGCTCGACCGCGCCGAGGCCGGCAGCCAGGACGCCGCGGCGCTGCTCCGCATCCTGACTCCGACGTTGAAATTCCGCGCCACCCGTGACGCCCGAAAAGTCTGCGGCGATGCCATGGAGATGCGCGGCGGCATCGGCTACATTGAGGAATTCGTCACGCCGCGCCTGCTGCGCGATGCGCATCTCGGCTCGATCTGGGAGGGCACCGGCAACATCGTCGCAATCGACGCGCTGAAGCGCGCGGTCGGACGCCATGGCGCCGACAACGCGCTCGCCGCCGATCTGCATGCGCGGCTCGATGACAGCGCCAATGTGCCGCAGGCCTGGCGCAACCGGCTGCGCGAGCTCAGCGACCGCGCGATCACGTTTGCCCGCGAGGTCGCAGGCCGCATCGATAATGAGGGCGATGCGCGGCGTGCCACCAGCCTGCTCTATCATGTCGCAAGCGCCGTCGCGCTGGCCTGGGAAGGTGGCCGCATTCATGAGATGCGCGGCGATGCACGCCGGCTGTTGTTGTCGCGGATGGTGATCGATCACCGCGTGATGCCGGGCGATCCGTTCCGGCTTGCGGAAAATACCGTTCAGCGCCGGATGACCGAGCATCTGCTCGGTGATCGCGCGATCGGCATGGCCGAGGTTGGCGAATTGCTTGTCGCAGCGTAGGCTCGCAGTGGCCGCTCACGCAGTCTCACCTCTCCTATCGGGAGAGGTCGGATCGCGTCAGCGATCCGGGTGAGGGGTAGTGCTCTGTCGATAGGCCCGAACCCCTCACCCGGACCGCATCTTCGATGCGCTCCGACCTCTCCCTGCGGGAGAGGTGGAGAGCGTGCGTAACAAAAAACATGAGAGGAAATTCCGATGAAGGCCGCCGTCCTGCATGAAGTCAATCAGCCGCTGGTGATCGAAGATGTCAGCGTGCCCAATCCCGGGCCGCGCGAGGTCCTGATCCGCACCGCGGTCGCGGGCCTCTGCCATTCCGACCTGCATTTCATGGAAGGTCTCTATCCGCACCCGCTGCCGGCCGTGCTCGGCCATGAATCGGCCGGCGTGGTCGAGAAGGTCGGCTCCGACGTCAATTACGTGAAGCCCGGCGATCACGTCGTCACCTGTCTCTCGGTGTTCTGCGGCACCTGCGATAATTGCACCACTGGCCGCACCGTGCTGTGCACCGACACCACGGTGAAGATGCTGCCTGGCGCCTCCAACCGGCTGTCCTGGGGCCGGAAGGAGAAGCTCAACCAGTTCCTCAATCTGTCGTCCTTTGCCGAGCAGATGCTGGTGCACGAGAACGCCATCGTGAAGATCAAGAAGGAGATGCCGCTCGATCTCGCCGCGCTGATCGGCTGCGGCGTCATCACCGGCTACGGCGCCGTGGTGAATACCGCGAAGGTCACCGCGGGTGAGACCGTGGCGGTGATCGGCTGCGGCGGCGTCGGCATGGCCGCGATCAACGGTGCGCAGATCGCCGGCGCCGGCCGTATCATCGCGATCGACACCAATCCGGCCAAGCTGCAACTCGCGACCAAGCTTGGCGCCACCGACATCGTCGATCCGGCCCGCGGCGACGTCGTGCAGCAGGTGCGCGAACTCACCGGCGGCGGTGTGCAGCATTCCTTCGAAGTGCTCGGCCGCAAGGACACCGCCGAGCAGGCCTTCGGCATGCTCGCCGCGGGCGGCACCGCGACCATCGTCGGCATGATCCCGTTCGGTCAGAAGATCGAGCTGCACGGCTTCGACTTCCTGCGCGAGCGCCGCATCCAGGGCTCGTCGATGGGCTCGAATCATTTCCGCGTCGACATGCCGCGCCTGGTCGACTTCTACATGCGCGGCAAGCTGCATCTGGAAGACTGGATCTCGGCCAAGCTGAAGCTCTCCGAGATCAACGAGGGTTTTGCCAACATGAAAGCCGGCAAGACGCTGCGCAGCGTGATCATGTTCGACAGCTAAATTTGCGTCGTCCCGGCGAAGGCCGGGACCCATAACCACCACCGTTTGGATGGTTAAGAAAGCGGTCCAACCCTGTGCCCAAAGCGCAGACTCGGCGTATGGGTCCCGGCCTTCGCCGGGACGACGGTGGTGTTGTGTTCGCCCTCACCGCGCCACGTGTGCGGAGACCGCGAGCCATTTTCCGTTCTGCCTCGCCCAGCAATCGGTGTAGCAGCCGTGCATCGGTTCGCCATCCGCGGTGCTGTAGCTGGTGCGGGCATGGATGATGGCGAAATCGCCGAGGATGCGAATCTTGACGTCCTCGGCCTTCAGTCCCTTGATCTTCACCGGGATCGCCGTCTGCTTCAGGAAGGCGGCGCGATCGACCAGGCTCTTGTCGGGATTGGTGCAGTAGAAATCCTGCGCCAGGATTTCATCGAAGCGCTCGACGTCGCAGTTCTGCACCGAATCGACGTAATCCTTGTTGAGTCTTGTCAGCTCTTCGAGGTCGTTGCTCATTGGTTTTCTCCCTATTCCCCTCGTCATTGCGAGGAGCCAGCGGGTCGCGCGAACGCGCGCCCGATGACAGGCTCCGCGAGGAAGCAATCCATGCCTCCGCATACGCGGATATATGGATTGCTTCGCTTCGCTCGCAATGACGGCGCGCGTCACTCAATCATCGAACGCCTTCGGCGGCACGAAGCCGCCGAACTCGCGTTCGATCAGTTCGGCGAGCTTCAGCGGCGTGCGGTCTTCCAGCATCGGGCCGACGATCTGCACGCCGATCGGCAGTCCGTCGGGCGCAAAGCCGGTCGGGATCGCGGTGGAGGGCAGGCCGGGCAGGGTCGCGATGCCGGGCCAGGCGAGCTGGTCGGTGTAGACGTGCGGCTCGCCGTCGATCAGGATCTTGCGCTGCTCCTGGTCGGGCGAATGATCGTGCGGATAGGCCGGGGTCGGCATGATCGGGCAGATCACCGCGTCGAACGATTTGAACAGCTCGCGCCACTGCGCGCGCAGCCGGGCGCGGCCGCCGTCGGCGATCACCCAGTCGCGGTGGCTGAGCGCGATGCCGCGTAGCCGTTCGGCTTGCAGGCTGGTGTTGTCGGCCGGCAGCGCCGCCGCGGCGGCGCTGGCGCCGGCATAGACCTCCGGCGGGAAGCTCGCCGCCAGGAACGACAGCAGGATCCGCATATAGAGCCGCGAGGAGGCGGCGAAGTCCGGCAGCAGCGGGCTTGTGCGAGACACCTTTGCGCCGGCCCTGTCGAGATTGCTGGCGAGCTTGTCGATGCTTCCGCGGATCACCTTATCGGTCGGCAGCACCGGATCGCTGTCGATCACCAGGATGCGGAAATCCTTCAACGTGCTGTGGCGCGCCGCGGGCAGGTCGAGCCGGTAGGCCTTGCCCGCTTCGAGCGGGTCGGGGCCGGCCATTACGTCGAGCAGCAGTGCGAGATCGGCCGCGCCGCGCGCCATCGGGCCGATCACCGACAGGTCGCGATCGAACGGCAGCGGCGGCAGCGGCGGCGGGGTGTGACCGCGCGACGGCAGCAGCGCAAAGGTCGGCTTGTGCGCATAGATGCCGCAGTGGAATCCCGGCACGCGCAGCGAACCGCCGATGTCGGAGCCGAGCGACAGCGCGCCATAACCCGCGGCGAGCGCCGCCGACGATCCGCCGGAGGAGCCGCCGGGCGTGCGGCCGAGGTCGTAGGGATTGTTGGTGGTGCCGTAGATCTCGTTGTAGCTCTGCCAGTCGGCGAGCCCCACCGGCACGTTGGTCTTGCCGAGGATCACGCCGCCGGCGTCCTTCACCCGCTGGATCGAGAGCGCGTCCTCGGCCGGGACGAAGTCCTTTTGCGGCAGGAAGCCCCAGGTGGTCGGTAGGCCCGCGACGTTGAAGGATTCCTTCACCGTCATCGGGATGCCGAGCAGCGGCTTGTGCTCGCCGCGCGCAATTGCGGCGTCGGCGGCGCGTGCGGCAGCGAGGCCGCGATCGAAATCGCGCACGCAGATCGCGTTGACCTTGCCGTCGTGGCGCTCGATGCGGCCGATCGCATCTTCCGCAAGCTCGACCGCCGAGACCTGCTTTCTGCGCAACGCCTCCGACAGTTCGATGGCGGTCTTGAAACTCCATTGCGATTTGGCCACGGCATGCTCCCTGGTTTTGGCGGCGATCATGCGCAGAATGGAGCAGACGGGCAAGGTTCACTTGATCGCAATTGCGTGGGCGCGAGCTGCCAGGGATCTGGAGCGTGCTAATACGGCGTGGTGCGCGCCGACAGATGTGCCATCGGATTGATTGCGCCGTTCGCGCTCGATCGCTCTCCCGCAGCCTCCTTGGCTCCGGGCACCGGAAATGCGTAGCCGATGATGGTCTTGAACACGAGCCGGTCGGACGCCGGCGTCAGGCCGTAACCAACGCCGAAATCGATGTCGACGTCGCCGACCTTGAAGTCGGTGACAGCGAACAGCGTGTGCTGTTGTTGTGCCAGCGGGCTGAAATTGCCGATCTTGCCGAAGTCGGCGTAATATTCGAGGCCGACATAGACATCGTCCTTCAGCTTGCGCGCCACGCGCGCGGCCGGTGCGAAGTCCGCCTCGCCATACCTGCCGAAGCCGACGTCGACGATCGGGTTGACGATGAATTCATAGTCCGCATTGCGCACGCCGATGATCGGCCGGATCTCGAGGCCCCAACGGGTCTGCGCGAATTTTGGCATCTCGTAGCTGAGCTCGAAATTGATGCCGTAGAACAGGTTGCGCTTGTCGGCGTTGGGCGAGACGAACAGCGTGCGCAGCTTGAACGCATCGGACAGGAACTGCTGGTCCTGCACCGCGAACGGCAGATAGAGCCCGAGCTCCCACCAGTCAGTCATGCCATAGGCGAATTCCGGCGTGCCGTTGAGGCTGTGGTTGGACGGAAAGCCGCCGGGGAACGGCGGGTCTTTCTGGCCGACGCCGACATAGTTGAGATGTTGCTGGATGGTGAATTGCCCGACCTCGGCAATGGCGGCGTTGTAGACCTGGATCTCGTCGGTCGCCCGCACGCTGCCGCTCCATGAGAGCAGCGCGGCACCAAGCGCAGCGCTGGCCAAATAGCGGGCTTGATGGTGATGCCGCATCTTTGCCCCCGCCCGCTCAGCTACGCCGCACCGATCAATATGCCGACCGCGAGCACGATCGCGCCGCCGAGCACGATCTGGAACACGGCCTGCAAGAACGGCGTGTCCATGTAGCGCGAGCGGATGAAGGCGATCGCCCACAATTCGAAGAACACGACGATCCCGGCGATCGCGGTCGCGATCCAGAATGCATTGGGCCAGGCGTCGGGCACCAGATAGGGAATGGTGTGGCCGAGGCCGCCGAGCGTCGTCATCAAGCCGCAGGTGATGCCGCGCAGCCAGGGCGAGCCGCGGCCGGTCAGCGAGCCGTCGTCGGACAACGCCTCGGCAAAGCCCATGCTGATGCCGGCGCCGATCGAGGCGGCGAGGCCGACCAGAAAGGTCTGCCAGTTGTGATGGGTGGCGAAAGCGGCGGCGAACAGCGGCGCCAGCGTCGAGACCGAGCCGTCCATCAATCCGGCGAGGCCCGGTTGCACGTATTGCAGCACGAACATGCGTCGCCGGGTGCGGTCTTCCTCGGCGCGCACATCGGGCTTGAGGATCTCGCCGGTCAGCTTGATTGCGAGCTTCTCGTGACTCTTTTCTTCTTCGGCGAGATCGCCGAGCAGGCGGCGCACGCCCGTATCCTCGGCCTTCTCGGCAGCCCTGGCGTAGAAGCGCTCGGCCTCCAACTCCATGGTCTCGACTTCCCTGCGGATGGTGTCCAGCGGTAGATTCTTGGTCAGCCAGATCGGGCGCCGGCGCAGAAAGCCCTTGACGTCCTCGCGCCGGATCGGCGGCAGGTGCGGTCCGAAGCGCTGCTCGTAGGTTTCCAGCAGCCGGTGACGATGGCCGCGCTCCTCCTCGGCCATCTCTTCGAAGATCTTTGCGGTATCTGGATAGCGTTCAGCCAAGTCTTCGGCGAAGCTCATATAGATGCGGCTGTCCTCCTCCTCGGAGGCAATCGCGACCGCAAGCACCTCGCGCTCGGTCAGATCGGCGAAACTCTTCAAGGCAACTCTTTCTTCAGCTAGATTAGAATTAGAATAATTCTAATCTAGCTTTGCCTCTTAACGAGGTCAAATCTGGCGTTCCCGACCGGCGTGCGCCGAACAGGTCACCGGAGCGGGATCGAAGGAGAAAAGCCTTTGAAGATCAATTAGAAGCGTTCTCACCCTGACGCCCTTACGGACCGATGCCGGCCTCTCGCAGGAAAGTGAACAGCAGCCGGCTCACCTCGTCCGGCTGTTCCTGCTGTACCCAGTGGCCGGCGCCGTCGACCAGATGGCAGCCGATCATCCTGGTGCAGGCTTTGCCCTGCATCGCCTCGAACACGCCGGGCCGCTGGTAGGTGCCCCAATCCTGCTTGCCCGAGATGAACGCGGATGGCTGGTCGATGCTGCGCCCGCTCCAGGTTTGCAGTTCCGGCACGAACGCGCCCGACGTCCCGCAACGATACCATTGCAGGCCGCCCTGGAATCCGGTGCGCTCGTATTCCGCGCTGTAATAGGCGAGCTCGCGATCCGGCAGCCAGGTGTTGGCGGCGATCGCGGCGCGCGACGGCATCTCTTCGGCGACCGTCGCGGCCATGTCCTTGGCGAGATCCATCACGTAATAGGTCGGCAGTTTTGCCAGTTCGCCCGCCGACCATGACTCCAGCCGATACGGCCTATTGTCTTTCCAGTCCGCGCTCTTGTGATGGTAATAGGCGCGCAGGAAGTCGTGCACGCCTTGCGGCGCGTGATGCATGTCGGCATTGGCCGGTCGCGTCGAGTAGTACCATTGGTAATGCTTGCGCGGCCGCGACAGCGCGGCGAGTTCGCGATGGACCGGGTCTTCGGTCGCGGGCTTCGCCGGCTCGTTCGCCGTATTGAATGGCAGCGACGGCGGGCCTGAGAACGGCGCGCTCATCATCACTACGGCGCGGAACACGTCGGGGCGGATCAGCGCGCACCACGCCGCGACCGACGAGCCGAAATCATGCCCGACCACGGCATCGACGTGCTTGTAGCCGAACGCCGCGACCAGTCCGACCGCGTCGCGCACCAGATTGGGCAGGCGGAAGGGGGCGAGATCGCCGTCATAATCCGCGCTCCAGCCGGTGGTGCGACCATAGCCGCGCTGGTCGGGCGCGATCACGTGATAGCCGGCTGCGGCGAGCTTCGGCATCACCTTGCGCCAGGAAAACGCCAGCTCCGGAAAGCCGTGCAGCAGCAACAGGCTGGGGCGGCCGGAGGTTTCGAAGCCCGCTTCGAGCACATGCATGCGCAGGCCGTTGATCCCGTCGACATAGCGCGAGCGGATCGTGGAGGGCAGCGGGATATCGGGAAGAGCTTCCATCTGGGATCACCTGTTGGGCATCGCCGCACAACCAGCGCATTTGGCTGTATGCTGGCGGCCATTGTGTCACGATAGCAACTTTGCTCAGGGGATGCCTACCGCATGCGCTACGCGAGGAGTGCAGGGCTGCCCGGCTGGATATTGCAGCTTGGTCTGACTGTCGCAGCCGCGAGCCTGGTGCTGATGTCGGCCGTGCGCGCGGCCGACATCAAGCAGCTGACCGAGAAATTGCCGCATGCCTATATCGGCGAATTCCTGTGGGACGGCGACACCACGGTGCAGAACGTCGTGATCACCTTCGACAAGGTGCAGCCGCTGAACGAGCAGAACGCGGAAGCGTTCGGCTGCGGTTCATATGAAGCCGGACGTCAGGTGACGAAGATCGGCGTGCGGATGTTCATCCGGCTGTCCGATCTCGAGGTCGAGATCTTCGAGCGCTCGCCTGACGGCAACGGAATATTCGAGACCGACGGCAGCCATCGCGGCAAATTGTCGGCCGATCTCCAGCAGATCGATGCGCAGTGGACCACGACCAGCACCGGCCAGCACGGCCAACTGCACCTGCGCGCCGCCACCTCCGCAGCCTGCGAGCCGGCGGCGGAGTTGTAGCTGGGCTTACGCCTTCGCCGGCGCTTTCGGCCAATAGCGGTCGCGCAGATGGCGCTTCACCAGCTTGCCGGTCGGCGTGCGCGGCAGCTCCTGCTCGAAGTCGATGCTCTTCGGGCATTTGATCGGCGACAGATGCTGCCGGCAGAACGCGATCAACTCGGCCTCGAGCGCCTTGCCGGCCTTGCCGATGTCATGCGGCTGCACCACGGCCTTGACCTCCTCGCCCATCTCCTCGTTCGGCACGCCGAACACCGCGACGTCGGAGACCGCGGGATGCGTGATCAGCACGTCCTCGGTCTCCTGCGGATAGATGTTCACGCCGCCGGAGATGATCATGTAGCTCTTGCGGTCGGTGAGATAGAGGAAGCCTTCCTCATCCAGGTAGCCGACGTCGCCGAGCGTCGACCAGCCCTTGGCGTTGTAGGCCTTCTTGGTCTTCTCCGGATCGTTGTGATAGCTGAACACGGGCGCGTCGGCGAAATAGACCTGACCGATCTGCCCCATCGGCGCTTCCTGATCGTTCTCGTCGAGGATCTTGACCTTGCCGACCACGGCGCGGCCGACCGTGCCGCGATGGGTCAGCCATTGCTGCGAGGTCGAGACCGTGACGCCGTTGCCTTCGGAGCCGGCGTAATACTCGATCAGGATCGGCCCCCACCACTCGATCATCTTCGCTTTCACATCGACCGGGCAGGGCGCCGCAGCGTGGATCGCGCCCTTCAGCGACGACACCTTGTAGCGGGCGCGCACCTCGTCGGGCAGCTTCAGCATGCGCACGAACATGGTCGGCACCAGCTGCGACTGCGTTACCTTGTGCTTTTCGACCTGCTTCAAGAAGTCCTCGGCGTCGAAATGCTCCATGATCACGGAGGTGCCGCCGAGCACAGTCGCCATCATGTTGAAGCGCAAGGGAGCCGCGTGATAGAGCGGCGCCGGCGACAGGTAGATCGAGTCGGCATTCATGCCGCACATGTCAGCCGTGAGGATGCGCAGGAACGGGTTCGGCACATCGATCCGGTTGCCCTCGAACTCCTTCTTGATGCCCTTGGGTCGCCCGGTGGTGCCGGAGGAATACAGCATGTCGTAGCCCGCGACCTCGTCGGCCACCGGCGTGGTCGGCTGCGCGGCGGCTTCCTTGTCGTAGGAGCGGAAGCCGGGCGCCGGCTCGTCCATCATGTAGAACAGCGGCTCGCCCGCCTCGCCCTTGATCAGGCCCTTCACCTTGTCGGCGCATTGCGGCGTGGTGATGAACACCTTGGCGCCGCAGTCCTTGATGATGTAGGCGATCTCCTCTTCGGTCAGATAGCGGCTGATCGCCGTGTAATAGAGGCCCGAGCGCTGCGCGGCCCAGCAGATCTCCATGAAGGCGAGGCGGTTCTCCATCAGGATCGCGATGTGGTCGCCGGGCTTCAGGCCGAGCGAGCGGAACAGATGCGCGCCCTGGTTCGAGAGCTCGTCGAGCTCGCGGTAGGTGATGGCCTTGCCGCTGCCCGCCATCTGGTAGGCGATCTTGTCCGGATGGTTGCGCGCGTGGATGGAGGGGTGGGTCATTGTGTTTCCTCAAGGCATCAATAGTGGTCGTCCCGGCGAAGGCCGGGACCCATAACCACAAATTTTTGTTGTTGGACTGGGCTGTGGCCCCAGCCGGGCCTAACCACGGGTGCCTGTGGTTATGGGTCCCGGCCTTCGCCGGGACGACACTATTGTTGTTGCCGCCGATGCGGACTCTTCCTACAGCCGCTCGACGATCGTGACGTTGGCCATGCCGCCGCCTTCACACATGGTCTGCAAGCCGTAGCGCTTGTTGCGCTGCTTCAGGGCATGCAGCAGCGTGGTCATCAGCTTGGTGCCGCTGCCGCCGAGCGGATGGCCGAGCGCGATCGCGCCGCCATTGACGTTGAGCCGCGCCGGGTCGGCGCCGGTGGTCTTCAGCCATGCGGTCGGCACCGAGGCGAAGGCTTCGTTGACCTCGAACAGGTCGATGTCGTCGATTGTCATGCCGGCCTTTTGCAGGGCACGCTGGGTCGCCGGCAGCGGCGCTTCCAGCATGATCACGGGATCACCGCCCATCATGGTGAGATGATGGATGCGCGCCATCGGCGTGAGGCCGAGCGCCTTCAGGCCCTTCTCGTTGACGACCATCACGCCGGAGGCGCCGTCGCAGATCTGGCTGGCGCTGGCCGCGGTCAGCTTGCCGTTCTCGGCGATCAGCTTGACGCCCTTGATGCCGTCGAGGCTGGCGTCGAAGCGGATGCCCTCGTCGATGTGGTGGGTGTCGGTCGAGCCGTCGGCGCGGGTGATCTGGACCGGCACGATCTCGTCCTTGAAGTGGCCGGCCTGGGTCGCCGCGATCGCGCGCTGATGGCTGTTGTAGGAATATTCGTCGAGCTCATCCTTCGACAGGCCGTACTTCTCGGCCATCATCTCCGCGCCGGTGAACTGGCTGAACACGATGTTGGGATATTTCGCCTCGATCCCCGGGCTCTTGTAATGGCCGAAGCCGTTCTTGGCCGGCAGCGAGGAGGCGAGGCCCATCGGCACGCGGGTCATCGATTCCACGCCGGCGGCGATCACGCAGTCCATGGTGCCAGACATCACCGCCTGCGCGGCGAAGTGCAGCGCCTGCTGCGAGGAGCCGCACTGGCGGTCGATCGAGGTCGCGGGCACGCTCTCCGGCAGCTTCGAGGCCATCACAGCGTTGCGGGCGACGTTGGTGGACTGCTCGCCGGCCTGCATCACGCAGCCCATGATGACGTCCTCGACCTGCGCGGGATCGACGCCGGTGCGATCGACCAGCGCATCGAGCACGGTGGCGGCCAGATCGGCCGGATGCCAGCCGGCGAGACGCCCTCCCTTGCGGCCGCCCGCGGTGCGAGCGGCGGCGACGATATAGGCCTCGGCCATGTCTGATCTCCCTGATGTTTCTGGATTGATCGGTCTTTGAGTTGGGCCGGATTTAAGGGGCGGCTCAGCATTTAGTCAATCAATCAATTAACTCTTGAGTGCAGCCCCGCCATGGGCTTATGTGCGGCCTCGATTTACCGTCGTGTCCAGACACAGAGCGGGACCAGAGCGCAGTTGAACACCAGCGTACCGACGAAACTCGCCGCGGGCAAAAATGCCACCGCCGACAAGCTATTGGTCGCAGCCAGCGAGCTGATGATCGAGCGCGCCTCGATCGAGGTTTCGCTGTCCGACATCGCCCAGAAGTCGGGCGTCAACGCGGCCCTGGTGAAATATCATTTCGGCAACAAGGACGGGCTGCTGCTGGCCCTGCTGGCGCGCGATGCCGCCACCGAGATGTCGCAGCTCGAATACCTGATCAGCCAGCCGATCACGCCATCGGCGAAACTGCGCCTGCATATCGGCGGCATCATCCGTGCCTATCACCAGTTCCCCTATATGAACCGGCTGATCCATTATCTCCTGCACGAGAGCTCGCCTTCCGCCGCCAACGAAGTGTCGAAATTCTTCGTCGCGCCGCTGTTGGATTTTCACCGCCGGCTGCTCGCCGAAGGCATCAAGGCCGGCGAATTCCGCAAGATCGATCCGGTGCTGTTCTACACCAGCCTGATCGGCGCCTGCGATCACCTGTTCTTCGGCCGCCATGCGATGTCGCGCGCGGTCGGCGTCGGTCCGGTCACCGACGAGGTCTGCCGCGAATACATCAAGCACATGGAAGCCTTGATCTTCGGCGGCGTGCTCAATCCCGACCAGGCAACGGCAGTGATCGCCGCCGGATAACAAAGTTCGAAGTCCAGAGAAGAAACGCCCGAGAAAACGCCCAAGGAAAGGTTGTTCCCATGCAGTTGAAAGATGTTGCCGTTCTCATCACCGGCGGTGGCTCCGGCCTCGGCGCCGCGACCGCGCGCGCCATGGCCGCCAAGGGCGCCAAGATCGGCGTGATCGACCAGAACAAGGAAAACGCCGAGAAGGTCGCCGCCGAGGTGAAAGGCGTTGCCCTGCACGCCGACGTCACCGACGAGGAAGCGATCAAGGCCGCGATCGCCAAGGCCGAAGCCGCGCACGGCGTTGCCCGTGTGCTGATGAACTGCGCCGGCATCGGCGGCTCGCAGCGCATTATCGGCAAGGACGGAACGTACCCGCTGGCGAAATTCGTCCGCATCATCAATGTCAATCTGATCGGCACCTTCAATGTGCTCCGCCTGTTCGCCGAGCGCCTCGCCACCGCCGAGACGGTCGGCGAGGAGCGCGGCGTCGTGATCAACACGGCTTCCGTTGCGGCCTATGAAGGCCAGATCGGCCAGATCGCCTATGCCGCCTCGAAGGGCGGCGTCGTCGGCCTCACGCTGCCGGCCGCGCGCGACCTCGCGAGCCTGAAGATCCGCGTCAACACCATCGCGCCCGGCCTGTTCCTGACGCCGCTGCTGATGGGTCTCAACGAAGAAGCGCGCAAGAGCCTCGGCGCCCAGGTGCCGCACCCGGCCCGTCTCGGCGACGCCTCGGAATACGGCAACCTCGCCGTCCACATCGTTGAGAACCCCATGCTCAACGGCGAGACCATCCGCCTCGACGGCGCCATCCGCATGGCGCCGCGCTAGCGCGCGCCTTGTCTCAACCCTCCCCCCTTGTGGGGGAGGGCGGCAGCGAAGGCTGCCGGGAGAGGGGTTCTCGCCGCGGCCACCCCTCTCTGAAGCGAACACGCGGCAACCACGCACATGCCCTCTCCCGCAAGGGGGGAGGGCGCATTAACCCGCACCGCATCCGCAGATGCAGGAGTGTGACGCGTGACAAATCCGCTGCTGATCGAACATCACGACGGAGTCGATTGGGTCACGCTCAATCGCCCCGACAGCCTCAACGCGCTCGACCCTTCGCTGATCGACGCGCTCAACACCTATTTCCAGGGCTTGCAGCGCAATCGCGACACCCGGGTCGTGGTGCTGAAGGGCGCTGGCGCGAATTTCTGCGCCGGACTCGACCTCAAGCACGTGATGGCGCGGCGCGGCGGGCAGACCGAGCCGCCGGGCGTCACTGAATCCCTGGACTCGCAGCGTCGCATCGCCGACATCGTGATGTTGATGCGGCGCGCTCCGCAGCCGATCATCGCGCTGGTGCAAGGCGCGGCCGCCGGCGGCGGCTTCGCGCTGGCGCTCGCGGCCGACATCCGCATCGCGGCGAAGACCGCGCGGATGAACTGCGCCTTCATCAAGCTCGGGCTCGGCGGCTGCGACATCGGCACCAGCTATTTCCTGCCGCGCCTCGTCGGCGTGTCGGTGGCGTCAGAGCTGATCCTGACCGGGCGCTTCATCAATGCCGATCGCGCGCTTGCCGTCGGTCTCGTGTCTGAAGTCGTCGAGGTCGCCGATCTCGATACCGCCGCCAATCCTTACATCGATGCGATGATGACGGCCTCGCCGGTCGGCCTGCGCCTCTCGAAGGAATGCATCAACATGAGCGTCGACGCCGGCTCGATCGAAGCCGTGATTGCGATGGAGGATCGTAATCAGGTGCTATGCAGCCGGTCGGAAGATTTCCAGGAAGGCATCAGGGCCTTCCTTGAGAAACGAAAGCCTGTCTATATCAGGCGCTGAGAACAGATCCTCAAAAGGACAAGAATTCCGGGAGACGCAAAATGGATGGAGACGCGGCGATGCTGACGAAACCCGCCTTCCGCAAGGTGGATTGGCTCGCGCGTGACATCGCGGTCGAACGGCGCGACGACGGCACTGTCGTCTTGAAGTCGCGGATTCCACTCCAGGCCTACGAAACGCACATCCCGGCGTACCTCGCCAAATGGGCGGCACAGGCGCCCGAGCGCATCTGGCTCGCGCAGCGCGGCGGCCCCGACCGGCAGTGGCGCAAGGTCTCCTACGGTGAAGCCAAGCGCACCGTCGATGCGCTGACCCAAAGCCTGCTCAATCTCGGTGTCGGCGAGGGCCGGCCCGTCGCGATCCTCTCGGGCAACTCGATCGAACACGCGCTGATGACGCAGGCCGCGATGCAGGCGCGGCTGCCGGCCGCGCCCGTATCGCCGGCCTATTCGCTGATGAGCCAGGATCATCTCAAGCTCAAATATCTCTTCAACCTGATCAAGCCTGCCGTCGTGATGGTGCAGGACGGACCTGCCTTCGAGAAGGCGCTGAAAGCGCTTGATCTCACGGGCATCACCGTCATTCACGTGCTGCGGCCCTGCGAGGGCATCAAGAGCACGGCCTTTGCCGATCTCGCGGCGACGCCGGTGACATCAGCGGTCGATGAGTCCATTGCCAAGATCACGCCCGACACCACCGGCAAGCTGCTATTCACCTCGGGCTCGACCGGCATGCCCAAGGCCGTCATCAACACCCAGCAGATGATGTGCGCCAACGCGGCGATGATGATGCAGGTGCGTCCGCGCGAAACGGCTGGACCGATCCCGACCGTGCTCGACTGGATGCCGTGGAATCACACCATGGGCGGCAACGCCGCGTTCAATCCGGTGCTGGTCGATGGCGGCACGCTCTATATCGACGACGGCCGGCCGATGCCGGGTCTTTTCGAGGAGACCATCAGGAACCTGCGCGAGGTGTCGCCGACCTACTACGCCAACGTGCCCGCCGGCTATGCCGCGCTTGCGGCCGCGATGGAGAAGGACGCGGCGCTGTGCGCGAGCTTCTTCAAGAACCTCTCGATCATGGCCTATGGCGGCGCGCGGTTGCCCGACGATCTCTACGACCGCATGCAGGCGCTGGCGGTGAAGACGTCAGGCGAGCGCATCGTGTTCTACACCGGCTGGGGCTCGACCGAGACCGCGCCGACCTCGACCGGCACCTATTGGGACACCGAGCGCGTCGGCCTGATCGGCCTGCCGTTCCCCGGCGTCGAGCTCAAGATGGTGCCGTGCGGCTCGAAGTACGAATTGCGGCTGCGCGGCGTCAACGTCACGCCGGGCTATTTCGGCCAGCCGGACCTCACCGCGAAGATGTTCGACGAGGAAGGCTTCTACTGCATCGGCGATGCCGGCGTGTTCGTCGATCCCCAGGACCCGCTGCAAGGCATCATCTTCGCCGGCCGTGTGGTCGAGGACTTCAAGCTGACCACCGGCACCTTCGTCCATGTCGGCTCGCTGCGCACCGATGCGATCTCGGCCGCGACGCCGGTCGTGCATGACGCGCTGGTTGCGGGACAGGATCGCGAGTTCATCGGCCTGCTGTGCTGGCCGAACCTGCATGCCTGCCGTCAGCTCGTCGGCAATGCGGATGCGAGCTATGAGGAGGTGATCCGGCACCCGGCCGTGATCGCCTGCCTCGAAAAGGGCTTGCAGGCCCACAACGCCTCCACCACCGGCAGCAGCATGCGGATCGCGCGCGCGATGCTGATGGTCGAGCCGCCATCGATCGACGGCAACGAGCTCACCGACAAGGGCTACATCAACCAGCGCGCGGGCCTCGAACGCCGGGCGGAGCTGGTCGACAAGCTCTATGCCGCGCAGCCCTGCGGCGAGGTGATCGTGCTGTGATGAGGCCCACGTTCTCTCCATTCGTCATTCCGGGGCGCGCGAAGCGCGAGCCCGGAATCCATTTTACAGCGAGTCCGGAGTCCGATGGATTCCGGGCTCGCGACTTCGTCGCGCCCCGGAATGACGAAGAACACGTGACAGCAAGAAAAAGGGTAACGCCATGAACTTCGATTTCTCCGACGAACAGAAGCAGATGCGCGACGAGGCGCGGAAATTCCTCAGCGAGCAATGCCCGCCGAAGGCCGTGCGCGAGGTGCTCGACGGCAAGGCGCCCTACGACAAGGCGCTGTGGAAGGGCCTCGCCGAGATGGGCTTCCTCGGTGTCGCGATCCCGGAACAGTTCGGCGGCGCGGGCGCCGGCCATCTGGAGCTTTGCGTGATCGCCGAGGAAATGGGCCGCGCGCTGGCGCCGGTGCCGTTCTCTTCCACGGTCTATCTCGCCGCCGAAGCGCTGCTGATCGCAGGCAGCGACGCGCAGAAGCAGAAGTGGCTGCCGAAGATCGCCTCGGGCGATGCCATCGGCACGCTGGCGCTGTTCGAGGGCAAGGGCAATCCGTCGCCGAAGGCGGTCAAGCTCACGGCCAATGGCGGCGTGCTCAACGGCGTCAAGAAGCCGGTCGCCGATGGCGCGATCGCCGACTTCGCCGTGGTCGCGGCGCGCACCGGCTCCAGCGGGCGCGAGTCCGATATCTCGCTGTTCATCGTCGACCTCAAGGCAGGCGGCGTCGAGATCAAGTCGCTGACCAATATCGATCTGACCCGTGGTCAGGCCGAGATCACCTTCAAGGACGCCAAGGCGGAGCCGCTCGGTGCCGCCGGCGAGGGCTGGGGCGTGATCGCCCAGGTGCTGGATCGCGCCGCCGTGCTGATGGCGTTCGAGCAGGTCGGCGGCGCCGACCGTGCGCTGGAAATGGGCCGCGACTACGCGCTCGACCGTATCGCGTTCGGCCGTCCGATCGGCTCGTTCCAGGCGGTCAAGCACATGCTGGCCGACATGTATGTCTCGGCGACGCTGGCGCGCTCGAACTGCTACTACGGCGCGTGGGCGCTCTCGACCAATGCCGGCGAGTTGCCGGAAGCCGCGGCCGCCGCGCGCATCAGCGCGACGCAGGCGTTCCAGCACTGCGCCAAGAACAACATCCAGGTCCATGGCGGCATGGGCTTCACCTGGGAGTTCGACTGCCACATGTACTATCGCCGCGCCAATGCGGTGGCGCTCGGTCTCGGCAGCCTGTCCTATTGGGAAGACGCGCTGATCGATCGCATGCGCAAGAAGAACGCGGCGTAAGCGGAGCCTGTCATGAATTTCGACGACACCCCGCAGGAGGCCGCATTCCGCGCCGAGGCGAAGGCCTGGATCGGAGCCAATGCGCCGAAGCAATATGAGGACGAGCTGCGCAAAGCCTCGCTCGGCCGCGTCGGGCTCAAGGGCGCCAACATTCTCGAGGTCGCCAAGGCCTGGCAGAAGAAGAAGGCCGATGCCGGCTGGGCCTGCCTGCACTGGCCGAAGGAGTATGGCGGCCGCGGCTCGTCGCCGATCGAGCGCGTGATCTGGCAGCAGGAGGAGGGCCCGTTCGGCCGTCTCAGCTCGATGTTCATCATCGGTCACGGCATGTGCGGGCCGACCATGATGGCGTTCGCCGGCGAGGAGCAGAAGCGCAAATACCTGCCGCCGCTGGCCTCCGGCGAGAAGATCTGGTGCCAGCTGTTCTCGGAGCCCGCCGGCGGCTCCGACGTCGCCGGCCTGCGCACCCGCGCCGAGAAGCAGGGCGACGAATGGGTCGTCAACGGCCAGAAGATCTGGACCTCGGGCGCGCATTATTCCGACTACGGCATCCTGTTGACCCGCACCGATCCCACGGTCGCCAAGCACAAGGGTCTCACCATGTTCTTCCTGGACATGAAGAGCCCGGGCGTCGAGGTCAGGCCGATCAAGCAGGCGAGCGGGGCGTCTGATTTCAACGAAGTCTATTTCACAGACGTGCGGATTCCGGACTCGCAGCGCTTGGGCCAAGTCAATGACGGCTGGAACGTGTCGCTGACCACGCTGATGAACGAGCGCATGTCGATCGGCGCCGGTGTCGCCACCGGCTTCCCCGAGCTGTTCGATTTCTGCAACAGCCTGATGCTTGATGATGGTCCGGCGATCGAGAACCGCGCGGTGCGTTCCAAGCTCGCCAACTGGGCGGTGAAGGCGAGCGGGCTGAAGTACACCAGCATGCGCGCGATCTCCGCGCTGTCGCGCGGCGAGCGTCCGGGACCGGAGAACTCGATCGGCAAGCTGGTCGCCGGTTCGATGATCCAGGACGTCGCGACCTACGCGCTCGACCTGCAAGGCGCCGCCGGCGCGCTGAACGGGCCGGAAGATGCCGAGGCCGCCGGCAAATTCCAGGCGATGCTGCTGCGTGCGCCGGGCACCCGTGTCGAGGGCGGCACCGACGAGATCATGCGCAACATCATCGCCGAACGCGTGCTGGGCCTGCCCGGCGATATCCGGGTCGACAAGGACGTTCCCTTCAACAAGATCCCGACCAAGGGCCGCGCGTAACGGCGCCGGAACAACGAGAGAGGTTCGCCATGAATTTCGATGACACGCCGCAGGAAGCCGAGTTCCGCGCCATCGCCCGCAAGTGGATCGCCGCCAACGCGCCGAAGGAGTTCGAAGAGGAGCTTTCGAAGTCGTCGCTCGGCCGCATCCGGCTCGCCAAGCACGACATGGTCGAGGTCGGCAAGGCCTGGCAGAAGAAGAAGGCGGAGGGCGGCTGGGCCTGCCTGCACTGGCCGAAGGAATATGGCGGTCGCGGCGCCACTCCGATCGAGCGCGTGATCTGGCAGCAGGAAGAGGGCGTTTACGGCAAGCTGACGCAGCCGTTCCAGATCGGCGAGGGCATGTGCGGCCCGACCGTGATGGCCTGGGGTAGTGAAGACGCCAAGCGCCGCTATCTGCCGAAGCTGGCTGCGGGCGAGGAGATCTGGTGCCAGCTGTTCTCCGAGCCGTCGGCCGGCTCCGACGTCGCGGGGCTGCGCACCCGCGCCGAGAAGAAGGGCGACAATTGGGTCGTCAACGGCCAAAAAATCTGGACTTCGGGCGCGCATTATTCCGACTACGGCCTGTTGATCGCGCGCACCGATCCGAATGTGCCCAAGCACAAGGGCCTCACGATGTTCTTCCTCGACATGAAGAGCCCGGGCGTCGAGGTGCGGCCGATCAAGCAGGCCAACGGCATGCAGGAGTTCAACGAGGTCTATTTCACCGACGTCGTGATCCCGGACAGCCAGCGGCTTGGCGCGGTCGGTGAGGGCTGGAGCGTGTCGCTGACCACGCTGATGAATGAGCGCATGTCGATCGGCGCGCGGCTCGCGACTGGCGTGCCCGAGATGTTCGAGTTCTGCTCCAACCTGATGCTGGAAGACGGGCTTGCGATCGACGATCCAGCGGTGCGCTCCAAGCTTGCGAGCTGGGCGGTTAAGGCGAGCGGGCTGAAATACACCAGCTACCGCGCCATCTCCGCGCTGTCGAAGGGCGAGCGGCCGGGTCCGGAAAACTCCATCGGCAAGCTCGTCTCCGGCCTGATGCTGCAAGACATCGCGACCTATGCGATGGACCTCGAGGGCGCTGCCGGCAGCCTCACCGGCACCGATGAGGAGCAGGCCAACGGCCAGTTCCAGCAGATGCTGCTGTCGTCGCCCTCGATGCGCATCGCCGGCGGCACCGACGAGATCCTGCGCAACATCATCGCCGAGCGCGTGCTGGGCCTGCCCGGCGACATCCGGGTCGACAAGGACGTGCCCTACAACAAGATCCCGACCAAGGGCAGATGATCGTAGGGTGGGTTAGCCGAAGGCGTAACCCACCATTTCACCCGATGCGCGAGAAGAGGTGGGTTACGCTTCGCTAACCCACCCTACGACAACGAGGACGCGATGGACGCCGCAGTAAAGCAAGAAGACCGCATCGGCGCGCTCGAGGAGCTGCTCAACGAGCGCTACTCGGTGCGCGCGTTCCTGCCGCGCGAAGTGCCGCGCGAGGTCATCGAACATATCCTCAGCGTCGCGCAGCGCACCGCGTCCTGGTGCAATAGCCAGCCCTGGCAGGTGTTGATCGCGAGCGGCGAGGCCAAGGAGCGCTTCCGCAAGGCGATCTACGCCGAGGCTGCATCGGGCGCCAAGGATGACCACGACTTCACGCCGCCGCGCGAATATGTCGGGGTCTATCTGGAACGCCGTCGTGAAAGCGGCTTCCAGCTCTACAACACACTCGGCATCGCGCGCGGCGACAAGGCCGCCTATGGCAGGCAGGCGCTGGAGAACTACAATTTCTTCGGCGCGCCGCATGTCGCCGTGATTCACACCAACGAGCCGCTCGGCATCTATGGCGCGATCGATTGTGGCGGTTATGTCTCGAACTTCATGCTGGCCGCGCAGGCGCTCGGGCTCGGTACCATCCCGCAGGCCGCGCTCGCCCGCCATTCCGGGCTGATCCGCCGCCATTTCAACCTGGCCGAGGACCGCCGGATCGTCTGCGGTATCTCGTTCGGCTATGCCGACAATGCCCACAAGGTGAACAGCTACCGCACGTCGCGCGCAACTGTGGCGGACACCGTCACATTCGTGGATGTATAATATCCTCAAGGCGGGACCTGTGTGCCCGCCGAGGATAAGAAGACGCGACAGTAAAAACCTCAAGAAGAACAATGGCGAACAGCGCCGCTCTGACGCCGGCAGAGATCAGCTGGCAGCTGCACCGTCTGCCTGCGCTCGAGCGCGATGCGTTCGTCGCCGCGCATTGTCTGGGACAGGGTGTCGCCTGGAAGACCCGCTTCTTCGATGCGATCGACTGGGGCGCGGGGTCGGTGCTGCAATTCAGTTTCCTGCAGCGCGGATGGCACCGCCATTCGCGGCTCGACAATCCGATCTATGCCTATATCGACATCGAGCAGCATCCGGAAACGCGCGGTCTGCGCCGCGGCCGGCGGATTGATCTTCAGGGGACGATCAAGGGCGTCGACTTCGTCACCGGGATTACGCTAACGCTCGACAAGTTCGAGATCCTGCCGGTCAATTTCCTCGACCGCTTTGTCATCAGCTCCGACAGCCGCTACTAGCCCTTGCGTCCCGCCACGCGGCGCGGCGGCGCATCGGCATAGCGCGCGGCCATCGCGCCGGTCAGTTCGGCCATCTTCTCGCGCAGCCCGTCGGGTGCGATCACCTCGACCTCGGCGCCGAGCCGCAGCAGTTCGCTTGCCGCATGCCATACCGTCTTGCCAACCGGGATGGCGGCGGCGCGCCAGCCGTCGGCATCGGTGCCATCGGCAAGCCGGATCCGGGCTTTCACGTAAGGATGTGCCAGCGCATCGAACAACTTCAGCCCGAGCGGCGACAGCCGCACCGTGGCCTGGTTCGGATGCAGCTCGGCCTCGAGCCGCTCGATCGACGTGCGCCAGTAGGCGGCGAGGTCGAAATCCGCCGGCCGCGCGAACGGCATCTCCAGGACTATGCAATCCAGCACGCGCGCGACGCGATAGGTGCGCACGGTGTCGTCGACCAAGCCTGCAACGTACCAGCTGCCGCCCTTCAGCACGAGGCCGAGTGGCGCGAGGCGCCGCCGTCTCTCGGACTTCCAGCTCTGGTAGCGAATCTCGATCAGGTTCTCGCGCAGCACCGCGCCAGCGATGGCGCGCAGATGCGTCGGCTCCTCGGTCTCGCCGAACCAGCCGGGCGCGTCGAGATGGAAGCGCTGCTGCATGCCCCGCGCATTGGGGCGCAGATTCTCCGGCAGCGCCGCCATCAGCTTGGTCTGCGCCGCCGCCATCGCCGCGTCGAGGCCGAGCGCGGCGGCAGGTCCGGGCAGGCCGGCCATGAACAGCGCCTCGGCCTCGCCCTGCGACAACCCGTTGAGCCGGACGCGATAGCCATCGAGCAGGCGGTAGCCGCCCTCGGCGCCGCGATCGGCATAGACAGGGACGCCGGCGGCGGCGAGTGCATCGATGTCGCGATAGATGGTGCGCACCGAGACCTCGCAGGCTTCCGCCAGTTCAGGCGCGGTGACCTGCCCCTTGGCCTGCAGGGTGGTGAGGATGGAAAACAGCCGGCTCGCGCGCATGGCGAAAATCATACCTGACACAGGATGTCAGGTATAGGCGGGCATAAGGAGTTCACGCCCCCGATGGCGCAAGGAGATCCGCCCATGACCACTACCGACCGTGTCACGCTGTTTTACTCGCCGCAAACCCGCGCCACCGGCGCCCGCGTGCTGCTGGAGGAGCTCGGCGCGCCCTACGATCTGCACGTCCTCAACATGAAGGCGGGCGAGCAGCGCAACGACGCCTATCTCGCCATCAATCCACTGGGCAAGGTGCCGGCGATCCGCCATGGCGATGCGCTCGTGACCGAGCAGGTCGCGATCTTCATCTATCTCGCCGATCTGTTTCCGCAGGCAGGCCTGACGCCGGCGCTGCACGACCCGCGCCGCGGCCCCTATCTGCGCTGGATCGCCTATTACGGCTCGTCGTTCGAGCCGGCGGTGATCGACCATTTCATGAAGCGCACGCCGGCGCCGATCACGCAATCGCCCTATGCCGATTACGATACCATGCTGGGTGCGTTGGAATCGCAGCTCGCGAAGGGACCGTACCTGCTCGGCGAACAGATCACGGCAGCCGACATCCTCTGGGGCATGGCGTTCAACTGGACCATGATGTTCGGCATCGTGCCGAAAAGGGACGTCTTCGTCCGCTATGCCGAACGCATCGCCGCGCGGCCGGCGTTCCAGCTGATATCGAAGGCTGACGACGAGATGGCGGCGCAGCATGCTGTGACCGCCGGAGTGTGATACGGATCGTGCCGATGGCGAAAGTCCAGCACAGCACCAACTGCTTCAACACGCTGATCCGCGTGGCGGAGGATTGTCCGGCGCAGCACGGCGAGGAGCCGCAGCTGCGCGGCGGCCAGCCGACGGTCGCCGTGCTGCAATACCGGATGCTGTCCGGCGCGCCCTATAAACACACCTCCGACGACGTGGTGTTCGCGACGTCGTCGGCCGGCCGCGCGCTTGATCCAAAGGCCACGAAGAAGGAACGCAACGCGGCACGCGAGACCTTCTTCTCGCGCGGCCAGGCCTGCATGCGCGCCTCGCCGCTCGGCAAGCGCTTCGGCTGGGGCGTGCATGCCGACGCCGATGGCCGCATCGCGATCTACGCCGTCGACAGCAAGCGCTACCAGGCGCTCGCCGGCGATCCCGAGGTCGCGCAGACCCGCGCGATGCGGAGCAAGCGAGGCTGAGGCGTTCTTCTCATCCTCCGCTGGAGGGCGAGCCTCGAAGGGTGCACGGCCACCAGCCGAGCCGTCGACCCTTCGAGACCCGCGCGAGAGCGCGCTCCTCGGGGTGACGGTGCTGATAGTATGGGACGCCGAACTAAAACCTCGGCGCCCTTTTCTCGGCGAACGCCTTGATGCCTTCCTTGATCTCGTCGCCGCGCATGCTGTCGCGGTGGCGCTGGTCGGCGGCGGCTTCGCCGAGCTGGCCGCGGGCGAATTCGTTGACGGCGCGTTTCATGCCGGCCATCGCCTTCGGCGCGTTGCCGGCCAGGATCGTCGCCAGCCGGTCGACCTCCTCGTCGAGCACATCGAGCGGCACCATCGCGGTGAGGTAACCGATCCGCAGCATTTCCGGCGCCGATATCTTCTGCGCGGTCAGGAACAGCATCTTGGCGTTGTCGACGCCGAGCCGCGTGACATAGCGCTTGATGCCGCTGGTGTAGTAGTGCAGCCCGAGCCGCGCCGCCGGCATGAACATTTCAGCGGTATCGACGCCGATGCGGAAGTCGCAGGCGAGCGCGAGGTCGGTGGAGCCGCCATAGACCCCGCCATTGAGCCGGCAGATCGTCGGCACGCTCAAATCCTCGAGACGGTTGACCACGACCTCGAACGCCGAGCCCGCGCTCTGCTGCTCGTTCGCGCTCGCGGCGCGCTCGGCCACCGAGTTGAGGTCGTAGCCGGCCGAGAAGGCGCGGCCGGTCCCGGTCAGCACCAGCACGCGGATCGCGGGATCGGCCTCGATCCGGTCGAACAGCGTGACCAGCGCGCCGAGATCCTCGGCCTGCAATCGGTTGAGGTGCTTCGGCCGGTTGAGACGGATCGTGGCGCGCGCGCCCGCGATCTCGAGCACGGGTCCGCTGGCGGTGTCGGCCGCGTCAGCCATCTTGGTCTCCATCATTGATTCTCACGTTCGCGCCGCTTCGCCTCGGCGTCGATGGTCTCGGCGAGATCGGGGTGCCTTGCCATCAACAGGCGGAAATCGACCAGGTCAAGCACCAACAGCCGCGTCACCTTGCTGGTCGAGACGCTGGCGCCGCGCTTGGCGTTGCCGAGCAGCGCCATCTCGCCGAAGAACGCACCTTCGCCGAGCTTGACCTTGCGCCCGGGCAGGTCGACCTCGACCTCGCCGGCGGCGACGAAATACATGCAGTCGCCATTGGTGTCCTTGCGGATGATCATGGTGCGTGGCGGCAGGTCCATGGTCCGCAGCACCTGGGTGACGTCGGCGATCGCGGCCGGGCCGAGATGCGCGAAGAACGGCACCTTGCTGACGGTCTCCCAGGTTTTCAGAAAATTGTCGCGGCGGGTTTCCGCGGCAAAGCCGGTCGCCAGGATACCGGTCCACAGCCCGAACACGCCGAGCCCGGAGATCATCACCATGGCGGCGACGATGCGGCCAAGCGGGGTGATCGGCACCACGTCGCCATAGCCGGTCGTGGTCAGCGTCACCACCGCCCACCACAGCGCCGCCGGCACGCTGCCGAAGGTTTGCGGCTGCACGTCCCGCTCCAGGAAATACTCCGCGACCGAGGCCAGGAACACCACCATCAGGAAGATCACGAGCACGCTGAGCAGCGGCCCGGACTCCACCACCAGCACGCGTCGGAGCTGGCGCAGGCCGGGAATGCCCGGCACCACCTTGAGCACCCAGAGCACGCCGAGCAGCCACGCGGTTTTCGGCTCGACGCCGGCGAGCAGCGCCAGCGGCACCGCCAGCGCCCCGATCGCATCGACCACGCCGGCGCTGGACAGCTGGTAGAACCACAGTTTGCCCTGCTGGCGCATATGGCGCAGCCGCACCAGCCATTCGAATACGAAATAGGCTAGGCAGGCCCACAGCAGCGCATCGACCCAGTTCGGGGCCGCGTCATAGGCCGGCGCCACCGTCAGCAGCGTCATCATGGCGACGCCGGCCGCGACCGCGACATAGGCCGCCGTGGTCATGTTGCGGCCGGCAGTGGCGGAGACGAAGCGCGTCAAAGCCGGGAGGACGAGCCGCTTGGACATCGGAACGAGGTTTGCCTGTCGATCAACTGCCAGGGTTGAGGCCTTGCCAAAGCCTGTGCCACAACGTGCCCGTCCCGGATGAGGCCGTCAACGCGCAGGCAGCGGGGGAATCAGCAGGATGGGACCGCCCGTCCATTGGACGAATGGCGCGGCCATCCTGCCCCGATTTTGCCTTCGCGGATGTGAGAAATCGGACAAATCGTCGCGTTTTCCCCGTATATCAGGGATGCTGGCCGCCCGATGCGACCTTGGCCGGAATGAAGCGACTAATAAGACGATCTTATTCACTTCTTGAGCATTGGCTGGTTTCCGATGGATACCTCACATCTCGCGCAGCACGCCGGCGCCGCCGGCAGTCTCTTCGCATCGATCTTCGTGGTCGCCACGCTGTCGATGCGGACCATGATCCCGTTGCGCGTCTTTGCCATCCTGACCAACATCATCCTGATCGCGACCGCGATCCCGACCCACAATTACGCGACGCTGATCCTGCATTCCGTGCTGCTGCCGATGAACACCTACCGCCTGCATCAGATGTTGCAGCTGGTCCGCAACGTGAAGAAGTCGGTCAGCAGCGACCTGTCGATGGACTGGCTGCGGCCGTTCACGACCGAGCGCAAATGCGCCGCCGGCGAAGTGCTGTTCTACAAGGACGAGAAGGCCGACAGCATGTTCTACATCACCAGCGGCCGCTTCCGCCTGGTCGAGTCGGGCATCGAGCTGCCGGTCGGCGCCATCGTCGGCGAATTCGGCATGCTGTCGCCGTCGAACACGCGAACCCAGACGCTGGAATGCGTCGAGGCCGGCATGGTGCTGTCGGTGACCTACGATCAGGTCGAGCAGCTCTATGTCCAGAACCCGGCGTTCGGCTTCTACTTCCTGCGGCTGGCCTCCGCGCGCCTGTTCCAGAACATCTCGACGCTCGAGCAGCGCCTCGCGCAGCACACCACACCCCAGGTTGCGGAGCCAAAACCTGCATGAGCCCGCCGTGACGAGTCCTGGAGGCGCTGCCGTGCCGGACGACGACAGCCTGCTGGCTTCGCTCCGCTACCTCTTTGCCGACATCATCGGCGATGAGGACGAGGGCCCGCCGGTGCTGCCCGAGGCCTGTCCGGACCATCTCGGGCCGGCGGTCACCGATGCCATCCATCTCCTGATCGCCTATCAGAGCACGAGCTACGCCCAGCTCTATATCGACCGGCTCGAGCGCTTCGTCGGTCGTCGCGGCGTCGACGATGCGCTGCTCGGCGAGATCGCGCGGCTGATGGCCGGACGCATGGCCTATGAGGACGCGATCCGCATCGCGCAGCTCAAGCTCGGCGAGGTCAATGCGGCCGGCGGCCTTGCGGCGCGCTCCGCCGACGACGTCAAGAAGCTGCGGCTCGACGAATTGATCGATGCCCTGCCGGCGGTGGTCGCCGACCCGGTGCTCGGCGTGCTCGATCAGTTCGGCTGGCGCCGCCGCCGCGTCTCGATCCGCTTCAGCGCCAACAACCGCTTCAGCGTTCGCCGGCTCAGGATCGAGGCGGGCCTGAAGCGCTGGCGGCTGTTCTCGGTGCGCTATGCCAAGGAGCGCATCTGGGTCGAGCGCTGGCTGCACATGATCGACCGCAGCCTCACCAAGCAGCCCGGCGCCACTGCTGCGATCGTGCAGACCGCGACCATGATCCGCGGCTACGGCGACCCCTATCGCCAGGGCCTTGCGGACTGGCATGCGATCATCGACGGGCTCGCCAAGCCGACCTTCGACGGCGCGCTGGCGCTCTCCGATCTCGCCGGCGCCATTGCGGAGGCCCGCGCCGCCATCATGCCCGATCCGCGACAGGCCGCGCTGAAGCGCAAGATCGCGGAGATTCGCGCACGGGCGCCGGCGTCCGTCGCGCAATGACGCGATTCCAAGATTGGTGAAGGGTCAAAAGCAAACCCTGCTGCGCTACCGCTCGATATGCGGCGGCTCGTCGTAGCCGCGGCGGCTGGAATAGAACAGCAGGCCGATCAGGCCGACGCCGACCACGGCGAGCAGCACTGCTCCGATCGTGAACACGATGACGGCGTAACTGGGTGCCGGCGCGTCGACGGTCAGTCCCTCATACGCGTAGGTTCCGACGGCAAGCAGGAGGGCCAGCAGGCCGATGCTGATCGCAATACGCATCCGTGTTTGCCTCCGCTGAAGGCCAAGAGCAAACGGCAGCGATGCGGATTGCGGCAATGCAGGTGGCGCTGGTTATCCCGCCGCGGAGACGACCTTGGCCAACGCCTGCTGTCCAGCTTCGGTCAGTTCCGGCAGCGTCGTCCGCCCACTTCTGGCGCACTTGATGATGTATTTGGCAACGTATTTGCGGGTCGCATGTTCCTCGCCATGAAGCGCATCGGCACAAACGCGATCGAGCGCGAAGTTCATCGCGGCGAGCGTACGTGAATCAAATCGTTCCTCGATCATCGCAGCTCTCCTTGTGGCTCGCGGCTATTTGCGGAGCGTCAGCCATTCGCTGACTTCCATCACCGTCTCGGTCTGTCTGGCCTTCTTCATCAGCGTCTCGCGTTCCCGTCCCGGCGGCAGCTTGCGTGCGGCGATGCGCGCATCCTCGGCGAATTTTTGCAGGCGGTCCTCGAACGATCCGGGAGGCCGCGACCTGTTGCGTTTCTTCTTGATCATGTCGCCTCCGCATTGGAACCAGCAATCATTGGCACGCTCGCCGGGGGGCGTCGTTAACCCATGACATCGGGTTGATCTGAAATTGTCGCAGGAACGATCTGCCGCGCCGCGCGTAAAACCCTGCGTCCGCAGCCTTGCTCCCCGAAGGCGGTGGACCACTCCGGTGACGGGCCTCGGCGAATTTCATCGCCGGGGCCCGCATGACTTTCGGGAAAATCGGTCGGGGATACCGGCGAGGGAGAGATGGCAATGGCGCATTCCAACCAGGGCATCGTGAAGGACGACAAGGGTCAGGAGCAGCCGGCCGACAAGGAGCGCGCGCAGGCCGCTCACAAGACCGATCCGCGCCATTCGAAGACACCCGAAGCGACGCGTGATCCGAAATTGAACGACGCGAGCAAGACGCCGGGCTCGGGCATGACGGCGGATGATCGTGGCGATGCCCCGACGGGTTGAACGGTGTTTCGCAGCGTAGGAGCTGCGGCAACGCGGCAGGAACGATGCTCCGGCTCGTCCGTTGGCCACGGGACACCAATGGAGATTCGATATGGCGATGGACGAGAAGGAGTTCGGAAACCTGATCGGCAGCGACAAGGTCGAGGGTACCGCGGTCTACGGATCCGACGAACGCAAGATCGGCTCGATCGAACGCGTGATGATCGACAAGACGAGCGGGCGGGTGTCCTATGCCGTGCTCGGCTTCGGCGGCATTCTCGGTCTCGGTAACGATCATTATCCGCTGCCTTGGCAATCCCTGAAATACGACACGAGGCTCGGCGGCTACGTCACCGGCGTGACCGAGAGCCAGCTGCGTGGCGCGCCAAAGTACGGCAGCGAGCGCGAGTGGAATTGGGCCGATATCGGCACCACCCGCGCGGTGAACGACTACTACGGTGTGCCGCTGGTTTGAGTAGCCGCGCTGGAAGTGCCGCGTTTCGGTGGCACCTCGGGCCAACATTCGTACGGCGCCTGGGGGACGCTACCGTCGCGTTCCTCCGGCGTCTGTACACTTGTGAACACACGGCAATAGCTGTGCAATGTAACATACGTTATTGAAAATGCCCCGGCGGTTACCCGATTAAACACGCGGGGAGACCAATGTCGTTGGCGTCGCTAGTCCGGAAATTGGAGCAGTTCGTACGGCTATCGCCGGCAGACCACGCCATTCTCAACCGTGCGTCGACCGAGCGCGTCCGTCATTTCGGCCCGCGCGTCGATATCGTCCGCGAAGGTGAGAAGCCCAAGGACGTCCATCTGATCCTGTCCGGTTGGGCCTATCGCTACAAGCAGCTCGAGGACGGCCGGCGTCAGGTGGTGTCGTTCTTCCTGCCCGGCGATATCTGCGATGTGAACGTCTTCATCCTGCGCGAAATGGATCATTCGATCGGCACCCTCACCGCGGTGTCGATCGCCGACCTCTCGCGCGAGTTCTTCGACAAGGTCGCGGCCGGGCATCCCCGGATCGTCACCGCGTTCTGGTGGGAGACGCTGGTCAATGCGGCGATTCAGCGTGAATGGACGATGAGCCTCGGCCAGCGCACCGCGCTTGAGCGGATGGCTCATCTGCTTTGCGAGATCTGGCTTCGACTTCGCCTCGCCGGCCTGACCCAGGGCGACAGCTGCGACTTCCCGCTGACCCAGGGCGATCTCGCCGATGCCACCGGCCTGTCCAAGGTCCACGTCAACCGGACCTTGCAGGAGTTGCGTGCCGGTGGCCTGATCGTGCTCAAGGGCAGGACCCTGGCCGTCCCCAATCTCGACCGGCTGATGCGCGCCGGCCTGTTCAATCCGAATTACCTGCATATGGATCACGAGGGACGGCAGCTCGACGCCGTCGGGACGCCATCCGACGCTTCGCTCGCTTAGAGCGCTTTTGAGCGAAGTGGATACCGGTTGGCGTGAAGAAAACGCGTCAAGACAAGGACCTGGAGCCCCCGTTCCGATTCCAACGGAACGGGAAAGGCTCTAGGAACGGCTTCCTTGCTCGTTTCGTTATTCAGCATTGTCGCCGATAACGGCCGAGGCGCGGGCATGGCACGCTTCTACTTCGACATCAGGGACGGCACCGGGCTCTATCCGGATGAAGAGGGGTTGGAGCTGGCCGATCAAAAGGCCGCCGAAAAAGAAGCAGCGCGCAGCCTCGGCGAACTGGCCAGGGATTTGGCGACCCTCGAAGAGCGGCACGATTTCGCGATCCATGATTTCGCAATCGAGGTGCGGACCGAAGCGGGGCCGGTGTTCAAGGTCGTCTTCATTTTCGAGACGGATCATCCAACGCAATGAGGCCAGCGCCGCTCGGCACCGGCGAGCCGAAATGCAGGGGGCGTGATTCTGGCGCGGATTGTCACGCCGATCGGCCAACCAGCGACCCAAGGCACCGGAGGTTTTACGGCACCAAGGGTCGCCACTCCCGATGTGCTTGGGGGCTATGATCGGGAGGCCTGAGTCGACTCCCATTGTTTCGCTTCGTTCCAAACGGCGTTCTGATTTCTGCTCTCATATCCGAGCCAACCGCTCCCGTTTCCGGGGCCGCGACCGCGCCGGACCCAAAATGAAGCGGGGCCGATCGACACGGCCCCGCTCTGTTGGATACGTGACCGGCTTCGTTACTTGCCTTCCGGTACCCAGGTCGTGCTTGCCTTGTCGTACTTGAAGCCTGGCGCCGACTTCAGGCCGTCCTTGGTCTCGTTCAAGGTGAGCCACCATTTGTTGTCCTTCTTCGCCGTCTTCACGGCGGTGAAGGGAACGATGACATCCTTCTCGCCAGCGCCGAGAAAGCCGCCGACGCCGATCACCAGGCCATTGACCTTGCCGGACTTGTCGACCAGCACATCGTCGATGTCGCCGATCTTGTTCTGCTGCGGATCATAGACCGACTGCTTGTAGTAGTTGGTGACGGTCCAGCTTTCGGCAGGTGCGGCCGACATCGTCTCCGCGGCATGCACCGCCGTCATCATCCCGGCCGCGATGGCACATCCTGCAATCAGCTTCTTCATGGTCTCTCCTCCATTTGAGGCAGTTGTAACATCTCGCCGATGGAGAAGTTCCTCGCCGCGTGGAGCACGACAGGAGCGAGTTTGCACATGTCTGCTCGTCGGCACCGCCTCGGGAATACTGGATCACCCGCATGCGCGGGTGACGACGCCGAACGAATGACTTGGGTCTCAGCCGTTCGCGCTCTTCACCACCGCGAGATTATCGTCCGGGGCCGCCGGGTGGCGCTTGAGATGGTCGCGGCGCAGCGCGATCTCGTCGCGCACCAGCTCGTAGCCGAGCTTGAATGTGTCGAGCCCGTCGCCGGAGACGGTGCCGTCGCGCAGGCCGATCACCGCGCCGCGCAGGATCGCCTCGAGCTCGTCCTGCAATTCGTCGAGATGATCGGCGCAGGTGGTGTGCTCGACGCGTTCGCCGATGTCGAGGATCCGCGCCGCCAGCTCGCTGGCCTTCTCCGGCGCGATGCGGGTGATCTTGGTGTAGATCCCGGCGAAGATCGAGCCGATGATGCTGAGCGCGGCGGCGCCGAGATACATCACGTCGCTGTAGCGGTCCATGAACGATTTGGTGTCGTCGTTGATGTATTCGGCGGCGCCCTGATGGGCGACGATGAAGGCGTCCTTGTCGGTCGCAGCCGGCTCGATCCTTGAGGCGAAGCCGTCGTCGAGCGCGAGCTCGGACTTGTTCTCGTAGACCAGGCGGGCGAGCTCGGCGGCCGTCGTGGTGGACATCGAGGACTGCGCGACCAGCAGCCATTCCAGCCCGATGGTGTCGACGTCGTCGTCGGGAATAACAGGCGAGGCCGACAGCATGCCGGTCGCGACGGTCTCCTCCGAGATCGCCGGGTATTTGCGCGCCAGCGCCTTGGCCGAGTCGATCGCGTTCAGCGTGAAGCCGCCGGTGCGCTTGGCATATTGCTCGTAGGTCTTGTCCTTGACGATCTTCGAGGCATGCTCGATCGCGACCACCGCGGCAAAGCCGGAGGCGAACAATTTGTCGAACGGCGTGTTCGGCGGTGCCTGCTGCACTCGCTGCGCCGCATCCGGGCTGTCGGATATCTCGAGCGCGCTGCGGACGAAATTGACGCTGTTCTCGCCGTCGCCGACCACCGCGATCTTCTTCTTCCTGAGCTCGGGCAGCGACTTGATCTTCTTGCCGCCGGGGCTGAGCACCAGCACCACGTCATGCTCCAGGATCGCGATGGCGCGGGCGCGCGGCGGCACCTTGGCGTCGGTGCGCAGGATCGCAAGCGAAGCGTCGCGGCGGTCGAACTGCGCCAGCGCCTTGGCATTGTCCGGGTACGGCGAAATCTTGAGCCGCAGCCGCGACGAGTTGGCCTTCAGCACCGTGGCGAGGCGGGCCGCGAATTTCGCCTCCGGACCCTTGGCGTCGCCGACCGCGAACACCAGCGTTTCGGAATTGCGCAGCCAGACCCGGCCGCCAGCCACGGTAATCGCGCTCAGCAGCAGCGTCAGCAGGGTGAAGATGATGATCTGTGCGCGGTTGCTCTTGGCGACCGGGGGACGCGGCCGCGGCAGCATCGACGAAGGTGAGAGGGCTTCGGCACTCATGGCTGATTACCCGTCCGGGACTTCGCCGCAACCGGATCGGCGCCGCCCGGCGAAACCGTAAATCACTATAAAAGAAAGAAAATTTCCTATGTGGCCGACGATATACCTCCCCGGGTTGAATGCAAACCGGCGGGCCTGCCGTAACCTTAACTTCGATCGATCCGTGCCGCGGTGCCGCATGACCATCGCCACTATCGACGCCAGAACCGGGATGTGATTTTCGAGGGAGCCGCAGGTGCATTCCGCCGCCGGAGATGTCATAAATGAGACACGCTTCGTTTTGCGGAATTGTGCTGACGGCCTGACCCGGATTTCTTGCAATCACATTCATCGAAGTAAAGGGCGTCAGCTTGTTGTTTCCTGCCATGTCATCGTCGGTGTCGGTTGGTGCCCTGGTGGGATGGATGTTGCTTCTCACGGCCAAGCACATCATTGCCGACTTCATGCTGCAGAACGCCTGGATGGCGATCGGCAAGGACCAGAAGACCGGCTGGGCGATGCCGTTGCTCGCGCATTGCCTGATCCACCTCGCGGTCGCGCTGGCGCTGATCCTGGTGGTGGCGCCGCGGTTCTGGTACGTCGCGTTCGTCGACTTCGTGATCCACATCATCGTCGATCGCTGCAAAGGCATCTGCGCGTCGCATTTCGGCGTCACCCTGGAATCCGGCCATCCCTGGTTCTGGACCCTGATCGGGGTCGACCAGGCGCTGCACCACCTCACCGGCTTCGCGCTGTCGATCTACATGGCCGCGAACTGAGCGGCCGGCCTACGCCGCTTCCCGCATTGCGAACAGCCGACCACCCGCCCGCAGCGGGCGGATGTGATTCGCGTGCAACGGGCAAGGGGCTTCGGAAGCGACCGGAGGCCGTGGTTAACCTTTCATTAGAGAATTGCGCGGCATCTTCCCGATTGAGGGGGATTTGCAAATGTTTTCAAGCCGCGACGCTTTCGAGAACGATGCCTGCCCAGTTGCGGACGACCTGCTCGGCCAGATGTACCGCGCCAATCCGAACGGGCTTTCGCTGCTGGTTGCCAATGTCGCGCCCGATGTCCGGGCGATGCTGGCGCTGTTCTGCTACCGGCGCAGCCATCTGCACACGCTCGCGGTGGCGATCGCGTCGAGTTGCAGCGAGTGGGAGCTGGTCAATTCCGGCGGCCGTGTCGGGTCGACGCTCTACGCGCTGTCGCGTGAGCCGGTCCGTGCCGCTGCCGTTTCGCATGGCGGCCGCAAGCCGATCACGCTGTCGACCAAGCCGCTGTCGACCTTCGCGCCCGTTGTCGATGACGAACTCGACGACGAGGACGTGAGCGACAGGGTCACGGCGTAACGTCCAGTCAGATTGGCTGCGCGCTCGCGATGAGCGGCAGCCCGTGCCGGCGCCGTGCCATCGCGCATTCCGCGTCGCCCGGCTGGCAGGTCCGGCACACCTCCGGCCGCACCGCATAGATTTCGCAGCGCGTCGCTTCCCCGATCCGGCCCGACAGCGCCGAGCAGCGGTCGCCCTCGCAACGCATGCCCGACTGTCGCGCATTGACGAATTGCGGTGGGATCAGGTCGAGCTCGGCGTCGTCCTCGATGGTGAAGCGCGGCCAGTTCTCCGAATAGCTACAGCAGGCGCCGCAGGACTGGCAGGGGCTGGTCTCCGCTGCTTCGATTTCGCTGTCGGCCATCAGGTGTCCCTCGGCGCTTCCCACACCAGGCTGCGCCGCCAGCGCGCCCTGAGCAGGTCGCGCCGCTCCGGATATTTCTCGTCGTGATAGACAGCCGTCACCACGCGGTCGGTGCGGAAGCTCCGGAAATCCTTGCGCAGCTCACACCAGGCGGCGAGCAGCCGTACCGCTTCGTGATAGCCGACCGCGATCGGCCAGACCGTTCGTTCAGAGTCGCGGCCGTGCTCGTCGCGATAGCTCAGCGTGATCTTCTTGCCTTCATGGATCTGGCTGCGGGTCCTGACCATGTCGATGCGGTCGGGCTCCCGGTTCCAGGCGGAGCGGGCCCGGCTCGCCGGCTCCAGCACGAACGGCCGCAGCCGGTCCGGCACGGTCTCGGCGATCTTGGCCATCAAATCCTCGGCCGCGCGCGCTAAAGCCGGATCGGCGTGGCCGACCACCCATTGCGCGCCGAGCACGCAGGCCTCGATCTCGTCGGGTGTCAGCATCAAAGGCGGCAGGTCGAACCCCTTCTCGAGGATGTAGCCCATGCCAGCCTCGCCGCGGATCGGCACCCGCTGCTCGATCAGGCTCGCGATGTCACGATAGATGGTCCGCTTCGATGTCTCGAGCTCGGCGGCGATCGCGTCCGCAGTCAAAGGCTTACGGGTGCGGCGGAGCACCTGGATGATCTGAAACAGCCGGTCGGCGCGTCTCATGGCAGTTCTCTCGGCAACTCTCTTGGCAGCAATCTTGACGAGTGTCTTGACGGATATCGCGATGTCCCGACGCTTCGCCTTTTCGCGCCCCTGTCACTGCTGCTGACAGCATGTTGGCAGCAGGTGGGGGCTATATCAGGACAACACCTCAAGTGAAGGGAATTTGTCCATGACGAATCTTGATGAACTCGGTTTCCGGCAAGCGCGGAGCTTTGCGCTGGAACAACTGGTCACGGTCTACTCCACCTCCGGCGATCTGCGCTGGGCCCTGGTGGCGCTGGTCGCACAGTCGATCAGCGCAGCCTGGTCCTACGGGCGGGAACGGCTGGTCAAGCGCGTTCGCGGGGCGGTTCGCCGCCTCGCACCCGCAGGCCCGCTCGGCAGTGAATGCCATTACTGCTGACACCATGCTGGCAGCAGGGGGCGGCTAGCTTCAATTCACGACCACAGGCGATCGGGAGCTTCATATGATTACGCTTTTTGGCTTTGGCGCGGGCTTCGGTCTGCCGGAAATCAGCCCCTTCGTGACCAAGACCGAGGTCCAGCTCAAGATGGCCGGGCTTGCCTACACCAAGGAAAAGGCGATGCCGCCGGCCTCTCCGAAGGGCCAGCTGCCGTTCATTTCCGATGACGGCGAGACGATCGCCGATTCGACCTTCATCCGCGCCCATATCGAGGGCAAATACGGCTTCGACTTCGATGCGCCGCTGAGCTTGCAGGCGCGCGCCCAGGCCTGGGCCTTCGAGCGCATGATCGAGCATCACATCTATTGGGCGCTGGTCGGCGCGCGCTGGGTCGACGACACCAATTTCGCCAAGGGGCCGGCGCATTTCTTCGACGGCGCGCCCGATCACATGCGCGACAAGATGCGCGAGGACGCCCAGTTTCGGGTTGCCGAGAACTATCTCTTGAGCGGGCTTGGCCGTCATGGCCCCGACGAGGACGTCGATGTCGCCATGCGTTCGCTGTTCGCACTGTCGGTGCAGCTCGGCGACAAGCCCTATCTGATGGGCAACGCACCCTGCGGTACCGATGCCACGGCGTTCGGCGCGCTGGCGGGAATCCTGACCCCGTTCTTCGATTCGCCGCTGCGCCAACGGACCAAGAAGTTCGACAATCTCACCGCCTATGTCGGCCGGATGATGCAGCAATACTATCCGGAATTCGCCTGGGAGCCGTTGCAGCAGCAGGCGGCTTAAGCCGACGCAACCGGTACGGGCTGGCCCTTCAACGCGGCCAGCTCCGCCTCCAGCTCGGCGATACGCTGATCGCGCGAGCTGAGCGCGGTGGCGACATCAGCGGCATCGAACTTCTGCGGGATGTGCTGCGGGCAGTTGGTGTCCCATGCCGCGACCTTGAACAGGATCACCTGCTCGGGCCGCGCGCGATAGCCCTGCGGCATCAGCGCGCGCGTCAGGGCCGGATCGTCCTCCACGACGCGCGCCTCGCCCCAGATCTTCACGCGCTGCCGATACGCATAATTCATCACGAAGATATAGGCCTTCGGGTTCTCCGAGAGATTGCCCTGGGTGATGAACTGCCGGTTGCCGCTGTAATCGGCGAACGCGATGGTGTGCTTGTCGAGCACCTTGACGAACCCCTTCGGCCCGCCACGATGCTGGATGTAGGGCTGCCCGTCCGCAGAGGCGGTCGCGAAATAGAAACTGTTGGTGTTGGCGAGGAACGCCGCGAGGTTCTCGTCGACTTCGGTCTGCCAGCCGCCATGAGCCTCGACCTCGGCATGGGTCGCCCGCGAACCCTTGCGGGTCTGGATTTCCTTCACCGCAGGGGTGAACCCGACATCGCTCGAATAGCTGCGAACCTCTGACATCTAAGCCTCCCGCCACGGGCGACAAAGCGGCCGTTCAAGAACCGTAACTTGGCTATTTCTGGTTTGTAGGCAATCTTGTGAATTGACACTTCACTGTTGCCGAATATGCAATAACGCCATGGACCGGATCGACGCCATGCAGGCCTTTGTCGCGGTGGCCGACCTGCAAGGGTTCGCCCCCGCCGCCCGCAAGCTCGGCCTGTCGCCATCTGGCATCACGCGGCTGATCGCGGCGCTGGAGGAGCGGCTTGGGGCGCGGCTGTTGCAGCGGACCACGCGGCAGGTGACGCTGACCGATGCCGGCGCGCGCTATCTGGAACGGGCGCGGCGGATCCTGGCCGATGTCGAGGAAGCCGAGGACGCGGTGGAGAGCGAGCGCACCCGCCCGGAAGGCCGGCTGGCGATCTCGGCGCCGTTCGGCTTCGGGCGGCTGCATGTCAGCCCGGTCGTCTCCGCCTACCTGAAGCGCTATCCGGACGTGGGCGTCGACCTGCGGCTGTCGGATCGCCGGATCAACCTGGTCGAGGACGGCGTCGACCTCGCGGTCAGGCTCGGGCACCTGCCGGATTCGACCCTGGTGGCACGGCATGTCGGCCAGATGCGTCGCATCGTGGTGGCGTCGCATGGCTATCTCAAGCGCCGCGGCGAGCCGAAGCGGCCGGCCGACTTGGCCTCCCATGACACCATCCAGTTCGGCGCCATGACCGCGACGCCGGACTGGCGCTTCATGGAGGACGGCCAGGAGATCCGCATCACCCCGACGCCGCGGTTCACCAGCAACAGTTCGGATGCCGCCATCCAGTTCGCCGAGCAGGACGGCGGACTGACCCGGGTGATGGCCTATCAGGCGGCCGAATCGCTGAAGGCGAAACGGGTCCGAATCGTGCTCGCCGCGTTCGAGCAGCCGCCGGTGCCGATCCATGTGGTCTACCCGACGTCCCGGCTGTTGTCGGCGAAGGTGCGGACCTTCATCGATCTCGTCACCGAGATCACCGACTGGCATTTCAGCTAGTTCAGCTCGAAGTCGCTTGGCTCACCGCCGGCTTCTTCGGCACCACGCGGAACGTGCCGCTGGCGCGCGCGATCGTTACGCCATCGGCCTTGATCAGGCTCTGTGCGAAGCAGATCGTGCTGCCGGTCTTGATCACATCGCTCTCGATCGAAAGCCATTGCCCGACATTGGCGGTGCCGACGAAATCGACCGTGAGCGAGATCGTTACATACGAGGTGGTCCAGCCAGTCGCCTGGCCGCAGCTGTAGCCCATCGCGTTGTCGGAAAGTGCCGCGATCAACCCGCCATGGATCAGGCCGCGGCCGTTGGTATGCGCCCGCGCCAGCCGCAGGCCGATGACGACGGACCGCTCGGTCTTCTTCTGGTAAAGCGGCTCCCAGGGCTCGGTGAGCGGGCTCTTGCGGAACAGCGGCTCGAAGCCTTCAGGGACGTCTTGGGAAATGTCAGGCGCGATTTGCGTGTCGGTGGTCATCTCAAGCTCGCATATGGCGATTGCGTTGACGCCATTGAACGCGATGTCGACGACGGTTTCACCGCCTACAAAGTTTTAAACGGGATTTGCGTGGGCGTTTGAAAGCACGAAGGGCTTGCTCCGGCGTACTGGATACCCCGCATGCGCGGGGTATGACGACTGATGTTGCAACAGCGCGGTTGCTCTACGAACGAAACGGCGCGCGCTAGAACGGCAGCCCCACATAATTCTCCGATAGCGAGGTCGACGCCGCCTTCGAACTGACGAGGTAGTCGAGCTCGGCGATCTGGATGCGCGCGGCGAATTCGCCCTCGTCGGGGAATCTGTGCAGCATCGAGGTCATCCACCAGGAGAAGCGCACCGCTTTCCAGACCCGCGCCAGCGCTCTGGCCGAATAGCCGTCGATGCCGGCTGAGGATTTCTCGTCGTAATATTCGCGCAGCGCCTGCGACAGATAATGCACGTCGCTGGCGGCGAGGTTGAGCCCCTTGGCGCCGGTAGGCGGCACGATGTGCGAGGCGTCGCCGGCCAGGAACATCCGGCCGAAGCGCATCGGTTCGGCGACGAAGCTGCGCAGCGGCGCGATGCTCTTCTCGATCGAGGGGCCGGTGACGATCTCGTCGGCGGCCTTCTGGTCGAGGCGGCGCTTCAATTCATCCCAGAACCGCTCGTCCGACCACTGGTCGACATGATCGTCGAGTGGGCACTGCACGTAATAGCGGCTGCGATGGGTCGAGCGCATCGTGCACAGCGCGAAGCCGCGTTCGTGGTTGTTGTAGATCAATTCCGGCGAGACCGGCGGCGTCTCCGAGAGGATGCCGAGCCAGCCGAACGGGTACACCCGCTCGTAGCTGGTGATCGCCGAGGTGGGAACGCTGGCGCGGCTGATGCCGTGGAAACCATCGCAGCCGGCGATGAAATCGCAGGTGATTTCGTGGCTGACGCCGTCCTTGACGTAGGTGACGCGCGGATGATCGGTGTCGAAGTCGTGCGGCTTGACGTCGGCGGCGGAGTAGACCGTGGTCAGGCCGGCCGCCTTGCGTGCGTTCATCAGATCGAGCGTGACCTCGGTCTGGCCGTAGATGGTCACGGTCTTGCCGGTCGCCGCGTGCATGTCGATGCGGTGCCGCGCGCCGCCAAAGGCCAGCTCGACGCCGTGATGGACCAGGCCCTCCTGGTGCAGCCGGGTGGCGGCGCCGACGCTCTCGAGCAGCGACACCGTGCCCTCCTCGAGCAGGCCGGCGCGAATCCGCCCCAGCACGTATTCCGGGGTCTGCCGTTCGAGAATGACGTTGTCCACGCCGAAAGTATGAAGTAGTTGCCCAAGCAACAGTCCGGCCGGACCTGCGCCTATGATTGCTACTTTTGTCCGCAATACCTGCTCCTCCCGATCGGATAGGCTTGAGCCGGGCGCCCGCGCCGGGCGGTCACCGTCAACTTGCCATGGCAACTATATCATATAACAGGTTTGGCAAGATCGATCTGCCGCGGGAGATGGCTTCGCCGCAGCGCAAGATGGCGGTGGACCCGGGTGCGACCAGGCGTCCGCCTCGCATATTCCGTCTTGAATATGCGGGCAAAATAGATAACATGTTAAGTAACGAGACCGGGCACGAAGCCCGCCGTCATGGAGAGGAGGAGGCGTGATGAGGAAAACAGTGCTGGCGCTGCTGATGGCAGCCGCCGTCATACCGGCCGCGGGTCCCGCCATTGGACCTGCGCTGGCGCAGGACAAGACCGTCAATCTCAAGGTGTCGCTGTGGGTGCCGCCGGCGCATCCGCTGGTGCCGGCGACGCAGGCCTGGGCCGCCGATATCGAGAAGGCATCGGGCGGCACCATCAAGGTCACCGTGTTTCCGTCCGAGCAGCTCGGCAAGGCATTCGACCACTACGACATGGCGCGCGACGGCATCGCCGACGTCACCTACGTCAATCCGGGCTATCAGCCCGGCCGTTTCCCGATCGCGGCCGCCGGCCAGCTGCCGTTCGTGTTCTCGGACGGCAAGAAGGGCACGTTGGCGCTGAACGAGTGGTATCACAAATATGCGCCGACCGAGATGAAGGACACCAAGCTCTGCTTCGCCTTCATCCATGATCCGGGCGCGCTGCACGGCAAGAAGAAGATCGTGCTGCCGAGCGATCTCAGCGGGGTCAAGGTGCGCCCGGCGCAGAGCACGATCGGCGAGATGGTGAAGATGTTCGGCGGCACCAATGTGCAGGCCTCCGCGCCGGAATCGCGCGACGCGATCGAGCGCGGCGTGGCCGACGAGATCACCTTCCCATGGGGCTCGATCTTCCTGTTCGGTATCGACAAGGTGGTGAAGTACCACATGGACGTGCCGCTCTACACGACGGTGTTCACCTACAACATGAACCTCGCCAAATACAATTCGATGTCGGATGCCCAGAAGAAGGTGATCGACGATCACTGCTCGCCGGAATGGGCCTCCAAGGTCACCGATCCCTGGACCGACTTCGAAGCCAACGGCCGCACCAAGATGAAGGCGCTGCCGGGGCATGAGGTCTATCCGCTGACGCCGGAGCAACTCGCGGAGTGGAAGAAGGCGGTCAAGCCGCTGCACGACAGTTGGGCCGAGGCGGTGAAGAAGGCCGGCGGCGATGCCGAGAAGATCGACGCCGATCTACAGGCCACGCTGAAGAAGTACGGGGCGGGGCTCTAGGCGAACTGCCGAGGCAAATGCGGTCGTCATGCCCGGGCTTGACCCGGGCATCCACGCCTTACTGATCAACGGAACGAAGACGTGGATGGCCGGGACGAGCCCGGCCATGACGTGGGGGTAGGATCTCGAGCCATGGCTGCAACCACCGAAATCTCCCAAGACGGTGCGATCACCGGTCCGCCCGAGCCGGTGCGCAAGAATGTCATGGACCGCTTCATCGATTCGATCGAATGGGTGGCGGCGTTCTTCGTCGGCGTCGTCGCGCTCAACACCTTCGTTGCGGTGTTCATGCGCAAATTCTTCGCGGTGACGATCCCGGACTACTACAATTTCGGCCAGTTCCTGCTCGGCATCCTGATCTTCTGGGGCATCGCGGCGACCAGCTATCGCGGCACCCACATCACGGTCGATCTGGTCTGGGCCAACGCCTCGCCGCGCTACCAGCGCTGGATCGACATCTTCGCCACCCTGGTGCTGCTGTTCGTGGTGAGCGTGCAGACCTACACGCTGGTCGACAAGGTGATCGACACCAGGAGCAGCCACATCGTCACCATGGATCTCGGCGTGCCGGTCTGGCCGTTCTTCCTGGTGTCGTGGATCGGCGACGTCTCCGCCGTGCTGCTGATCGCGATCCGCACCTACCGCCTGATCTTCCATCCGGAGGATATCCACGATGCCAAGATCAAGACCGCGGAGTAGACGGCCATGAGTCTGAAACCATGAGTCTTGATCTGAGTCCCGAGGCCGTCGCCGTCATCGGCTTCGTCTGCCTGTTCGCGCTGATGCTGTTGCGTGTGCCTGTCGGTATGGCAATGGGCCTCGTCGGCATCACAGGCTTCGGCTATCTCACCGGCTTTGCGCCGGCGCTGAAACTGGTCGGCCAGACCACGATGCGCACGGTGACGGATTATTCGTTCGGCGTGATCCCGATGTTCCTGCTGATGGGCGCCTTCGTCTCCGTCTCCGGCATCAGCCGCGAGCTGTTCCGGGCCGCCAATACCTTCGTCGGCCATTGGAAGGGCGGGCTCGGCATCGCGACCATCGCGGCCTGCGGCGGGTTCGCCGCGATCTCGGGCTCGTCGGTCGCAACGGCTGCGACCTTCTCGGCGGTGGCCTATCCGGAGATGCGCCGCTTCGGCTACCCGCAGTCGTTCTCGACCGGCGTGATCGCGGTCGGCGGCACGCTCGGCGCGATGCTGCCGCCGTCCACGGTGCTGGCGGTCTATGGCATCATCACCCAGCAGGACATCGGCAAGCTGTTCATCGCCGGCGTGATCCCCGGACTGCTCGCGATCCTGATGCACATGGTCACGATCGGCATCATCGGTGTCACCCGGCCCGGTTTCCTGCCGGCGGGAAAGAAGGCGTCGTGGCATGAGCGTCTTGTCGCGATGCGCGACGTCTGGTCGCCGCTGCTGCTGTTCCTGTTCGTGATCGGCGGCCTCTATGGCGGCTTCTTCGTGCCGACCGAAGCCGGCGCGGTCGGTGCGGTCGGCGCGTTCATCATCGGAATCCTCAGGGGCAAGCTGACCAAGGACGGCATCCTGCAATCGCTGTTGCAGGCGACCCGCACCGCCGCGGCGGTCTTCACCGTGCTGATCGGTGCGCTCTGCTTCGGCTATTTCCTCACCATCACCCAGACGCCGCAGAACGTGACCGAGTTCCTCACCGGTCTCGGGATCGGACCCTATGGCGTGCTGGCGCTGATCCTCCTGATGTATCTGGTGCTCGGCTGCCTGATGGACGCGATGGCGATGGTGATCCTCACCGTGCCGATCGTGTTCCCGGTGGTCACCGCGCTCGGCTTCGATCCGATCTGGTTCGGCATCATCATCGTCATGACGGTCGAGCTCGGCCTGATCCATCCGCCGGTCGGCATGAACGTGTTCGTGATCAAGAGCGTGATCAAGGACGTCAACATGTCGACGATTTTCGTCGGCGTGCTGCCCTTCGTGATCACCGACCTGATCCGGCTGGTGATCCTGATCCTGTTCCCGCTGCTCGCGACCTGGCTGCCGCAGCGCATGATAGGCTAGGCATGATCCCGGGAAAGTGGGGTCCGGTTTTCCGAAAGGGATCATGCCTCAATAAATAGGTTCCCTATGAATCCCGAACTCCAGACCAGATACGTCTTCACCATCACCGCCCGGATCGCCGAGGTGACATCCGCCGGCGATATCGGCACCGGCGTCCGCCGCATCATTCCGATCATCGGCGGCGAGGTGAAAGGCGAGGGGATCAACGGCAAGGTGTTGCCGTTCGGCGCCGACTTCCAGATCATCCGGCCCAACGAGCTGATCGACCTGGAAGCAAAATATGCTTTCGAAACCGACGACGGCGCGGTGGTCTATGTCGAGAACAAGGGCATCCGCTTCGGTCCGGTCGAGCTGCTCGAGAAGCTCAAGCGTGGCGAGCCGGTCGACCCCAAGCTGATCTATTTCCGCACCGTGCCGAAATTCGAGACCGGCGCCGAGAAGTACCGCTGGCTGATGGAGCACATCTTCATCGGCTCCGCCGCCCGCCACGCCGACCGTGTCGTGATCGACGTGCATCAGGTGTTGTGACCCACCCACGCTGTCGTCGCCCGGCTCGACCGGGCGATCCAGTACGCCGCGGCCTCTCGGCTCAAGCACTGCTGCCTCTGGAATACTGGATCACCCGCAGCGCGGGTGACGACACCGCGAGTGGGATGGAGATTTGCGCGTACCGGCGAACGCGCCAACCCGCAAAACGTCCCATATTGACTCCCGCCATTATAGTTATAAAACATAACTATTCTGAACAGGAAACAATAACGCCATGGGAAACGCTGCCGACACGGGCGACGCCTCGCTGCTCAGGATCGAGACGCAGGGGGCGGTGCTGACGGTCGGGCTCAATCGGCCCGCCAAGCGCAATGCGCTGAATGACGGCATCATCCTGGCGCTGCGGGATTGCTTTGCGGCGATCCCTGAGGACGTCGGCGCGGTCGTCATCCACGGTGTCGGCGATCATTTCTCGTCCGGCCTCGATCTTTCCGAACTCACCGAACGCGATGCTACCGAGGGCCTGGTGCATTCCCAGATGTGGCACCGGGTGTTCGACCGCATCCAGTATTGCCGGGTGCCCGTGATCGCCGCGCTGAAGGGCGCGGTGATCGGCGGCGGGCTGGAGCTGGCCTGCGCGGCGCATATCCGGGTCGCCGAGCCGTCCGCTTATTTCGCGCTGCCCGAGGGCCAGCGCGGCATCTTCGTCGGCGGCGGCGGATCGGTGCGGTTGCCGCGCCTGATCGGCGTGCCGCGGATGGCCGACATGATGCTGACCGGCCGGGTCTATTCGGCGACCGAGGGCGCCGCCTACGGCTTCTCGCAATATCTCACCGAGGCCGATGGTGCGCTGCCCAAGGCCCTCGAGCTCGCCGAGCGCGTCGCCGCCAACGCACCGCTGACCAATTTCGCCGTGTTGCAGGCACTGCCGATGATCGCGGAGGCCAATCCACAGACCGGCCTCTTGATGGAATCGCTGATGGCCACGGTGGCGCAGAGCGACAAGGAAGCCAAGAAGCGGATCCGCGCTTTCCTGGATCGCAAGACCGCCAAGGTGAAGCCAACATGACCGCCAAGGCTGACACATCGCCGTCTGCATCCACCGCGGCTGCGCACCCGCTACGCCCGATCTCGTTCGGCAATCCCGCCGTCACCGTCGAGCGCCGCGACGATGGCACGATCTATCTTCGCCCGAAACTCAAGCTCGCCGATTTTCCGGTTCGCCTGACCGACCGTCTGCATCACTGGACGGCGGTTGAGCCGAGCCGCGTGTTCATGGCCGAGCGCGCGGCCGGTGGGGGCTGGCGGCAGATCACCTACGCGCAATTGTATGACGCCACGCGCCGGATCGCTTCGTCATTGCTTGCGCGCGGGCTGTCCGCCGAGCGGCCGATCGTGATCCTGTCGGGCAATTCGATCGATCACGCACTGATCGCGCTCGGTGCGTTGTATGCCGGAATTCCGTTCTGCCCGGTGTCGCCGGCCTATTCGCTGGTGTCGCGCGACTACGGCAAGCTCGGCTACGTCATCAAGCTTCTGACACCCGGCCTGGTCTTCGTCGACGATGCCGACAAGTTCGCCGACGCGTTGCGCGCCAATGTCGGGGCCGACGTCGAGATCGCGGCAAGCCGCGGGGCGGTGCCCAGCCGCACGGTGACGGCGCTCGCCGATCTGATGGCAACGCCCGAGGATCCGCGCCTCGACGCGATCCATGCCGCCGTCGGTCCGGACACGATCGCGAAATTCCTGCTCACGTCGGGCTCGACCGGCAATCCCAAGGCCGTCATCAACACCCAGCGCATGATCTGCGCCAACCAGGTCATGCTGCGCGAGACGCTGGCATTCCTCAAGGACGAGCCGCCCGTGATCGTCGACTGGCTGCCGTGGAATCATACCTTCGGCGGCAATCACAATGTCGGGCTGACGCTCTACAATGGCGGCTCGATGTATCTCGATGACGGCAAGCCGGTGCCCGGCGGCATCGAGGAGACGGTGCGAAACCTGCGCGAGATCTCGCCGACGGTCTATTTCAACGTGCCGAAGGGCTATGAATCGCTGCTGCCCTACCTGCGCGACGACGAGGCCTTGAGGGAGAAATTCTTCCACCGGCTGCATGCGATGTTCTTTTCGGGCGCCGCGCTGTCGCCGTTCGTCTGGAACAGCCTCGATGCGCTCGCGGTGCAGGAGAAGGGCTATCGCGTACCGATGCTCACCGGGCTCGGCGCCACAGAGACCTCGCCGTTCTTCATGTCGGTGCGTCCCGATACCAGCCGCTCCGGCCATGTCGGCCTGCCGGTGTCAGGCAATGACGCGAAGCTGGTGCCCAACAACGGCAAGCTTGAGGTCCGCGCCAAGGGGCCGAACGTGACGCCGGGCTACTGGCGGCAGCCCGAGCTGACCGCGAAAGCCTTCGACGAGGAGGGGTTCTACAAGTTCGGCGATGCGCTGAAGCCCGCCGATCCCGCCAATCTCGATGCCGGGTTCGATTTCGACGGCCGCATCGCCGAGGATTTCAAGCTGGCGAGCGGCACCTGGGTCAGCGTCGGCCCGTTGCGGGCGCGCTTCGTCGGCGCTTGCGCGCCGCTGGTGCGCGACGTCGTGATCGCGGGAATCAACCGCGACGAGCTCGCGGCGATCGTGATCCTCGATCTCGATGGCTGCCGCCTGATCAATCCGGCGCTTGCCGCGAACGACGTCATGGCCGCGGCCAATGATCCGCTGGTGCGCGCCGCCTTCCGTGAACGTTTCGCGCGTGTGCTTGCGAGCGCAACCGGCTCGTCGAACCGGATCGCGCGGGCGATCCTGCTCGACGGCCCGCTGTCGATCGATCGCGGCGAGGTCACCGACAAGGGCTCGATCAACCAGCGCGCGGTGCTGGAGCATCGCACTGACATCATCGACGCGCTCTATGCGCCGGTGCCGCCGGCATCGGTGATCACGTCAGTCTAGTTTCGAACAGGAGAACGCCATGCAGTTGAAGGACCAGGCCGCCATCGTCACCGGCGGTGCATCGGGATTGGGTGCCGCGACCGCGCGCCGGCTGGCCGCGCAGGGTGCCAAGGTCGCGGTCTGCGACCTCAACGCCAAGCTCGCCGAGAGCGTCGCGGCGGAGATCGGCGGCATTGCCGTTGTCTGCGACGTTGCCGACGCCGCTGCCGCGGAGGCTGCGGTCGCTGCCGCCGCCAAGGCGCATGGCCCGGCGCGCGTGCTGGTGAACTGCGCCGGCATCGGCGTGGCAAAGCGCGTGATCGGCCGCGAAGGGCCGATGGCGCTGGCCGACTTCGACAAGGTGATCAAGGTCAATCTGCTCGGCTCCTTCAATATGCTGCGGCTTGCCACCGCCGAGATGTCGAAGCTCGAGCCGCAGGCGACCGGCGAGCGCGGCGTCGTGATCTCGACCGCCTCGGTCGCGGCCTACGACGGACAGATCGGGCAGGCGGCCTATTCGGCGTCCAAGGGCGGCATCGTCGCGATGACCTTGCCGATCGCGCGCGAACTCGCGCAGTTCGGTATCCGCGTGCTGACGATCGCGCCCGGCCTTTTCATGACGCCCTTGCTTGCCGGCCTACCGCAGGAGGCCCAGGACTCGCTCGCCGCCGCGATCCCGTTCCCGCGCCGGCTCGGCCAGGCCGACGAGTTCGCTTCGCTGGCGCTGCACATGATCGACAATCCCTATCTGAACGGCGAAGTGGTGCGGCTCGATGCCGCGCTCCGGATGGCCCCGCGCTGACGCATGATCCGGAACGGCGCGAAACGCCGTTCCGGATCGATCACGATCAATCGAGGGATAAACCATGTTCATCCACCGGCGCGACGTGCAGATCCAGTGGGGCGATTGCGACCCCGCCAACATCGTCTATTACCCGCGCTACTTCGCGATGTTCGACGACTCGACTTCGATCATGTTCGAAGCCGCCGGCTGCTCGAAGCAGGATCTGGTCCACAAATACGGCCTGGTCGGCATTCCCATGGTCGACACAAGGGCGAAATTCCACATCCCGTCGACCCATGGCGACTGGATTACCATCGAGACCCGGATCGAGAGCATCAAGCGCTCGAGCTTCGAGGTGGTGCACCGCGTGTTCAAGGGCGAGCAGCTTGCGATCGAGGCCTTCGAGACCAGGGTGCTGGTCGGCCGCCATCCGGACGATCCGGACAGGCTGAAATCGGCGCCATTTCCGCAGGAGATCATCGACCGCTTCATGAGCGGCTGAACTTGTTCATGAAAGGCTGACGTGCCGCCCTTCGTGACTCGACTTTTGGAGCATGACTCTCCTGGAAAACCGGTTTCCACTTTTCCGGATCATGCTCTAAAGAAGGGGCTGAATTGGCCCGCGAAACCGGTTTAAACCCAAAAAACATATCCGCAGGGAGGAATGAATGAGGAAGGCCACTCTCGCCGCCGCGGTGCTCGCAGCAGCTTTCGCGCTGCCGGGCATGTCCGCGCAGGCGCAGACCAATGAGATCACCATCGGCATTTCGATCTCGACCACGGGGCCGGCCGCGGCGCTCGGCATCCCCGAGCGCAACGCGCTCGATTTCGTGCCGAAGGAGATCGGCGGCGTGCCGCTGAAGCTGATCGTGCTCGATGACGGCGGCGATCCGACGGCCGCGACCACCAATGCGCGGCGCTTCGTCACCGAGTCCAAGGCCGACATCATCATGGGCTCCTGCACCACGCCGCCGACGATCGCGGTGTCGACGGTCGCCAACGAGGCCGGCATCCCGCATTTGGGTCTGGCGCCGTTCCCGATCAACGACGCCCGCGCCAAGTGGTCGGTCGACCTGCCGCAGTCGGCGTCGATCATGGCCAAGGCGCTCTACGAGCACATGAAGGCTCACAACATCAAGACCGTCGGCTATATCGGCTACTCGGATTCCTATGGCGATCTCTGGGTCACCGACTTCAAGGCCCACGCCGTACCGATGGGCCTGACCATGACCGACGAGGAGCGCTTCGCGCGTCCCGACACCTCGGTCGCCGGCCAGGTGCTGAAGCTCGTCGCCTCCAATCCGGACGCCATCCTGATCGGCGCCTCGGGCACCGCTGCCGCGCTGCCGCAAACCGCGCTGCGCGAGCGCGGTTACAAGGGCCTGATCTACCAGACCCACGGCGCAGCCACGATGGACTTCATCCGCATCGCGGGCGCTGCTGCTGAAGGCGTCATCATGGCGGCGGGACCGGTGATGTCGCCGGAGACCCAGCCAGACAGCGCGCTGACCAAGAAGCCCGGCCTTGCGCTCAACACCGCCTATGAAGCCAAGTACGGCGCCAACAGCCGCAGCCAGTTCGCCGGCCACTCCTACGACGCGTTCCAGGTGCTGAACCGCATCATCCCGACGGCGCTGAAGACCGCCAAGCCCGGCACGCCGGAATTCCGCGAGGCGATCCGTCAGGCGTTGATCTCCGAGAAGGAGATCGTCGCGAGCCAGGGCGTCTACAACTGGACTGAAAAGGACCGCTACGGCCTCGACGACCGCTCGCGCATCCTGCTGACGGTCAAGGACGGGAAGTACGTCCCGGCGATGTGAGCCAGTCACGGGTTTGGACGAAGCGAAGAAGCCGGTCCTGAAGCAGACCGGCTTTTTTTCTTAGCCTCGGCAGGAGAGGCGTTCACCCGAAATTGCGTAAGGTGGGCATGTTGCGCGGGCTTCCCCCCTTGCGGGGGAGGGGTAAGCCCCGGGCAAGATGATCGATGGGATTGTCGCTAGCGCAATCTCGGTCGCGCGTAGTTGAAGCGCGTACGGCAAGAGCATGCCGTGTGACACCCCTCTCCCTAACCCTCCCCCGCAAGGGGGGAGGGAACCCTACCGCCGGGAGCTCCCTCACATTGGCGCGCTTGGCGATCCATCCGCGTACGTACCCGCGTTCCTAAATCGCGCTGTCGCCCTCGTGCTGGAAGCCGAGATAGCTCGCGGCGACGCCCTTGTTGGCGGCGATGTCCTTGGCTGGGCCCGACAGCACGAATTCGCCGAGCTCCATCACATAGGCGCGGTCGGCGATCTGTAGTGCGGCCTGGGCATTCTGCTCGACCAGCAGCACCGAGACCCCGGCTGCGCGGAGCTCGCCGACGATGCGGAAGATGTCGGCGACGATGATCGGGGCGAGGCCGAGGCTCGGCTCGTCCAGCATCAGGAGTTTTGGCGCGCCCATCAGCGCGCGGCCCATCGCCAGCATCTGCTGCTCGCCGCCGGACAGCGTGCCGGCGAGCTGCTTGCGCCGCTCCCTGAGCCGCGGAAACAGGGTGTAGACCCGCTCCAGCGAGGTCGCGGCGACAGCCTTCGCGATCCGGAACGCGCCGAGCTCGAGATTGTCCTCGACATTCATGGTGCCGAACAATTCGCGATGCTCGGGCACCAGGCTCAAGCCCTTCGCGACGCGGTCCTCGATGTCGAGCGGCGCCATGTCGGCGCCAGCGAAGCTGGTGCGGCCCTTTAGCGGCAGCACGCCCATCATGGCGTTGAGCAGCGTGGTCTTGCCGGCGCCGTTGGCGCCGATGATGGTAACGATCTCGTTGTCGGCGACGTCGAGCGAGACGCCGCGTACCGCCTCGACCTTGCCGTAGGAAATGTGGACGTCGGCGACCGATAGCAGCGCAGTCATGCGGCGGCTCCGAGATAGGCCTTGATCACGTCGGGATTGCGCTTGATCGCGGCCGGCGTGCCCTCGGCGATCTTGGTGCCGAAATCGAGCACCACGATGCGGTCGGCGAGATCCATCACGAAGCCCATGTCGTGCTCGACCAGCAGCACCGACATGCCGCCGTCGCGCAATTGCCGCAGCAGCGCAGCCAGCCGCTGCTTCTCCATGTGGCGCAGGCCGGCGGCCGGCTCGTCGAGCAGCAGCAGCATCGGATCGACGCACAGCGCGCGCGCGATCTCGACGATGCGCTGCTGGCCGAGCGACAGCGAACCCGCGAGCTGGTCGATCTGGTCGGACAGGCCGACGCGTTCGATCTGCCGCGCGGCCTCCGCCAAAAGCCTCGCCTCGTCGGCGCGGTCGAGCCGCAGCATGCTGGAGATCGCGCCGGACGAGCCGCGCAGATGGGCGCCGATCGCGACGTTCTCCAGCACGGTCATGTCGGGCACCAGCTTGACGTGCTGGAAGGTCCTGGACACGCCGAGCTTGACCACCTCCTGGGGCGGGGCGTTGGCAACTTCCCTGCCGAGCACCGAGACCTTGCCGCCGGTCGTGGCCAGCACGCCGGTGATCAGGTTGAAGGTGGTGCTCTTGCCGGCGCCGTTCGGGCCGATCAGCGCGACGATCTCGCGGGCGTTGACGTCGAACGAGACGTCGTTCACCGCGACCACGCCGCCGAACTGCTTCCGTGCCTTCTCGACATGCAGCAGCACCGGCGACGAGCCGGCAGCGCGCTCGGGATGCTCCAGCTTCACCGACGTATCAGGCGTCTTGCGCGCGGGCTTGAACGGCAGCCGCGACATCAGCCAGGGCCAGACGCCCTGCGGCGCGAGCTGCAACAGCAGCACCAGCATGATGCCGAACACGATGGTCTCGAGCTGGCTCTGGCCGCCGAAGATGTAGGGCAGGTAGCTTTGCAGCACTTCCTTGAGGATCACGACGATGGCCGCGCCGAGCACGCCGCCCCAGACGTAGCCGGCACCGCCGACCACGGCGATGAACAGATATTCGATGCCGGCCTGCGCGCCGAACGGCGTCGGGTTTGCGGCGCGCTGGAAATGCGCATAGAGCCAACCGGACAGGCCGGCCAGAACGGCCGCATAGATGAACACCAGCAGTTTGGCGCGCGGCGTCTGCACGCCGAACGCTTCCGCCGCGACATGCCCGCGCCGCAGCGCGCGGATCGCACGCCCGGTGCGGGAATCCAGCAGGTTCATGGTCAAGAGCGCGGCGAGCAGCACCGCGACCCAGATCGCGTAATAGATCGCATCCGGGCTCAGCATCTTGAACGAGCCGATCGAGAGCGGCGGAATGCCCGAGATGCCGTCATTGCGGCCGAGGAATTCCAGCTTGCTGAACAGATAGAACAGGCCGATGCCCCAGGCGATGGTGCCGAGCGGCAGGTAATGGCCCGACAGCCGCACCGTGACGAGGCCGAGCAGCACCGCCGCGATGCCGCTGACCAGAAGCGATGCCGGCAAGGTCAGCCAGGGCGAGACGCCATAGGCTGTGGTCAGCACCGCCGTGGTGTAGGCGCCGAAGCCGCAGAACGCGGCCTGTCCGAACGAAGTGAGGCCGCCGACGCCGGTGAGCAGCACCAGCCCCATCGCCACCAGCGCGGCGAGGCCGATATTGTCGAGCAGCACGATCCAGAACGGCGGGACGCCCGGGAGCAGCGGGATCACCGCCATCGCGAGCGCGAAGATGATCAGAGGCAGCCGCTGCGTCATCGCGCTCAATCCTTCTCTTCTTCGACCTGGGGCGCTGCGAGCGAGCGCAGCACCAGGACGGGAAGGATCAGCGTGAACACGATGACTTCCTTGAAGTTGCTGGCGTAGAACGACGAGAAGGCCTCGACGATGCCGACCACGATGGCCGCGACCGCGGTCAGGGGATAGCTGACCAGGCCGCCGATGATGGCGGCAATGAAACCCTTCAGGCCGATCAGGAAGCCGGTGTCGTAGTAGAGCGTGGTGATCGGCACGATCAGGATGCCGGAGATCGCGCCGATCACGGATGCGAGCAGGAACGCGATCTGGCCCGACAGCGTGGTGCGGATGCCGACCAGGCGGGCGCCGAGCCGATTGACCGCGGTGGCGCGCAGCGCCTTGCCGGTCCTGGTGTAGCCGAAGAACAGCCAAAGGGCGGCGATGAAGCCGACCGTCAGGCCGTACACCGCGAGGCTCTGGCCGGTGAAACGCAGCGGGCCCGCGGTCACCGCGGCGTTCGACAGCGCCGGGCCGCGCAGGCCTTCGGCACCGAAGAACACCAGGCCGAGGCCCTGTAGCGCCAGATGGCAGCCGACCGAGGCGATCAACAGCACCAGCACGGAGGTGTGCGCGATCGGCTGGAACGCGATGCGGTAGAGGAACAGCCCGATCGCCGCCACGATCAGCAGCGCCAGCGCGATGTTGACGGCGATCGGCGTGTTGGGGCCGACCAGCGCATAGGTCAGGCCAAGCAGCGCGAACGGGAAGGCGATGTTGAGCGCGACGGAGCGCATCACCTTGCTGGCGTGCAGCGCCTTGCGCGCGAAGAACAGGTCGAGGGCGAAGGCGACGAGCCCCATCGCGACCGCGAGCCGCACGGTGCCGGGCACCTGGCCGGTCGCCAGCATGGCGTAGCTCAGCGCGCCATAGGTCACGAATTCGCCCTGCGGGATCAGGATCACCCGCGTCACCGCGAACACCAGCACCAGGGCCAGCCCAAGCAGTGCGTAGATCGCGCCATTGGTGATGCCGTCCTGCAGCAGGAACAGCATGATCGTTGTGTTCAAGGCCGAGCGCTCCCCCTTAAGCGTCGGGCCGTCGCAACCGGCTGTGCCGGTCGGGTCGGCCGATATCGGCTGTTGATAGCCGTCGATATTAGATATAGCGGATAACAATTATTGGATATAATCTCAAGATCCCCGAGCGTCCCGCGGGGTTTTTGTACCGGGATTGCGAGCCTGGAGCGATGACTGTTTCCAAGACCGCCTCCGATGTCGTCAGGTCTCCGCGCGCCACGCGTCGGGAACCGGTCGATCCTGCCGGGGACGACAGCATGCTGCAATTGGGCGAACTGTCAGGTTTGCTCGGCTATTCGTTGAAGCGGGCGCAGCTCAAGGTATTCGAGGACTTCCTGCGCTGCGTGGCGCCGCTGCAACTGACCCCGGCGCAGTTCTCGGTGCTGCTGCTGCTCGACAAGAACCCGGGTCGCAACCAGACCGAGATCGCCAACACGCTCGGCATCCTTCGGCCGAATTTCGTCGCGATGCTCGACGCGCTGGAGAGCCGCGACCTTTGCGCGCGGATGCGCTCCACCAATGACCGCCGCTCCCACATCCTGGTCCTCACCGACAAGGGCCGCGCCGTGCTGGCGCGCGCCAAGAAGCTCGTCGCCAACAAGCACGAGGCGCGGCTGATCGAGGTGCTCGGCCCGGCCAACCACGCCGCGCTGCTGGAAATGCTGGCGAAGCTCGCGCAGGAGTTTTGAGGGCTCGTCATTCCGAGGCTCGCGAAGCGAGAGCCCGGAATCCATTGCGCCGCAAGCTTCGCGGCTGAATGGATTCCGGGTTCAGCCCTGCGGGCTGCCCCGGAATGACAAGGCGCCTCAATCCACCAAAATCACCCTGACATCATTCACATTGGTCAGCGTCGGGCCGGTCAACAGCAGATCGCCGGTCTGCGCGAAAAAGCCGGTGGCGTCGTTGTTCTCGAGATAGGCCTTCGGATCGAGGCCGATCGATTTCATCTTGGCGAAGGTCGCCTGGTCGATCATGGCGCCGGCGGGGTCGGTCGCGCTGCCGGCACCGCCATCGGCGCCATCGGTGTCGGCGGCGAGCGCCGCGATGTCGGGCGTATCCTTGAGCAGGCCGGCGAGCGCCAGCGCATATTCCTGGTTGGGTCCGCCGCGGCCGTTGCCGCGCACCGTCACCGTAAGCTCGCCGCCGGAGACGATCGCGACGCGCTTGCCCTCGCTGCGCGCCTTCAGCGCCAACCGCGCATGCTCGGCCGCAACCTCGCGGGCCTCGCCTTCGAGATCGGCGCCGAGCGCGATGGTCTCGTAGCCGGCGTCCTGCGCGACCTTCACCGCGGCGTCGATCGAGGCTTTGGGTTTTGCCAGCAGCTCGAACGTGGCGCGTGCAAAGGCCGGATCGCCGGGCTTGCAGCTCTCATTGCTGGGATCGTCGAGCGCGCGGCGCACCGCGTCATCGACCGAGAGATTGTACTTGGCGACCAGCGCGCGGGCATCCGCCAGCGTGGTCGGATCCGGCACCGTCGGGCCCGAGGCGATCGCCGAGGGATCGTCATGCGGCACGTCCGAGATCGCCAGGGTGACGATCTCGGCGGCGTGCTGGCCGGCGCGCGCCAGCCGTCCGCCCTTGATCCGCGACAGATGCTTGCGGACGATGTTCATTTCGCCGATCGGCGCGCCGGAGCGCAGCAGCGCGCGGTTGACCTGCTGCTTTTGGGCAAAGCTGACGCCATCGACCGGCGCGATCCAGTTCGCCGAGCCGCCCCCGGTCAAGAGCACCAGCAGCAGGTCGTCGGGCGTCGCTTCCGCCGCCAGCCGCAGCGTATCGTCGGCGGCGCGCAGGCCGGCCTCGTCGGGCACCGGGTGGCCGGCCTCGACCACCTTGATGCGGCGGGTCGGCACGCCGTGGCCGTGGCGGGTGGTGGCGATGCCGACCAGCCGCTGTGGCTCGAGGCCGAGCGTGTCGAGATAGTGCCGTTCCGCCGCCGCCGCCATCGCGCCGGCGCCCTTGCCGGCGGCGAGGCAGATCACCCGTCCCTTCGGCACCGGCCGCAGCCGCGCCGCGAGCACGACGTCGGGATGCGCAGCCGCCACCGCGGCATCGAAGATCGAACGCAGGAAGGGACGACGGTCGGTCATGGCTGGGCCTCCGTATGACGGATCAGTTGCCGGCGATCTCGCCGCTGATGACGTCGCCGAACAACTGCCAGCGCTCGCCCTTGAACTGCATCAGCTGCAACTGCTCGATCGGCTGGAAGTCGGCAGGGCCGGTGGTGAGCGTCACGCCCGGCAGCAGGCCGCCTTGCGCGAACTGCTTCAGGCTCGCCGCCTGCTTCATGACGTTGGCGCGGGTGAGATCGTCGCCGCAGCGGCGCAGCACCTCGACCATGGTGGTCGCCATGTTGTAGCCGGTCATCGCCGAAGCATCGGCGCGGTTGGTGTCGGGCAAATATTTGGCGAGCAGATCGTCGAACGCCTTCATGCCGGCATCGTCCTTCCACTGCGGATCGCTGGCGTCCTTGGCGTAGGCCGCCGAGATCACGCCCTGCGCATTGTCGAGCCCGGCCGGACGCATCACCGTCGCGGTGGAGGCCGAGACGTTGGAGACGATCGTCACCGGCTTCCAGTTCATCTCGCCGAGCTTCTTGATCGCCTGGGCGCCGAATTTCGGCGTGGTGAAGAAGATGATGACGTCGGGATTGGCGGATTTCAGCCGCACCACATGGGAATCGATGGTGGGTTCGGCGACCTCGTAGCTCTCCTTGGCGACGACCGCTGCCGGATTGCCGGCGAAGCCGTCTTCCAGGCCCTTGAGGTAGTCCTTGCCCATGTCGTCGTTCTGGTAGAGCACCGCGACCTTGGCCGCGGGTTTCTCCTTGAGCAGATATTTCGCGTAGATCCGCGACTCGCTCTGGTAGCTCGGCAGCCAGCCCATGGTCCACGGGAAGGCCTTCGGGTCGTTCCACTTGGTGGCGCCGGTGGCGACGAACAGCTGCGGCACCTTCTTGGCGTTGAGATACTTCTGGATCGCGGTGTTGGAGGCGGTGCCGAGCGTGCCGAACAGGAACAGCACCTCGTCGCTCTCGACCAGCTTGCGCGCCTGCTCCACCGCCTTTGGCGGCGAATAGGCGTCGTCGTAGGAAATGAAATTGATCTTGCGGCCGTTGATGCCGCCGTCGTCGTTGACCTTCTTGAACACCGCGCCCATGGCCTTGCCGACCACGCCATAGGCCGACGCCGGGCCGCTATAGGGGACGATGTTGCCGATCTTGATCTCGGTATCGCTGGCGCCGGTGTCGTACTTCTTCTGCGCCCATGCGGCATGGCCGGTCGCGGCGGCGACGGTGAGGCCGAGCAGGGCGGTTGCGATACGGTGTCGGATCGGCATCGTCATGTCCCGAAAACTCCTTGTTGTTCCCGCGCCAGGGCGTCGGTTTCGTTTCGGATGATTGCCGGTTTTCCTAGCGCATTGCCGGGCAAAGTGTAAGCGGCATCGCCCCTGGAGCCGGCGCAATGGCTAATGAAAAAGCCTCCTGCGACGGTATCGCAGGAGGCCATTCAGTTTCGTCCGTTGATGGAAAATCAGCCGCCGACGTCGGCGCTGATGACGTCACCGAACAGTTCCCATTTCTCGCCCTTGAACTTCATCAGCTGCAACTGGCTGATCGGCGCGAAATCGTTCGGCGCGGTGTTGATCTTGATGCCGGGCAGCAGCACCTCGGTGCGGAAGTCCTGCAAGTTCGCCGCCTGCTTCATGATGTTCTCGCGCGTGAGGTTGTCGCCGCACTGCTTGAGCACCTGGACCAGGGTCTGCGCCACGCCGTAGCCGGTCACGGTGCCGCCGTCGAGCTTGTCGCCTTCCGGGAAGTCCTTGGCCATGAAGGCGTAGAATTCCTTCATGCCGGGATCATTGTCCCATTGCTTGTCGGAGGCGTCCTTCAGGTAGGCGGCGGAGATGATGCCCTGCGCGTTGTCGTAGCCTGCCGGCTTGATCACGCTGCCGACCGATGCCGACACGTTGTTGAGGAAGTGGGTCGGCTTCCAGCCGAGCTCGGCGACCTTCTTGATCGCCTGGGCGGCGAATTTCGGCGTTGCGATGTCGACGAAGACGTCGGCGTTGCTGGCTTTGAGCTTGACGATGTGATTGTCGATGCTCGGCTCCGAGGTCTCGAAACTGTCCTCGGCGACGATCATGCTGGCGGCCTTCTGGCCGAGACCATCCTTCAGACCCTTGAGATAGTCCTTGCCGTAATCGTCGTTCTGGTAGAGCACGGCGATCTTGGCGTTCGGCATGTTCTTCAGGATGTATTTGGCGTAGATCTGGGTCTCGCTCTGGTAGTTGGGCTGCCAGCCCATGGTCCACGGAAACTCCTTCGGATCGTTCCACTTGGTGGCGCCGGTGGCGACGAATAGCTGCGGCACCTTCTTGGAGTTCATGTACTTCTGGATCGCCGAGTTCGACGGCGTCCCGAGCGAGTTGAAGATCAGCAGCACTTCGTCGCTCTCGACCAGCTTGCGGGCCTGCTCCACGGCCTTCGGCGGCGAGTAGGCGTCATCGTAGGAGATGAAGTTGATTTTGCGGCCGTTGATGCCGCCGGCGTCGTTGATCTTCTTGAAATAGGCGGCCTCGGTGCGGCCGATGATGCCGTAAGCGGATGCGGGTCCGCTGTAAGGCATGATGTTGCCGATCTTGATCTCGGTGTCGCTGGCGCCGGTGTCGTATTTCTTCTGGGCAAGCGCCGAACCGCTTGAAGCTGCGGCGAGCGCAAGCGCGGCCGCAAGGACCGCCAGATGTCGAGGTGCGGACATTAACGTCTCTCTCCCTGTTGTCAGACTGATGTGTCGTGGCCCCCTGTTTCGAAGGCTCTGTTGTTGTTCGCTAGCAATATCATTCTGTCCCGACCGCCTCAACGACGGGCCCCTGCGACATTGCCGCAGGGGCCGCGTGTTGGTCGATCAGGCTTGCTCGTAATCAACCGCCGACGTCGCTGCTCAGGATGTCGCCAAAGCGCTCCCAGGTCTCGCCCTTGAAGCGCTCCAGCTGCAATTGCGAGAGCGGGGCGAAATCGGTCGCCGAGGTGTTGACCTTGATGCCGGGCAACAGGCCGCCCAGCTCGAGGTTCTGGATGCTCGCCGCCTGCTTCATGATGTTGGCGCGGGTCAGGTCGTCGCCGCAGGCCTTCAGCACATGCACCAGTCCCTGTGCCACGGTGTAGGCGTACATCACGGAGGCATCGGCGCGGTTGGCGTCCGGATAGTATTGATCGAGGAATTTGTTCCAGGCGATCATCGCAGGATCGGTCGTCCACTGCGGATCGGTCGGATCCTTCAGATAGGCCGAGGAGATGATGCCCTGGGCGTTCTCCTTGCCGGCGGGCGCAATCACGCTGCCGATCGAGGCCGAGACGTTGTTGAGGAAGTGCAGCGGCTTCCAGCCGAGCTCGGCGTTCTTCTTGATTGCCTGCGCGGCGAATTTCGGCGTGGTGATGTTCATGAAGACGTCGGCGCCCGAAGCCTTCAATGTCACGATATGCGAGTCGATGGTCGGCTCGGTGACCTCGTAGGTGTCTTCCGCGACGATCAGCGACGCGCCCTTGGCGCCGAGCCCGTCCTTGAAGCCCTTCAGGTAGTCCTTGCCGTAATCGTCGTTCTGGTAGAGCACGGCGATCTTGGCGTTCGGATGGTTCTTCAGGATGTACTTGGCGTAGATCTGGGTCTCGCTCTGGTAGTTGGGCTGCCAGCCCATGGTCCAGGGAAACTCCTTCGGATCGTTCCATTTGGTGGCGCCGGTGGCGACGAACAGCTGCGGCACCTTCTTGGTGTTCATGTATTTCTGGATCGCCGAGTTCGGCGGCGTGCCGAGCGGATTGAAGATCAGCAGCACCTCGTCGCTCTCGACCAGCTTGCGCGCCTGCTCGACGGTTTTCGGCGGCGTGTAGGCGTCGTCATAGCTGATGAAGGTGATCTTGCGGCCATTGATGCCGCCTTCGGCGTTGATCTTGCGGAAATAGGCCTCCTCGGTCTTGCCGATCACGCCATAGGCGGACGCAGGGCCGCTGTAGGGCATGATATTGCCGATCTTGATCTCGGTATCGCTCGCGCCGGTGTCGTATTTCTTCTGGGCCAGCGCTGTGCTGCAGGATGCGGAGACGAGCGCGAGCGCAACGGCAAATGCCGCCAGATGTCGTGTTGCAGACATGCGGTTTCTCTCCCTGATAGCAGATGATGTGTCGCGGTCCCCCTGTTTCGAGGGCTCATTGTTATGAGTGCAAACTATCATCTTACCCGGGACGTCTCAACGAAAAGCCCCCGCGGCGGTGCCACGGAGGCTGCGTCTTTAGTCGCGCTCACGGGATCGGTGCGAGACATCCGCACAGATTGCGGTTGCTTCGCGCGACGCTGTTGAGTTGAGCGTGCGGATCTGACGACGATCCGCGACGATCAGTTGCTGAGATTGCTCGAAATGATGTCGCCGAACAGCTCCCACTTCTCGCCCTTGAAGCGCATCAAGCGCAGTTGCTTGATCGGTGCGAAGTCGGTGGGCGAGGTGTTGATGCTGATGCCGGGCAGCAGCGTGTCCGGGACAAAGTCCTTCAGGCTCGCGGCCTGCTTCATGACATTGGCGCGGGTGAGATCGTCGCCGCACATCTCGAGCACCTTCACCAGGGTTTGCGCGGCGGCATAGCCGTAGGCGTTGGCGCCGTCGAGCTTGTTGGCGTCGGGATAGTCCTTCTTAAGGAAGGTAAGGAATTTCTCCATGCTGGGATCCTTGTCCCACTGCGGATCGGCGCCGTCCTTGAGATAGGATGCCGACAGGATGCCCTGCGAATTTTCGAAGCCGGCGGGCTGCATCACGCCGCCGACCGAGGCCGAGACGTTGGTGACGATCTGCAACGGCGTCCACGCGATCTCGGCGGCCTTCTTGATCGCCTGCGCCGCGAATTTCGGCGACGTGATGCTGATGAAAGTGTCGGCGCCGGCGGCTTTCAGCTTGACGATGTGGCTGTCGATGGTCGGCTCCGACGTATCGTAGGCCTCCTCGGCCACGATCATCGACGCCTTGTCGCCGAACGCGTCCTTCAGGCCCTTGATGTAGTCCTTGCCGAAATCGTCATTCTGGTAGAGCACGCCGACCTTGGCGTCGGCCTTGTGCTTCATGATGTATTTTGCGTAGACCCTCGCCTCGTCCTGGTAGGACGGCTGCCAACCCATGGTCCATGGATAGTTCTTCGGGTCGTTCCACTTGGAGGCGCCGGATGCGATGAACAACTGGGGCACCTGCTTCTCGTTCATGTATTTCCGGACCGCCGCGTTGCTTCCGGTGCCGACCGAGCCGAACACCAGCAGGACCTGGTCGTCCTCGACCAGCTTGCGCGTCTGCTCCACCGTCTTGGCCGGTGAGTAGCCATCGTCATAGGAGATGAATTTGATCTTGCGGCCGTGGATGCCGCCGGCATCGTTGATCATCCTGAAATAGGCCGCTTCGGCCTTGCCGATCACGCCAAAGGCCGAAGCCGGTCCCGAGTACGGCATGGTGTTGCCGATCTTGATCTCGGTGTCGCTGACGCCGGGGTCAAAGGCCTTCTGGGCCAGTGCGCCGTCGCAACACGTCATGATCAGGGCAAATGCGGACAAGAGCGCCGTCAGGGACGGACGTACGGCAGTCATGGTTTCCCCACCTGGAGTCTTTGTTGGAGCGTATTCAATACCATCGGCACCGGGCGTCAACAAAAAGCCCCCGCGACTGAAGTCGCGGAGGCCGGTTGATTTTGTTTCCGCAGTGCAATGTTACTCGGAAGGCACGTCGCCGGAAATGATGTCGCCGAACAGTTCCCATTTCTGACCCTTGAAGCGCTGCATCTGCAACTGGGCGATCGGGGCGAAGTCGGTGGCCGAGGTGTTGATCTTGACGCCGGGCAGCAGCGTGTCGGGCGTGAAGTCCTTCAGGCTGGCGGCCTGCTTCATGACATTGGCGCGGGTCAGATCGTCGCCGCACATCTCGAGCACCTTGGCGAGCGTCTGCGCGGCGCCATAGCCGTAGACATAGCCGCCGTCGGTGCGGTCGGCGCCGGGCATGTACTTGTCGAGGAAGGCCGACCATTTCTTCATGCCGGCATCGTTGGCCCACTGCGGATCGGCGCCGTCCTTGGCGTAGGCCGCCGACAGCACGCCCTGGGCGTTGTCGAAGCCGGCCGGCTGCATCACGCTGCCGACCGAGGCCGACACGTTGGTGATGATCTGCAACGGCTTCCAGCCGAGCTCGGCGGTCTTCTTGATGGTCTGGGCGCCGAACTTCGGCGTGGTGTAGATCAGCAGCACGTCCGGATTGGCGGCCTTGATCTTGACGATGTGGCTGTCGATCGATGGCTCGGAGATCTCGTAGCTCTCCTCCATGATGATGCTGGTGGCCGCCTTGGCGCCGAAGCCGTCCTTGGTGCCCTTGAGGTAGTCTTTGCCGAAATCGTCGTTCTGATAGAGGATCGCGACCTTGGCGTCGGGCTTCTCCTTCATCAGCCATTTGGCGTAGATCTGGGCTTCGCTCTGGTAGCTCGGCTGCCAGCCCATGGTCCACGGGAAGTTCTTCGGATCGTTCCACTTGGTGGCACCGGTGGCGACGAACAGCTGCGGGATCTTCTTGGAGTTCAGGTATTTCTGGATCGCGGTGTTCGACGGCGTGCCGAGCGGGTTGAACACCAGCAGCACCTCGTCGCTCTCGACCAGCTTGCGCACCTGTTCGACCGCCTTCGGCGGCGAGTAGGCATCGTCATAGGTGATGAAGTTGACCTTGCGGCCGTTGATGCCGCCCTGGTCGTTGATCATCTTGAAGTAGGCTTCTTCGGTCTTGCCGATCACGCCATAGGCGGAGGCGGGGCCGCTATAGGGAATGATGTTGCCGACCTTGATCTCGGTATCGGTGGCGCCGGTGTCGTATTTCTTCTGGGCGAATGCGGCAGTGGACGTCGCGGCAACGATCGCCGCGGAAATCGCGGCGATCCGAACGGTAGAAAGCATAATGTCTCCTGGTTTGGTTCTATAGGCTTTTAGTGAGCATGATCCCGTCCGGAAAACCGCGTCGCGGTTTTCCGGATCATGCTTCAGTTTTTCTTGAGCTTCGCGGCCAGCTGCTGGGCAACGATCGCAACCTGCCTGGCGCCGTGCGGCACGAGGAAGATGACGAGGAACAGCAGCACGCCGAACACAGCGCCGGAGAGGCCCTTGGAAATGCCTTCAGCGATGTTGGGCACGAAGATGATGAAGGCGGAACCTACGATCGAGCCCGGCAGCCAGCCGACGCCGCCGACCACCATACCGAGGAACAGCGAGATCGCGAGCTGGATGGTGTAGCCGTCGGGTGCCACGAACTGCACCGCGATGGCGCCGAGACCGCCGGCGACGCCGGTGATGCCGGCCGAGACGCCGAACGCCAGCGTCTTGTACAGCGCGACGTCGACACCCATCGCGGAGGCTGCGATCTCGTTGTCGCGGATCGCCATGAAGGCGCGGCCGGAGCGCGAGCGCAGCAGGTTCACCGAGGCGACATAGATTGCGATCGAGACCACCAGGGTGAAGTAGTAGAGCCACATGTCCTGCGACATCGGCAGGCCGAACGGGGCATCCGGCTTGGTGACGACGAGGCCTTGCACGCCGCCGGTCCAGTGCTCGAAATAGCCGAGCTTGAGCAGCTGCGGCATCGCGGTGGCAAGCGCGAAGGTCGCGAGCGCCAGATAGACGCCGGAAAGCCGCAGCGCCGGCTGGCCGAACAGGAAGCCGAAGCCGAAGCAGACGATGCCGGCGATCGGCAGCGTCAGGGCATAGTTCATGCCCGCATGCTCCATCAGGATCGCCGACGTATAGGCGCCGACGGCATAGAACGCGCTCTGACCGAGCGAGAACTGACCGCTGCCGCCGGTCAGGATGTTGAGGGCCATCACCGCGAGCGCGTAGATCAGAAGCATCGTCATCTGGAAGATGATGAAGTTCTTCACGAACAGCGGGATGATGATCAGCGCGGCCAGCACCACGAGCGAGGTGCCGTAACCGAGGGTCATCGCGCGCTTTGGCACGGCCTCGATGGCCGGGGCTTCTGTGACGATTTCTTCAGCGGCGCTCATGATCAAACTCGCTTGACGATGGCGCGGCCGAACAGGCCTGCCGGTTTCACGACCAGGACGACGATGATCAGCGCAAGCGCGATCGGAAGTTTCAGCTCATTGCCGACGCCGGGGATGTAGGTGCCGACCAGGTTCTCGAAGATGCCGACCAGGAAGCCGCCCATCACGGCGCCGAACGGCGAGCTCAGGCCGCCGAGCACGGCCGCGGCAAATCCGTAGATCAGCACGCCGAGCATCATGTTCGGCTCGAGGAACACCACCGGTGCGATCATCATGCCGGCGATCGAGCCGATCGCGGACGCCATGCCCCAACCGAGCGCGATCATCCACGAGGTGTTGATGCCGACCAGGCGGGCCGATTCCGGCAGCGAAGCCGCCGCCCGCATCGCAAGACCGACCCGGGTGAAGCGGAAGAAGAAGAACAGCAGGAGCAGCATCAGCAGCGTGATGCCGATCATGCCGGCCTGGTGGGTCGAGATCAGCTGGCTGCCGAGGAACGGCGAGGAGCCGAACGGCGTCGGATATTGCTTGATGGTGAAGTCCCAGATCAGGCCGGCGACCGAGTTGATGATCGCATAGAGCGCGATGAACCCGGCGACGTTGGTCAGGATCGGCGCCTTCGCCAGCGGCTTGAACAGCAGCCGCTCGATGACGATGCCGGCTGCGAACGAAAAGGCGACCGTGAGCACGAAGGCGCCCCAATATGGCACGCCCCATTGCATCAGCTGCCACGACACGAAGGTCGAGAACATCGCCATTTCGCCTTGGGCGAAATTCAGATGGTCGATGGCCTGGTAGATCATGACCACCGCGAGCGCCATACAAGCATAGATCGCGCCGGTGGCGATGCCGGCCAGGACCTGGTTGGCAAAAAGCTCCATTGTGCCAGCTCCTCAGTAGCCGAGATAGGATTTGCGGACGTCTTCATTGTTCGCGATGTCCTTGGCATTGCCCGACATCACGATCCGTCCGGTTTCGATCACATAGGCCTGGTCGGCGAGCTCGAGCGCGAGCTGCGCATTCTGCTCGACCACCAGGATGGTCACCTTCTCTTCGCGATTGATCTTGCCGAGGATCCGGAACAGGTCGCGCACGATCAGCGGCGCGAGGCCGAACGACGGTTCGTCGAGCAGCATCAGGCGCGGCCGCAGCATCAGCGCGCGCGCCACCGCGAGCATCTGCTGCTCGCCGCCGGACAGCGTGCCGGCCTGCTGGGTATAGCGCTGCTTGAGCACCGGGAAGTGCTCGTACATCCGCTCGATGTCGGTGCCGATCGCGCCCTTGTCGGAGCGGCTGATGGCGCCGAGTTGCAGATTTTCCTCCACCGTCATGTTGGTGAAGGTGCCGCGGCCCTGCGGCACATGGGCGATGCCGAGGCGGACCACGTTCTCGGTGGAACGGGTTCCGATCGGCTTGCCGTCGAACTCGATCGCGCCGGTCGAGCGCACCATGTTGCAGATCGCCCGCAGCGTGGTGGTCTTGCCGGCGCCGTTGGCGCCGAGCAGCGTGGTCAGCGAGCCTTCGTTGAGCGAAAAGGTGAGGCCGTGCAGGGCCTGGACCTGGCCGTAATAGGCGCGCAGGTCCTTGACGTTGAGCATCGTGGTCATTGGTCCTTGCTCCCCAGATAGGCCTTGATGACGTCGGGGTCGGCCTGGACCTGGGCCGGCGTGCCTTCGGCGAGCTTGCGGCCGAAATTGAGCGCGACGACGTGGTCTGCGATCGACATCACGAGACCCATGTGATGCTCGACCAGCAACACCGTAATTTTACGGTCATCGCGGATTTTGCGGATCAGGTCGCCGAGCACATAGACTTCCTCGTGATTGAGGCCGCCGGCCGGCTCGTCGAGCAGCAGGATCTTTGGGTCTGCGGCCAAAGCGCGCGCCAGCTCGACACGCTTCTGGGTGCCGAACGGGAGTCCCGAAACCACAGTGTGGGCGACGTCCTCGAGATCGAGATAGCCGAGGATGTCGTGCACCTTCTTGTTCATGTCGTTCTCGCCGCGGCGAACCCAGGCGAGGCGCAGCGAGTCGCTGACGATGTCGCTCGAGGTGCGCGCATGCGCGCCGACGCGGACGTTGTCGATCACGGAAAGATTGGGAAACAATGCGACGTTCTGGAAGGTGCGGCCGATGCCGATCTCGGCGATCCGGTGCGGCGGCCGTGTCAGGATGCTCTTGCCTTCCATCAGGATGTCGCCGGACGACGGCTGATAGAGCCGCGACAGGCAATTGAACAGCGTGGTCTTGCCGGCGCCGTTCGGGCCGATCAAGCCGAGGATCTGTCCACGGCGCATGTCGAACGACACGCCGTTCAATGCGATGATGCCGCCGAACACGACGCTGACGTCGCGAACCGCGAGCAGGGGATCGTTCCCCTGCGCGAGCTGTGCCTGCGTCATCTCGTCTCGCCCGCCGTCTTCGAGCGGTGCGAGCGGCCCTGCGATGGACTTCGCCGGACGTGATGGAGGCTATCTGATCCCCTCGGCCAAACGTGCAACTTTCCCTCCTACTCTGGTCTTTTTGCTTTGTTCTTTTTTGGATTGCGGCGCTATCCCACCGAGCGCCTGCTCGATGTTTCTTACCATCGCCACAAGACGAGGTCCAATGTCGTTGAGCAATCGGTCTTCCGTGAAGCGGAATGCCGGTGCGCCGCAATTGAAGGCATAGGGACCGGTCCCGTCATTCAGTCTCAACGCAACACCGACCGCGGCGACGTCGTTCTGCCAATCGCCGGTGGACATCGTGAAGCCATGCTTCGCAACCGTCTCGCCGGAACGCTCGATGCCATCACGCATCTTGGCCCAGCGGCTGCCATAGTGATCCCGCAGCTCGCGCAATAATGCCGCACGATCGTCGGGTGGCAATGCCCAAATATAGGCACGTCCCATCGCTGTGGTTGCGATCGGCACCCGCGAGCCGACGTCGAGTTGCACGCCGAGCGCCAGGCCGTTCCGGCTCTGCCCGAAATAGATCATGCTGTGGCGGTCGCGGCCGCCGACCGCGACGGCGCCGCCGGTCGCGCGCATCACTTCTTCTCGATACGGCTCGGACAAATGCCGAACGCCGAGATTGGCGAGCGCGGCGTAGCCGAGCGCCATCGCCGACGGCGCGAGCTGGTACTTCTCGAATTTCGGTACAGGTGTAAGGTATCCCAACTTGGTCAGTGTGTATGTCAGTCGGGAAATGGTCGGCTTCGGTAACTTGGTGCGGGCTGCAATCTCCTGATTGCCGAGCAGGCCGTCATTGGGTTGAAATGCGCGCAGAACGTCCAGTCCGCGGGAAAGCGCGACGACGAAATTGCGATCGGTCGCTACTTTCTTGCCGGCGCGCTTCATTGCCGATCCTTGTCCTACCCTTGTCATGCTCGTTGACAAGGCTCGTGCTTCAAAATAACCCTCCGTGTCAAGACGTGGAATTAAATTTCGCAGTGCGAAATTGGTCTAATCGCAGCGGTTCGACGCAGGTCGTGCAGCTACTCAACACAAGTTCAAGAACAAGCATCCAGGGAGAGTCCCGGTGAGTGAAGTCGTCAAGCTCGAACGTCATGACAATATTGCCGTCGTCACGGTTAACAGCCCGCCCGTGAATGCGCTCAGCGCCGCGGTGCGCGGCGGCATCTTCGAGTGCATGAAGAGCGCGATCGATGACGCGCAGGTGCAGGGCATCGTGCTGACCTGCGCCGGCCGTACCTTCATCGCCGGCGCCGACATCACCGAATTCGGCAAGCCGCCGAAGCCGCCCGGTCTCGCCGAAGTGCTGAGCCTGATGGAAAGCTCGCCGAAGCCGATCGTTGCCGCGATCCACGGCACGGCGCTCGGCGGCGGCCTCGAGGTTGCGCTGGCCTGCCACTATCGCGTCGCCACCAAGGACGCCAAGCTCGGCCTGCCCGAGGTGAAGCTCGGCCTGCTGCCGGGCGCCGGCGGCACCCAGCGCCTGCCGCGCGCGGTCGGCCCGGAGCTCGCGGTCAAGATGATCGTCGGCGGTGATCCGATCGGCGCCGATGCGGCGCTCAAGGCCGGCCTGATCGAGGAGATCGTCGAAGGTCCGGCGTCGGGCGGCGTGGCGTTCGCGCGCAAGGTGGTCGCCGAGAAGCGTCCGCTGCGCAAGCTGCGCGATGATGACTCCAAGCTCGCGGCGGCGAAGGCCGATCGTTCGATCTTCACCAATGCGGTCGCCGCGCTGACCAAGAAGTCGCGCGGCCTCGAAGCGCCGTTCGCCGCTGCCGACGCCGTCGGCGCCGCGATCGACCTGCCGTTCGACGAGGGCCTGAAGAAGGAGCGCGAAGGCTTCCTCAAGCTGATGAATGGCGATCAGTCGAAGGCGCAGCGCTACGCCTTCTTCGCCGAGCGCGAGGCGGCCAAGGTCGCCGGCGTTCCCGAGGGCACCAAGGGCCGCAACGTCGCGCGCGTCGCCATCCTCGGCGCCGGCACCATGGGCGGCGGCATCGCGATGTCGTTCGCCAATGCCGGCATTCCGGTCACGCTGATCGAGACCGGCGAGGAGCAGCTCAAGCGCGGCATGGGCATCATGCAGAAGAACTACGAGGCGACCGCCGCGCGCGGCGGCATCCCGGCGGACGCGCCCGCCAAGCGCATGGGGCTGATCAACGGCGTCGTCGGGATCGAGAACGTCGGTGACGCCGATCTGGTGATCGAGGCCGTGTTCGAGACCATGGCGGTCAAGAAGGAAGTGTTCGGCAAGCTCGATCAATACGCCAAGCCGGGCGCGGTGCTGGCCTCCAACACCTCCTATCTCAACATCGACGAGATCGCGCAGTCGACCAAGCGTCCGCAGGACGTGCTCGGCATGCACTTCTTCTCGCCGGCCAACGTGATGAAGCTGTGCGAGATCGTGCGCGCCGACAAGACCGCGCCCGATGCGCTGGTCACCGCCGTGTCGATCGCCCGCAAAATTGCAAAAGTGCCGGCCGTGGTCGGCGTCTGCGACGGCTTCGTCGGCAACCGCATGCTGGCGCAGCGCGGCAAGCAGGCCGAGAAGCTGTTGTTCGAAGGCGCGCTGCCGCAGCAGGTCGACGCCGTCGTCACCAAGTTCGGCATGCCGATGGGCCCGTTCGCGATGGGCGATCTCGCCGGCCTCGATATCGGCTGGCGCTCGCGCAAGGACCGCGGCATCAAGTCGGAGATCGCGGACGCGCTGTGCGAGGCCGGCCGCTTCGGCCAGAAGACCGGCAAGGGCTACTACAAGTATGAGCAGGGCTCGCGCGCGGCGTTGCCCGATCCGGAGGTCGAGAAGCTGATCGACGAGACGCTGGCGCGCCTCGGCCGCAAGAAGCGCGTCGTCAGCGACGACGAGATCCTCGAGCGCATGATGTACCCGATGATCAACGAGGGCGCGAAGATCCTCGCCGAGGGCATCGCGGCGCGTCCGTCCGACATCGACGTGGTCTGGCTCTATGGCTATGGCTGGCCGATCTATCGCGGCGGCCCGATGTTCTGGGCCGACAGCGTCGGCCTCAAGCACATCGCCGATCGCCTGGCCTTCTATGCCAAGGAGACCAACGATCCCTCGCTGGAGCCGGCGCCGTTGCTCCGGAAGCTCGCCGACGAAGGCAAGACCTTCGCCTCGCTCGCCGCGGCGTCGAAGGCGGCGTGATTGGCTTCCTGGCTACGGACTCGCTGGTAGGGTTCCCTCCCCCCTTGTGGGGGAGGGTGAGGGAGAGGGGTGGCCGCATCGGGACTGCCCGAGTGGTACCCCTTCCCCCAACCCCTCCCCGCAAGGGGGAGGGGAGCCCGCGCAGCGGGGTCACCTCACGGATGCAAGACCTTTCATGACCTATCCCGGCGAACAATATTATCCACCCGGCGTGAAGTGGAGCGACGAGATCACGCGCGGCACGCTGCCGGATCTGCTCGCGACCGCGGCCGCAGAATTCGGCACCCGCCCGGTGCTCGAATTCCGCGACCGGCCGATCAGCTACGGCGAGCTGGAAGCCCTGGTCGAGACCGCTGCCGCCGCCTTCATGCGGGCCGGCTACGGCAAGGGCACGTCGGTTGCGCTGTTCCTCGGCAATTCGCCTGACCATCCGATCAATTTCTTCGGCGCGTTGAAGGCCGGCGCCCGCGTCGTGCATCTGTCGCCGCTCGACGGCGAGATCGCGCTGTCGCACAAGCTGTCCGATTCCGGCGCGCGCGTGCTGGTCACCAGCAATCTCTCGGCGCTGCTGCCGACCGCGCTGAAGTTTCTCGACAAGGGTCTGCTCGACCGTCTGATCGTTTGCGAGGACGACAATTGGGGCAAGGTCGGCACGCCGCAGACCGCGCTGCCCGACAATCCCGGGATCATCACGCACCGGCAGTTCATCGAGGGCGTGACCAAGCCGTCGCAATGGCCGGCCGTCGACGTCGAGGACGTCGCGCTGCTGCAATACACCGGCGGCACCACCGGCCTGCCCAAGGGCGCGATGCTCAGCCACGGCAATCTCACCGCGGCGGTGTCGATCTACGACGTCTGGGGCAAGCCCGGGCGGCTCGAACGCAACGCGATCGAGCGCGTGATCTGCGTGCTGCCGCTGTTTCACATCTACGCGCTGACCGTCGTGCTGCTGTCGGTGATCCGGCGCGGCCATCTGATCTCGCTGCATCAGCGCTTCGATGTCGAAGCCGTGATGCGCGACATCGAGGTCAAGCGCGCGACGGTGTTTCCGGGCGTGCCGACGATGTGGATCGCGATCGCCTCGCTGCCCGATCTCGACAAGCGCGATCTGTCTTCGCTGGTGGTTGCCGGCTCCGGCGGCGCGCCGCTGCCGGTGGAGGTCGCCAAGATCTTCGAGCGCCGCGTCGGCATGAAGCTAAAGAGCGGCTGGGGCATGACCGAGACCTGCTCGCCCGGCACCGGCCACCCGAAGGACGGACCGGAGAAGCCGGGCTCGATCGGGCTGATGCTGCCCGGCATCGAGATGGACGTGGTGTCGCTGGAGGATTCCACCAGGGTGATGCCGGTCGGCGAGGTCGGCGAAATCCGCATCCGCGGCCCGAACGTCACCAAGGGCTACTGGAACAGGCCGGCGGAGACCGCAGAGGCCTTCGTCGGCGACCGCTTCCTCACCGGCGACATCGGCTACATGGATGCCGACGGCTATTTCTACCTGGTCGACCGCAAGAAGGACATGATCATCTCCGGCGGCTTCAACGTCTATCCGCAGATGATCGAGCAGGCGATCTATACCCATCCCGCCGTGCAGGAGGTGATCGTGATCGGCATTCCCGACGATTACCGCGGCGAGGCGGCGAAGGCCTTCATCAAGCTGCGCGACGGCCAGCAGCCGTTCTCGAACGACGAACTGCGCGCCTTCCTCACCGGCAAGCTTGGCAAGCACGAATTGCCGGCGGCGGTCGAGTTCGTCGACGAGCTGCCGCGTACCCCGGTTGGCAAGCTGTCGCGTCACGAACTGCGCCAGCAACAGCCCAAATCATCTCCATCCACCCAACAACAGACTACAGGATCCCGTTCATGACCGACGCCGTTATCGTCTCCACCGCCCGCACGCCGATCGGCAAGGCCTATCGCGGCGCGCTCAACGCCACCGAAGGCGCGACCTTGCTCGGTCACGCGATCGGCGAGGCGGTGGCGCGCGCCAAGGTCGATCCGAAGGAGATCGAGGACGTCGTGATGGGCGCGGCGATGCAGCAGGGCGCGACCGGCGGCAACATCGCGCGCAAGGCGCTGCTGCGCGCCGGCCTGCCGGTGACGGTCGCCGGCACCACCATCGATCGTCAGTGCGCTTCCGGCTTGCAGGCGATCGCGCTCGCCGCGCGTTCGGTGATCTTCGACGGCGTCGAGATCGCGGTCGGCGGCGGCGGCGAGTCGATCTCGCTGGTGCAGAACGACAAGATGAATGGCTTCCATGCCCAGGATCCGGCGCTGCTCAAGATCAAGGGCGAGGTCTACATGCCGATGATCGACACCGCGGAGATCGTCGCCAAGCGCTACAACATCTCGCGCGAGAGGCAGGACGAATATGGCCTGGAGAGCCAGCGCCGCACCGCGGCCGCGCAGCAGGGCGGCAAGTTCAAGGACGAGCTCGCGCCGATCACCACCATGATGGCGGTGACCGACAAGGCGACCGGTGCCGTCACGATGAAGGAAGTGACGCTGTCGCAGGACGAAGGTCCGCGGCCCGAGACCACGGCCGAAGGGCTCGCCAGCCTCAAGGCGGTGCGCGGCGAGGGCTTCACCATCACCGCCGGCAATGCCAGCCAGCTGTCGGACGGTGCCAGCGCCTCGGTGATCATGAGCGACAAGGAAGCCGCCAAGCGCGGGCTCAAGCCGCTCGGCATCTTCCGCGGCTTCGTCTCCGCCGGCTGCGAGCCGGACGAGATGGGCATCGGCCCGGTGTTCGCGGTGCCGCGGCTGTTGAAGCGCCATGGCCTCACGGTCGACGACATCGACCTCTGGGAGCTCAACGAGGCGTTCGCGGTTCAGGTGCTGTACTGCCGCGACAAGCTCGGCATCGATCCGGAGAAGATCAACGTCAATGGCGGCGCGATTTCGGTCGGCCATCCCTACGGCATGTCGGGTGCGCGGCTCACCGGCCACGCGCTGATCGAGGGCCGCCGCCGCAAGGCCAAGTATGCCGTCGTGACCATGTGCGTCGGTGGCGGCATGGGCGCGGCCGGGTTGTTCGAGGTGTTGCAGTAATCCACCGTCGTCCTGGCGAAAGCCAGGACCCGTACCCCGCGGCCGGGGTGAGGGGCACAGACGGTAGTCGCCTTCGCAAGACAACGAAGGCCGGTGGTAATGGGTCCTGGCTTTCGCCAGGACGACAACGAAACAAGGCGTTAGATTTCGCTCAAAGGAGGATCCGATGGATCTCGCTTTCACCAAGGAAGAGATAGCGTTTCGCGAGGAGGTGCGGGAGTTCTTCAAGAACAACGTGCCGCCGGAGACACGGCGCAAGCTGCAGGAAGGCCGTCATCTGTCGAAGGACGAGATGGTCACCTGGTGGCGCATCCTCAACAAGAAGGGCTGGGGCGTCACCCATTGGCCGAAGGAACATGGCGGCACCGGCTGGACCACCGTGCAGCACTACATCTTCAATGAGGAGTTGCAATCCTATCCGGCGCCGCAGCCGCTCGCCTTCGGCGTCAGCATGGTCGGCCCGGTGATCTACACCTTCGGCAACGAGAAGCAGAAGAAGGAATACCTGCCGCGCATCGCCAATGTCGACGACTGGTGGTGCCAGGGCTTCTCGGAGCCGGGCTCGGGTTCGGACCTCGCTTCGCTGAAGACCACGGCCGAGCGCAAGGGCGACAAGTGGATCATCAACGGCCAGAAGACCTGGACCACGCTGGCCCAGCACGCCGACATGATCTTCTGCCTCTGCCGCACCGACAAGAACGCGAAGAAGCAGATGGGCATCTCCTTCATCGTGTTCAGCATGAAGTCGAAGGGTGTCACCGTGCGCCCGATCCAGACCATCGACGGCGGCCACGAGGTCAACGAAGTGTTCTTCGACGACGTCGAGGTGCCCTACGAGAACCTGATCGGCGAGGAGAACAAGGGCTGGGACTACGCCAAGTTCCTGCTCGGCAATGAGCGCACCGGCATTGCCCGGGTCGGCGTCTCGAAGGAGCGGCTGCGCCGCATTCGCGCGCTGGCCTCCAAGGTCGAGTCCGGTGGCCGTCCCGTGATCGAGGATCCGGCGTTCCGCGAGAAGCTCACCGCCTGCGAGATCGAGCTGAAGGCGCTCGAGCTGACCCAGCTCCGCGTCGTCGCCGACGAGGGCAAGCACGGCAAGGGCAAGCCCAACCCGGCCTCCTCGGTGCTCAAGATCAAGGGCTCGGAAATCCAGCAGACCACGACCGAGCTCCTGATGGAGATCATCGGCCCGTTCGCCGCGCCCTATGACGAGCACGGCGATGCCGGCTCCAACGAGAGCATGGATTGGACCGCGCAGATCGCGCCGAGCTACTTCAACAACCGCAAGGTCTCGATCTACGGCGGCTCCAACGAGATCCAGCGCAACATCATCAGCAAGGCCGTGCTGGGGCTGTAGGCCACACATTCAGCTGTCGTCCCCCGCCTGGTGCGGGGGACCCAGTACGCCGCGGCGGCCGTCATTCGCAATGAACGCCGCCGAGTACTGGATCCCCGCTTTCGCGGGGACGACGAGTGGAGATCAGGGCAAGTGCCCTCGTGATTTTGGAGAGATGGTAAAATGGATTTTGATCTGTCCGAGGAGCAGCGGCTTCTCAAGGAAAGCGTCGACGGGTTGCTGGCGGATGCCTACGACTTCGATGCACGCAAGAAGTACATGAAGGAGAAGGGCGGCTGGAGCAAAGCGCTCTGGGGCAAGCTCGCCGAGCAGGGCCTGCTTGGTCTGCCCTTCGCCGAGACCGACGGCGGCTTCGGCGCCGGCGCGGTCGAGACCATGATCGTGATGGAAGCGCTCGGCAAGGCGCTGGTGGTCGAGCCATATCTCGCGACCGTGGTGGTCGCCGGCGGCTTCCTGCGCCATGGCGGCTCGGCCGAGCAGAAGGCCAAGTACATCCCGGGCATCATCGACGGCAGCAAGACCTTCGGCTTCGCCCAGCTCGAGAAGAACTCGCGCTACGATCTGTTCGACGTCGTGACCACGGCCAAGAAGAAGGGCGACGGTTGGGTGATCGACGGCGAGAAGTTCGTCGTGCTCAACGGCGAGAACGCCGACACGCTGATCGTGACCGCGCGCACCAAGGGCGGCCAGCGCGACAAGAGCGGCATCGGCGTGTTCCTGGTCCCGGCCGATGCCAAGGGCGTCACCAAGAAGGGCTATCCGACCCAGGACGGCCTGCATGCGGCCGACATCACCTTCACCAATGTCGAGGTCGGTGCGGACGCTGCGATCGGCGATCCCGAGAACGGCCTGCCCCTGATCGAGCGCGTCGCCGATGAAGCCCGCATTGCGCTGTGCGCGGAAGCGGTCGGCGCGATGGATCAGTCGCTGAAGGACACCGTCGAGTACATCAAGACCCGCAAGCAGTTCGGCGTCGCGATCGGCTCGTTCCAGAGCCTGCAACACCGCGCCGCCGACATGTTCGTGGCGCTGGAGCAGGCCCGCAGCATGTCGATGTTCGCGACCATGGCGTCGGATTTCAGCGATGCCAAGGAGCGTGCGTCGGCGGTCGCGGCCGCCAAGGTGCAGATCGGCAAGTCGCTGAAGTTCGTCGGCCAGCAGTCGATCCAGCTGCATGGCGGCATCGGCATGACCATGGAAGCCAAGATCGGCCACTACTTCAAGCGGCTGACCATGATCGAGAACACGCTCGGTGATACCGACTACCACCTCCGTCGCGTCAGCGAGGGCGGCGGGTTGCTGGCGTAAGTCTCAACTGTCATTCCGGGGCGTCGCAAAGCGGCGAGCCCGGAATCCATTTCACCACCAATGATGCGGCCCAATGGATTCCGGGTTCTCGCTTCGCGAGCCCCGGAATGACGGAGCCGGGGAGGCAACAACAATGAAAAACACCCCGTTCGATCTCACCGGGCAGGTCGCCGTCATCACCGGCTCGAGCCGTGGCATCGGCCGCTCCTCGGCCGAGTTGCTGGCCAAGCTCGGCGCCAAGGTTGTGGTCTCGTCGCGCAAGGCGGATGCCTGCCAGGAGGTCGCCGACGGCATCAAGAAGGCCGGCGGCGACGCGCTCGTCATTCCCTGCAACATCGCGCGCCGCAACGAGGTCGAGGCGCTGGTCTCCGGCACGATCAAGCATTACGGCAAGATCGACATCCTGGTCTGCAACGCCGCGGTGAATCCGTATTACGGCCCGCTGCTCGACATCACGGACGAGGCCTTCGACAAGATCATGGGCTCCAACGTCAAGAGCAACATCTGGCTCTCCGCGCTGGCGATCCCGCAAATGGCCGAGCGCGGCAAGGGCTCGGTCGTCATCATCTCCTCGATCGGCGGCTTGCGCGGCTCGACCGTGATCGGCGCCTACGGCATCTCCAAGGCAGCCGACTTCGCGCTGTGCCGCAGCCTCGCCGGCGAATGGGGCCCGAAGGGCGTGCGGGTCAATTGCGTCGCGCCGGGCCTGGTGAAGACCGATTTCGCCCGCGCGCTGTGGGAGGATCCGGACAATCTGAAGCGCCGCACCGCGTCGACGCCGCTCCGCCGCATCGGCGAGCCCGACGAGATCGCGGGTGCGGTGGCTTATCTCGCCTCCGATGCCTCCACCTTCATGACCGGCCAGACCATCGTGGTCGACGGCGGCGTCACGACGGCGGCGACGTAAAGTTCGCTCGCTTGACGGAATAGCGCTCGATCGCCCACAATTTCGTCATGCCCGGCCTTGTGCCGGGCATCCACGTCTTTGGCGGTTGCTGCGAGCAAGACGTGGATGGCCGGGACAAGCCCGGCCACGACAAGTCTTTCGCATCAGCCTCAGACCTGCTCCAGCGCGCGCTGGAAATCCTCGATCAGATCGTCGGGATGCTCCAGCCCGGCCGAGAAGCGGATGAAGCCCTCGCTGATGCCGAGTTCGGCACGGGCCTCCGGCGCCAGGCGCTGATGCGTCGTGGTGGCGGGGTGCGTGACCAGGCTCTTGGCGTCGCCGAGATTGTTCGAGATGCGCGAGATCTTCAGCGCGTTGAGGCAGCGGAAGGCGCCAGCCTTGCCGTCCTTGACCTCGAAGCCGACCAGCGTCGAGCCGGCGCCCATCTGCTTCTTCACCGTCGCGGCCTGCGGATGATCGGCGCGGCCGGGGTAGACCAGCCGGGTGACCTTCGGATGGCTCGCCAGCGCCTCGGCGATCTTCGCCGCGTTCTCGGTCTGGGCGCGGACGCGGACGCCGAGCGTCTCCAGCCCCTTCAGCAGCACCCAGGCGTTGAACGGCGACAGCGACGGGCCGGTCTGGCGCATGAAATTGTGGATGTGCTCGGCGATGAAGGCCTCCGACGACAGGATGATGCCGCCGAGGCAGCGGCCCTGGCCGTCGATATGCTTGGTCGCCGAATAGACCACGACGTCGGCGCCGAGCGACAGCGGGCTCTGCCAGATCGGGGTCGCGAACACGTTGTCGACGATCAGCCGGGCGCCGCCACTATGCGCGATCCTGGCGATCGCGCCGATATCGAGCACGTCGAGCGTCGGGTTGGTCGGGCTCTCCAGGAAGAAGGTCTTGGTGTTCGGCCGCAACGCGCGCTGCCACTGGTCGAGGTCGAGCCCGTCGACCAGCGTCGTCTCGATGCCGTAGCGCGGCAGCAAATCCTGCACGACATAGAGGCAGGAGCCGAACAGCGCCTTCGACGCCACCACGTGATCGCCGGCCTTCAGCGGGGCGAGGATCGCGGTGGTCACCGCGGCCATCCCGGTCGCGGTCGAGCGCGCGGCCTCCGCGCCCTCGAGCTCGATCATGCGGCGTTCGAACATCGCAATGGTCGGGTTGGAATAGCGCGAATAGATGAAGCCGGGATCCTGGCCCTTGAAGCGCGCCTCGCATTGCTCGGCGCTGTCGTAGACATAGCCCTGGGTGAGAAACAGCCCTTCCGACGTCTCCCCGAATTGCGAGCGCAACGTGCCGCCATGGACCAGGCGGGTTTCGGGACGGAAGCGGGCGGTATCCTTGGATTCAGAAGACTTGGATTCAGACATGTGACCTCCGAAGTGGCCATTTCCTAGCGAAAACGGCCACAAAAAAACCGGCCTGGAGTAACCTCCACAGACCGGGATCACACTGTCCCCGGCCTGTTTAGCGACTTATTTAACGTGGCTGCAAGCCGGCCGGCTCAAATCACCACGGGATAAGTGCTGCTGATATTCCCTCGCGCCCTTTCCGTCAAGACGGTCATCGGATAACCCGTAAAAGCCTATATTTTGGGGCTTGATGGCCGCTCAGAGGTTGATTTTGGGCCATCTCAAGGGATCGCCGAGGGACCGCATCGTGTCGTTCACGCTGGAAGATGAATCCAACGGAATCCTGCCCGACCGCATGATCGCGGAGATGGCGGAGGCTGGCCTCATCCTGCCCGCCTATGATTTTGTCGAGAGCCAGATCCAGCCGGCGAGCCTCGATCTGCGGCTCGGCGACATCGCCTATCGCGTCCGCGCCAGCTTCCTGCCGGGACCGGACGCCACCGTCGCCGAGCGGATCGACCAGTTGAAGCTGCACGAGATCGACCTGTCCGACGGCGCGGTGCTGGAGACCAATTGCGTCTACATCGTCCCGCTGCTGGAGAGCCTGGCGTTGCCCCGGGAGATCGTCGCTGCGGCCAACCCGAAGAGCTCGACCGGCCGGCTCGACGTCTTCACCCGCGTGATCGCCGACGGCACCCGCCGCTTCGACATGATCGGCGCCGGCTATCACGGCCCGCTCTATGCCGAGATCTCACCAAAGACGTTTCCCGTCCTGCTGCGTGAGGGCTCGCGGCTCAGCCAGGTCCGCTTCCGGATCGGCGAGGCGACGCTGTCCGCCGACGAGCTCGATGCGCTGCATGCCGCCGAGCGGCTGGTCGATATCGACGATGCCGATCTCACCCATGGCGTCGCGCTGTCGGTCGATCTGTCCGGCGAGAGCTCGGGTGGCTTCGTCGGCTATCGCGCCAAGCGTCACACCGGCGTGGTCGATGTCGATCGCCGCGGCGGCTATGCCGTTGATGATTTCTGGGAGCCGATCAAGGCCCGGTCCGACGGCAGCCTGATCCTCGATCCCGGCGAGTTCTACATCCTGGCTTCGAAAGAGGCCGTGCAGGTGCCGCCGGACTACGCCGCCGAGATGGTGCCGTTCGATCCCTTGGTCGGCGAATTCCGCGTCCACTATGCCGGCTTCTTCGATCCCGGCTTCGGCTATGCCGGCGCCGGCGGCAAGGGCGCGCGCGCCGTGCTCGAAGTGCGCTCGCGCGAGGTGCCGTTCATCCTCGAGCATGGCCAGATCGTCGGCCGCCTGGTCTATGAACGCATGCTGGAGCGCCCCGATGCGCTCTACGGCCAGCGCATCGGCTCGAACTACCAGGCGCAGGGTCTGAAGCTCTCCAAGCATTTTCGCGTGTAGCGATCTCTCCCCGTCATCCTGAGGTGCGAGCCCAGCGGCGCAATTGCGCCGCAAGGCTCGCACCTCAGGATGACGGGATCGATAGTCCTTGACCCGGAAGCCCTCAAAGCATTCTCGCGTGTAATTCCGCGCGCCGGATTTCATGTCGCGAGATAACGTGATCTCGCCGTCATTCCCCGCTGTCATTCCCCGCGAAAGCGGGGAATCCAGTACGCCGCGGCCTCTCCATCGATAACGACCGTTTCTGGAATACTGGATCGCCCGATCGAGTCGGGCGATGACACCGAGTGTGGGTTGGTTGCACCGCCGCTTCGGCGATGACACATTCCGGCAAACAGCAAATCGGGAGTGAACATGAGCGCCGCAACAGATTCAGCGCAGCAAGAAGTGCAATGGCAGAAGTGGCGCAGCGTCGCCGATCTCTATCACGCGTTCTTCACCGGGCTGATCCTTACCGTGGTGACGCGGCGCGGCACGGCTGACGCCGCCGAGTTCGTCTTTCGCGTGTTTCGCCGCCAGCAGCAGGAGCGCTTCCTGCCCGGCCTGAAGAAGCTCGGCCTCGACGGCCTGCCGCCGGCGGTCGCGGCCGCGCGGTATCACTATCTCTCCAACTGGATCGGTGGCGTGCATGTCGAATACATGTACGAGACCGACCGCAAGGCCTGGATCCGCTATCCGCCGCCGCGCTGGATCTGGAAGGGCACCGCGATCTGCGGCGTGCCCGGCGAGGTCTCGCGCGCGATGCTGCGCGGCTGGCATGCCAACAATGGCGTGGCGCTCGGCGATCTCAGGCTCGGCTTCGTCTGCACCAAGCAGAGCGTCGACGGCCAGGACGGGCTCGAGGGCTATTACTGCGAATACGATCATCCGCTCGAGCTCGATCAGCGGCTGGTGTTCGCGCGCCACCTCGAGGCGCCGGCATTTGATGCGAAGGCCGCACCGGCGCTGCCGGTCGATAGTTGGCCGCGTCGGCGGTTGGAGAAGGCCTATCGCAACTACGCGATGGAATATGTGAAGACGGCAGCTCCCGTCATCGTGCAGGTGTTTGGCCCGGAGGATGCGAGCTATCTGCTGCATCTCACCGGAAAGCTGATCGGCATGCAGTATTACGACGAGGTTGCGCAGGCGCTCGGCGCCAGCCGTGGCCGTGCCACGGAATTTGCCGCATTCCTGCGCGCGCTGTTCGAGTCGCAGGATGACGTCGCCGAGATCAGCGAGTCCGAAGGCCAGTTCGAAATCCGCCAGCAGGGCTGGAAGCTGATGGCCGATGTCGCCGATTATCATCCGGCCTGCGCCAGCGTGCTGACGGGCCTGTTCGATGGGCTCGCCGCAGGCTGCGGACGGCACATTCCGGTGCATCTGAAGCCGAACAGCACCGCCGGCGCGCCGTTCGTCTGGTCGATCGGCTAGGTCAGAGGTTCATCAAGCGTCACCTGCAATCGCGCAGGCCCCCATTGCGTCCCGCGCACGTGGAATCCGCCGCCGCCATGGTAGGGAAACACCATGGCGCGCTTCCGAACGACGCGCTCGGGAGCAGAAATGTCCGATCTCGGCCTCGCCGAAATACCTGTCGACGAACAAGAGCGGCCGCTGCCGCCGCCGGTCACGAAGCCGGCGCGCAACGCGCTGCTCGACGGGCCGATCCTGCGCACGCTGGTGTGGCTGGCATGGCCGAACGTGATCGCGCTCTCCGCCGGCACCTGCGTCGTGATCGCGGAGACCTCCTATATCGGCCGGCTCGGCGTCGAGTCGCTCGCGGCGATGGCGCTGGTGTTTCCCTGCGTGATCCTGACCATGACGATGTCCGGCGGCGCGATGGGCGGCGGCGTCGCATCCGCGATCGCGCGCGCGCTCGGCGCCGGCGAGATCGAGCGCGCCTCGACCTTGGCGATGCATGCGCTGCTGATCGGCCTGACGTTTGGTTTGACCTTCATGCTCGGCATGCTGATCTTCGGCCCGCGCCTGCTCGAACTGCTCGGCGGCCGCGGCAATGTGCTGGCGCAGGCGATCGCCTATTCGCAGATCTTCTTCGGCGGCGCGATCCTGCCCTGGCTGATGAACACGATGGCCGGCATCCTGCGCGGCACCGGCAACATGAAGCTGCCGTCGACCATGATCCTGTCGTCGGCGGTGTGGCAGATCATGCTCGGCGGCACGCTCGGGCTCGGCCTCGGGCCGGTGCCGCAATTCGGCATGCGCGGCGTCGCCGCCGGCTCCCTGATCGCCTATTCGATCAGCATCAGCGTGATGGGCTGGTACCTGTTCTCCGGCCGCGCCCGCGTCAAGCCGAAGCTGAAGGGGCTGCGCGTGCAATGGGTGATGTTCATCGACATTCTCAAGGTCGGTGCGGTCTCCTGCTTCTCGCCGCTGCAATCGGTGCTGACGATCTCGATCTTCACCCACATGCTGGCGCAGTTCGGCACCGCGGTGCTCGCCGGCTACGGCATCGGCGCGCGGCTCGAATTCATGCTGACCTCGGTGGCGTTCGCGGTCGGCATCGCCTCGGTGCCGATGATCGGCATGGCGGTCGGCGCCGAGCGCGTCGCGCGTGCGCGGCGCATCGCCTGGACCGCGGGCACGGTGTCGTTCCTTTCGGTCGGCGTGGTCGGCAGCTTCATCGCCGTATTCCCCGACCTCTGGGTCAATCTGTTCACCAGCGATCCGCATGTGCGGGCGACCAGCCACCAGTATCTCTCGACCGCCGCGCCGATGTACGCCTTCATCGGCCTTGCGATGTCGATGTATTTCTCCTCGCAGGGCGCCGCCAAGGTGCTAGGGCCGGTGCTGGCGCAGACCGCGCGGCTGATCTTCATCGGCACCGGCGGCTGGTGGCTGTCGACGCATGACGCCAGTGCGCAAGACTTCTTCACACTCGCCGCCGCCTCGATGGGCGTGCTCGGCGTGCTGTCCTGCCTCAGCGTGATCCTGACGCGCTGGGGCAAGTCAGTGCCGCTCACCGAAGCGCAGCCGGCGTTGTCGTAGGGCTCTGCGCTGTTATCCCCGGCTCCCACACCGTCATCCCGAGAGAATGTGATTGTATTCGGCGTCCTCCTGGCGAAAGCCAGGACCCATGACCCCAACCGTTTGTTGTTGAGCGGCGCTGCGGCCACTGGATTGTGATCCTCCGATTGTAAGGCGTCATTGCGAGGAGCAGGGCGACGAAGCAATCCCTGCTTCCCCGCATGCGGTGCTATGGATTGCTTCGCTCTGCGCGCAATGACGGCGGAGATTGTGGCAAGCGCTTACGTCGACACCGCCTCGACATTGTTGCCGTCGGGGTCGAGCAGGAAGGCCGCGTAGTAGGTCGGGCTGTAGTCCTTGCGATGGCCGGCCGCGCCATTGTCCTTGCCGCCGGCCTTCAGGCCAGCGCCGTGGAATGCCTTGATCGCCTCGTGGCTCGGTGCGCGGAACGCGATGTGCGCGCCGCCTTGCGCCTTGCCCTTGTGCAGACGCAGCCAGAGCGCGGGCTCGCCCTTCGGGCCGAAGCCGGCGCCGCTGTCGTCGCGCGAGCACAGCACGAAGCCGAGCGGCGCCAGCACCGCGGTGTAGAAACGCACGCTGGCGTCGAGGTCGGCGACGCGCAATCCGATGTGATCGTACATGGTGGGATCTCCAGTCGTTGGGCGCGTCGGTGACGCGCGGACCGGAGCAACCCTGCTATTGCAGCGCAAGCCGTTCTTGGAGAATCTTGCGGTCGCCGCGGGAGGCCTGGCGGAACTTGAGCGGCGAGGCCCCGGCGGCGCGGTGGAAGCTGCGCACGAAATTGGAGAGGTCGCCGAAGCCGACATCATAGGCGATGTCGGTGATCGGGCTGTCGTCGTCGACCAGCCGTCGCGCCGCATGGCGCAGCCGCGAGCGCACCAGATATTGATGCGGGGTGACGCCGAGCACGGCGGAGAACAGCCGCAGGAAGTGGAACGTGCTTAGGCCCACCTGCTCGGCGGCATCGTCGAGATCGATCTGATGTTGCGAATGGGCGTCGATCCACAGCGCGGCCTCGACGGCGCGGCGGCGATCGCGCAAGCCTGCGGTGAGCGGCTTTGCCTTGCGGTCGGACACCAGCTCGACGAGGCGGCTGGCGAGGATGTGACCGATCTCGTCGAGGCCGACATCGCTGTTGCCCGCTGCCGCCGTCTGGGCGAGCTCGCCGATCACCATCAATTCCGGCAGCGGCGGCACCGAGCCGACCTGCCAGACCTCCGTGCGGTCGCCGATCGCCTCGACCAGCTCGGGGTCGAGGAAGAACGACAGGCATTCGTCGCCGACCACGTGGTCGTGCGTGCAGGTGTATTCGTCGCCGGGATGGCCGACCAGGATCGAGCCCGCCACCAGCTCATGGAAGCGGCCGCGGCAATGGCAGCCGAAGCTGCCGCTGCGCACATAGGATACGGAATGGCAGGCGAATTGCTCGGCGAACGGCCTGTCGCCGGGCTCCGCCGTGCAGCGAAACTCGTTCACCGTGATGCGATCGCGCCGCAACAGCGTGGTCCGGTTCATGCCCCAGATCTAGGCTTGGGGTCGGGGCCTTGCAACTGGCAGCAGCACGTCGAACAGCGTCTTGCTGGTGGTCGGCTGGCCGCCTTCGATCGAGAGCAGCCGCCGCTTCGAGACGCTGCCGCCATTCGGCGAAATCCGGTCGGCATAATGGCCCGTCTCCAGCACGCGGTGGCAAGGGACGATGATCATGAACGGATTGCGGCCGAGCGCCTGCGCCACCGAATACACCGCCCCGGATGCGCGCAGCGCACGCGCGACCTCGTCATAGGTCCACGTCTCGCCGCGGGGAACCGCGCGGACGGCCTGGTAGACGCGCTGGTTGAACGCTGGAATGCCGGTCATGTCGAGCGCAACGCCGGCAAGGTCGCCATCGCCGCCGCGCAGGGTCGCCGCGATCCCCTCGATCGCGAAAGCGATCTCCTCCGGCGGCCGCGTCTCGCGCGCATCGGGATAGAGCTGGAACAGGCGCTTGCGGGTGTCGATCTCGCGCAGTTCGGGGAGCTGGACGCCGGCAACGCCAAGCTCGCCCCATGCGATGCCGCATCGGCCGATTGCCGTGTCGAAAATGGTGTACCCACGCCCCGCCATGACGCCACCAACCCCCACACGATCATAACATTCCCGCAGTTCCGCGCATCCGGAATCTTGACGTTCGGTTAAGCATGTCGTGGCCGGGCTGAGTGCGGTCCAGCCAGGCCGCAGTCATTCATCTTAAAGGCTTTGCCCGCTATCTGGTCGCCAGCATGCTGCTCCACGATACGATCGGCGGAACGATGACGAGCACGAGCGCCACGGCCGCGCCCGGCAGTGCCGGCACGGTCGGCAGGGCGACGGGGTGGTCTCATCCGCTGTTCGCATTGCTGCTGCTGGCGCTGGTCGTCCGGCTTGCCGCCGCCGTCTGGCCCAATGTGATGTATCCCGACGAGATCTTTCAGTATCTCGAGCCGGCGCGGCAGATGCTCGGTCACGACAGCATCCTGACGTGGGAATGGCGTACGGGCATCCGCGGCTGGCTGTTGCCGACATTGCTGGCCGGACCGGTCGCGATCGGTGATGCGGTTGCGCCCGGTGGCACCGGCGCTTTCCTGGCGGCGCGGCTGGTGGTCGCATCCGCGTCATTGTCGATCGTGGTCAGCGCCTGGTTCCTTGGCGCGCGGATCTCGCGCGTCCACGCCATCGTCGCGGCCTTCGTCGCCGCGGTCTGGTTCGAACTGGTCCTGCTCGCGCCACACACATTGGGCGAGCCGCTGGCAACGGCGCTGATCGTGCCGGCGGCGCTGCTGGTAACCAACGGTCCATCGCCGCGGCGTCTCGCGATCGGCGGCGCGTTGCTCGCCTTCGCCTTTGTCTGCCGCTTTCAGTATGCGCCGGCGATCGCCGTGCTCGCGCTCGGCGCCTGCTGGCCGCGCTGGCGAAACCTGTTGCCGCTGGTCGCCGGCGGGCTCGCCGCGCTGTTGCTGGCGGCCGTGATCGACCTCGCGCATGGCGTGGTGCCGTTTGCCTGGCTGGTCGGGAATATCGAGGAGAACCTGCTGCACGATCGCGCTGCCGACTTCGGCGTGACGCCGCCATCGGCCTATCTCGGCAACTTCCTGGTGGTCTGGTCGGCGGCAATCATGCTGCCGATCGTCGCGATCTGGCGCGGCTGGCGGCACGCGCCGCTGCTGCTCGCCGTGGCGCTGGTGAACCTCGCCTTCCACAGCCTGATCGCGCACAAGGAATACCGCTTCGTCTTCCTCTCGGTGGTGTTGCTCATTCTGGTTGCCGCGCTGGGGTCGGCCGATTGGGTCCAATCGCTCCGTGCCAAACCCGGATGGCGCCGCTGGGCGCTGCCGGTCGTCACGGCCGGCTGGGCCTTGCTCTCGGTGGCGCTCGCCGGTGCCAGCGAAGCGATGCGCGACTACTGGACCCGTGGTGTCGGCGCGGCACAACTCGCCGCCGAGCTGCGCCATGATCCGCAGATGTGCGGCCTCGCGCTCTACAACGTGCGCTTTCAGCTGCTGCCGGGGCGCGACCGGCTGGTCGGATCGGTGCCGCTCTATGTGCTCGCGCCCGCCGACCCGCTCGCCGAGCTGATATTGCCGCCGCTGTTGCAGGCGACCAGCCCGGCCTTCAATCGCATCATCGCCCGGCCCGCGGCGGCCGGCGATCTGCCGGCGGATTTCTCACGGCAGAGCTGTACCCATGTCGGCATCGGCGACGCCTGCATCTATGCGCGCAGCGGCAGTTGCGACGCATCTGTCGGGGCGCCGTTTGTGATCAACGACGTGCTCGTGCGCATGGGGCACTAAGGTGTGATGAATGCGGTGGGTCGTCGTCTTGCCCGAGCGTGTGGCAGGCCGGCCCTACCGGCAAGTAGCGCGATCACGCTGATTCAGACCGCCGACGTTGCGGTGTGGCCCATGCCGCTGACAGGTCGATTGGCGATATGGGACTGTTTGCTGGCTGTTCCCAGACAGATTAGAATGACGAGCGGCTAGCGAGGCTGGAGCAAGATGGCCAAGGTCGAGCCGATCGATGCTTCGATTTTCTCCGCGTGGCGAGCTGCGTGGGAAGACGCTGCGCTTTTCTCAGATGACGCTATTCGCGATCTCCGGGCGCGGATCGGTTCTCATCATTTTTACGTCGTCATAAGTGTTACAATTCACGGCCAGCCGATTAGCTGCGTATTCCAAAATGTGCCGCCCCGACCCCAGCCTGTGCGGTCGACCGACCGGTCCAAGGCCGCCCATTTCAGCCCGGACGGGTGGGGCTCGGACCCAGGAATCTACCTGAGAAGGTTTGATCCGATCATCTCGATGCAGGGCGAACAGCCGTGCTCTTTCGCGGAGGCGCTGGCGCACGCCGAGGAATTGGCACAGTGGGAGAACTGTCCGACGATCTATGCTCATGACGATACGTTTCACGGGCGGGCCTGATGAGGCAGTTGCCCGACGCGCCCAAGGGATCGTCCCCCGCGTCTTGTCGATCAACGCTAACCGGCGCGCGCCGCGGCGGTGGGGGCTAGATTTCGCAGACCTCACGCGGTACACCTTAAGCACGCGGCCGCTGTCGACGGACGGATTGTGCCGCTAAAGCATTGGTTTTGCGGGCGTAGTTCAATGGTAGAACGGCAGCTTCCCAAGCTGCATACGAGGGTTCGATTCCCTTCGCCCGCTCCAATCTTCAGGCCCATTCGCGAGGCAGTTTTGTCGGCGAGACGACCGCTCCGCGAACTGGGGCGGCATAGGTGACGCGGGAGACCGGACGTGAAGTGGCTTGGAGTGTTGTTGCTGGCGCTGGGCGCGCTCTGGATGGCCACCCCGGCATCCGCACAAACGTATGATCCGCGCTACCCGATCTGTATGCATGTTTACGGCGTGCTGATCGGCGAACGAATGGATTGCAACTTCACGTCGCTCGATCAGTGCCAGGCCGGAGCTGTGGGACTTCCGGCGACCTGTCTGGTCAATCCTTATTATGCGCCAGCCTCGCCGCGCCGTTACAGGCGGGAGCGCTAACCGGTCGGCTTGCGTCGCCGCTCCGGGAGACTACGGCGATCTGTTCACGCAACGTCCGCGTTTTGCGAACGGTACCCGACCTGTTCTTCACATAACGCGCCGTTGTGTTTCCGTAGTTCTCCGCGTTTGCGAACAAAGTTCCGGCGGAACGGTCGCGCTGCTGCCGGTGTCGATTCAGCGCCACCCCATCGCCGGCGCGACATGGGTCAAGATGCTCTCGATCACATGCGCGTTGTAGGCGACGCCGAGCTGGTTGGGGACGGTCAGCAGCAGCGTGTCGGCCTCGGCGATCGCCTCGTCGGTCTTGAGCTGCTCGATCAATTTGTCGGGCTCGGCGGCGTAGCCGCGGCCGAAGATCGCGCGCGTCCGCTCGTCGATAAAGCCGATCTGGTCTTCCTCCTGCCCGTTGCCGAAATAGGCGCGATCGCGATCATCGACCAGCGCGAAGATGCTGCGGCTCACCGAGACCCGCGGCTCCCTTGTGTGGCCGGCCTCCTTCCAGGCGGCACGGTAGGCCCGGATCTGCGCGGCCTGCTGGATGTGAAAGGCTTCGCCGGTCTCGTCGCTCTTCAGCGTCGAGCTCTGTAAATTCATCCCGAGCTTCGCCGCCCAGACCGCGGTGGCGTTCGATCCGGCGCCCCACCAGATCCGCTCGCGCAGGCTTTCCGACAGCGGCTCGAGCCGCAGCAGGCCCGGCGGATTGGGAAACATCGGCCGCGGATTCGGCTGCGCGAAACCCTGTCCGCGCAGCATGTCGAAGAAGATCTGGGCATGACGCCGGCCCATGTCGGCGTCGGTCTCACCTTCGCCCGGCTGGTAACCGAAATAGCGCCAGCCATCGATCACCTGCTCGGGCGAGCCGCGGCTGATGCCGAGTTGCAGGCGACCGCCCGCGATCAGGTCGGCCGCGCCGGCATCCTCGATCATGTACAGCGGGTTCTCGTAGCGCATGTCGATCACGGCGGTGCCGATCTCGATGCGGCTGGTCCTGGCGCCGACTGCCGCCAGCAGCGGGAAGGGCGAAGCGAGCTGCCGGGCGAAGTGATGGACCCGGAAATAGGCGCCGTCGGCGCCGAGCTCCTCGGCGGCGACCGCGAGGTCGATCGATTGCAACAGCACATCGGCGGCCGAGCGGGCCTGCGATTGCGGCGAGGGCGTCCAGTGCCCGAAGGAGAGGAATCCGATCTTTTTCATGAGCGCAATGTAGGCATGTCCGCGACGAATTGCGATTGTCCGCGTGACCCGGCCATGACGGAAAGCATTTACCGACCGGGAAAAATTTCTGCGGCAGACGCTGCGGGTTACGCGGAGCGCGCCATCGCATATCGGCGGCATGCGCGCAGGTCTTGCGGCCTGCGCCACCGCGCCGCTTGCGATCGGGGGGCGCGCCGCATAGCTTTCCCGCCGCCATCTCGCCCCGCCACAACATTCGCACAGGTTCCGATGTCGCAGCCGCTTCTGTTTCAGCCGATCACGCTTCGCGGCGTGACCTCCCGAAACCGCATCCTGATTTCACCGATGTGCCAGTATTCGGCAACCGATGGCCTCGCCAATGACTGGCATCTTGTTCATCTGGGTAAGTTTGCCCAGGGCGGCGCCGGGCTCGTGATGGTCGAGGCCGCGGCGGTGGCCGCCGAGGGCCGCATCACTCATGGCGATGTCGGCATCTGGAACGACGAGCAGATCGCTCCGCTCGAGCGCATCGCCGCTTTCCTGAAGGACAACGGCGCAGTGCCCGCGATCCAGCTCGCGCATGCCGGCCGTAAGGCCAGCATGCAGCGTCCGTGGTATGGCAATGCCGCGCTCGACGATGCCGACCACGCCCGCGGCGATCTGCCGTGGCGGACGGTGGCGCCGAGCGCGATCGCGATGGAGCAGGGCTGGCTGATGCCGCACGCGCTCGATGTCGAGGAGCTCGCCGCGTTGCGCGAGCAATGGCGGCGCGCCACCTTGCGCGCGGTGGAGGCCGGCTTCGAGTTCGTCGAGGTGCATTGCGCGCACGGCTATCTGCTGCACCAATTCCTCTCGCCGCTGTCGAACCACCGCAGCGACGCCTATGGCGGCGACCGCGCCGGACGGATGCGCTATCCGCTCGAGATCATCGAAACCGTGCGCGCCGCCTGGCCCGCGGAGCGGCCGCTGGCGGTGCGGATCTCCTCGGTCGACGGTGTCGACGGTGGCTTGACGCTCGAGGATCAGATCGCGTTCGCCAGCGAAGCCAAGGCGCGCGGCGCTGATCTGATCGATTGCTCATCGGGCGGGCTGCTCGGCTCGGCGACCGCGGCGCGCATTCCGCGCGGCTATGGTTTTCAGGTGCCCTATGCGGACGAAATCCGCCGTTCCGCCGAGATCGCCACCATCGCGGTCGGCCTGATCCTGCATCCGCAGCAGGCCGAAGACGTGCTGGCCAATGGCCACGCCGATCTGGTGGCGATCGGCCGCGAGGCGCTGTTCGATCCGAACTGGCCGCTGCATGCCGAGCTTGCGCTGGGTGGCGGAGCCGGCGAGGTGTTCGCATCCTGGCCCCGGCAGTATGGTTGGTGGCTGGAGCGCCGCGAGCCCGGCCTGCGCCGGCTCGAAGGCCCGCCGCTGCCGTTCCGCAACGCGTGACCAAACAAGCCGCGACGGATCATGAGGGAGGATTTGAGATGACGAGTTCAGCGCAGCGTCCCTATCGCGGCGTCTTCCCGGTCGCGCCGACCATCTTCGACGCCAATGGCAATCTCGACCTCGACGGACAGCGTCGCTGCATCGATTTCATGATCGATGCCGGCTCGCACGGCATCTGCATCCTCGCCAACTTCTCCGAGCAGTTCGTGCTGACCGATGCGGAGCGTGAGACCGTGATGCATGCCGTGCTCGAGCACGTCGCGGGCCGTATCCCCGTCATCGTCACCACGACGCATTTCTCCTCCGCGGTGTGCGCCGCGCGCAGCCGCGAGGCACAGGCCGCCGGTGCCGCGATGGTCATGATCATGCCGCCCTATCACGGCGCGACCTTCCGCGTCGGCGAGCCGGCGATCTACGAGTTCTATCGCGTGGTCTCCGACGCGATCGGCATCCCGATCATGATCCAGGACGCGCCGGTCGCCGGCACGCCGCTGTCGGTCGATTTCCTGGCGCGGATGGCGAAGGAACTGGCCAATGTCAGGTACTTCAAGATCGAGGTGCCGATGGCCGCGAACAAGCTGCGTGGCCTGATCGAGAAGGGCGGCAGCGTGATCGAGGGGCCGTGGGACGGCGAGGAGGCGATCACGCTGATGGCCGATCTCGATGCCGGCGCAACCGGCGCGATGACCGGCGGCGGCTATCCCGACGGCATCCGCCAGATCATGGATCCGTTCTTCGCCGGCCGCCGCGACGAGGCGATCCAGGCCTATGCGCGCTGGCTGCCGCTGATCAATTACGAGAACCGGCAATGCGGGCTGAGCGCCTGCAAGGTGCTGATGCGCGAGGGCGGCGTCATCAAGTCGGACATGGTCCGCCACCCGTTGCAGCCGTTGCATCCGGCGACGCGCGCCGGGCTGATCGAGATTGCCCGCACGCTCGATCCGGTCGTGCTGCGCTGGGGGCGCTGAGCGCGTGACCCGGTAAGGCACGCGCCGGCCCGCATTCACATAACCGTCAACAACGGCCTCTACCGTTCTTCAGCGGTACGGGGGGCGGGCCCGTTGTCTCGCGGGCATCATGGACATGTCGGACCGGTCAGGCAGCGACGGATGATCGAAACCTTCCGGGTTGGCCGTTTTGCCATGCGCTACGGTCATTTCGTTCCGCGGCTCTACAATTATTGCCGTTCGCTTGGCTTCCAGCGCCAGCACATGCTGCCATCGCGGGCGTTCTGCTCCGATGAGAGCCAGGGCTATCCGGTGATGCTGTTGGCCCAGCATTTCGGAACGTTTCCGTTCGACCACGGGCGGGTTGGCGGCAAGGTCGCGATCAACCGCCACGGGCCCTATGCCCATCATGGCGAGGACCTGGTGCTGATCCAGGCCAGCCATGTCGGCTACAATCCCGATGACGGCCGCTTCGGTGTCTATCAGCGCCACCGCACCGACGGCTGCCGGTTCGGCGATTGCTGCGGAAAGCTGTGCGGCGTGTTGCGCTGGTATCAGGACGAACACGCCCATGCCTGCCGGCAGGTGCAATGCGTCCGGATCGATGGCGAGCCGGCGTTCCAGATCGACAATCAATATCTGGATGACAGTCGTGGCGAAGGGCTCTTCCTCCGGCTCGACCGGATGGTCGAGATGCCGCTTCAGCCGCTCAAGGTGCTCAGCACATCGAAGCTGTTTCGCGCCGGTCCGGCGATCCGCGAGCGGCTCGGCGAGAGCCGTTTCCGCGAGGAGCCTGCGCCGATCGGCGCTGCGCTGTCGCCGGAGCTGTTTCACTTCCGTCGCGCGCCGGCCGAGGGTCCCGAGGGCCACGACATCCTCGAAGCGGCGCTCGGCCCGGTGATGCCCGCGCTGGTGACGTCGCCGCACCCGGCATTGGATGCCGCGCGCTACGTCACCCAGGCCGAGTTCGACCGCACCTATCGCAGCATCCGGCGCGAGCCGGCGTTCCAGGGCAAGAACGTGCTGTTCGTCTCCGGCCTCAACATCGACGTCTCGCCGCGCGAGGGCTTCCCGTTTCCGTTCACCAAATTCGTGCCCTGGGCGGCCTATGCGCGGTTGCGCGACGGCCGCTCGTTCCTGCTCGAGCAGGAGCAACTGGCGGAGACGCTGCGCGGGATGCCGGGCGACAATCCGGACTGCCTGTCGTTCGACGGAACGATCGAGCAGATGACCGCCGCGCCGGAAATCCGCATTCCGATCGGTTGATGCACATGACGACGCTCCCCGCCCTGCGTACGCCCACTGCTCTCGAGCCGCGCCTCGAGCGTCTCGAATTCGCGGACCGTGAGCGTGGTCTGACCCGCCGTCACTTCATTTTCGCCTGCCTCGGTCTGGCGGCAAGCCAGGTGGTTCGGCTGGTCGACAAGCTCGAACAGTTGCCGCTGCTCCGCATTCGCTTTCCCTGATCGTGGGCAGGCCTTAAAGCCTGATGAGTTTGAATAGAATCGGTCCGGCCTCGCACTGCTTCACCTCTCCCCTGGGGAGAGGTGAAGCCCGCTGTCGATCCATTTCAAACTAATCTCATGACGCGCTACAGCCAGCGTGACACTGAGAAGATCAATAAGCCGACGAGACCGCCGACGACGGTGCCGTTGATCCGGATGAACTGCAAATCGCGCCCGACCTGCAATTCGATCCGCATGATCAGCGTTTCGGTGTCCCAGTTCTCCACCACCTTGCGGATGAAGGCCGCGATCTCCTGGCGGCGCGATGCAACGGCGCGCAGCGCGGCGACGCGAAGCCAGCGGTTGATGCGGTCGCGCATCTCGGCATCGTCCCGGATCCGCGCGGCGACCGACATCAGGGCGGTTTCGATCGCGTCGGCGATCGCCGCCGACGTCGCCGCGGAATTCAGCCGCACCTCGATGGCGTGCCACATCGCGTCGATCTGTCCGATCACGGCGGGATTGTCGAGCATCTGCTGCTTCAGCTCCTCGCCTTTGGCGAGGTATTCCGGATCGGTGGCGAGCCGGTCGATCAGGCGCTCGATCTCGGCCTTGAGCTCGACGCGCCAGGGATGATCCGGCTCGCGCATCTCGTCGAGCGTCTGGCTGACGCCCGATATGACGCGGTCGGCCACCATGCCGTCGACCCATTTGGGAACGAACCGGTAGGAGCGCTGCGAGACCTTCTTGCGGATCGTCTCCTTGTTGTTGGCGAGCGCGACGCTTGCCGAATTGATCAGGCGCTCGACCAGCGCCTGCGCATTGCCATGCGCCCACAACAGTGCCAGCACGCGGGAGGCGAGCGGCGCGGCGGGAATCGCCGCGATGCCCTGCCGGGTGCGGCGGGTCAGAAAGGCGTTGAGGTCGGCGCTAGGCGTGGTCTGCATCGCCTGGTGGACCGCCGAGACCGTGCGCTGCGCCGCGCTGCGGGCATGCGACGGCCGCTCGATCCATTGCGCCGCCCAGCCCGCGATGTCGACGTCGCGGATGCGATCGCCGACCACGCGCGGCGACAGGAAGTTGTTGGCGATGAAGCGGCCCAGCGCGACCGCGATGCGTTGCTTGCTCTGCGGAACGATCGCGGTGTGCGGAATCGGAATCCCGAGCGGATGACGGAACAGTGCCACCACGGCGAACCAGTCGGCGCAGGCGCCGATCATCCCGGCCTCGGCGAAGGCGCGCGGATAGGCCAGCCACGGCCAGTGCGGTTGCGCCATCGAGGTCGCCAGAAACACCAGCAGCATGAATACGAGCAGACCCGTGGCCAGCGTGCGCATCCGGCGAAGGTCGCGCAGTCTGGTGTCCTCAGGCGGAAGCACGGCGCCGATGTCCAATTGCTGCCGATCGCCTCATGCGGTCGCGACGCCGCGCTGCGGCGCCAGCCGGGCTGCGATCGCCGCATAATGTTGCCGAACGCCGGCGCTGCCGTGGAGCCGCTCCAGCCGGCGAACGGTGAAGTGGCCCTTCGCGATCTTCTGGAAATGGTCCATGAAGATGACGTTGACGGTGGCGCCGAATGCCGCGCCGATGATCGGCACCGCGCCGGCCGCGGCCTTGTCCGAGACCACCAGCCCGAACCGGGAGACGATCTCGCTGACCAGATTGGAGATCACCGGCGCGGACGCATCGACCGCGCCGCGCTCCAGAATATAGGCGGCGGCGTCGCTGGTGTATTTGCTGATCAGCGCGCGCGCGGCATAGTAGCCGACGTCGATCGTCTCGTCGGTTCGCTTGGTGCCGTAGGCGAACACTTCGAGACAGGCGAGTCTGGCCTCGATCTTGGAGAGATCCTCGCCCTGGTGCCGCGCGATCTCTGCGATCGCACGCAGCATTAATGTCGTCGTCAGCGGCAACTCGACCGCGAGCGCGCCGAAACCGAACAGGCCGCTGACGCCTCCGGTCACGCCGGCGAGGAACGACGAGAAGGTGACCGCGGGTGCCGGCGGTGGCTTCTCGTCGAGCGTGTCGACCGCGACTTCCAGCCCCTTCATCACCGCCGTGCGCACCAGCCCGCTGAGTTGACGGTTGGCGGCCTTCGGCAGCAGGTTCAGGACGCGGTTGACGGGGACGCCGGCATAGTCGGCGATCCTTGCCGCGAGATTGGAGCTTTCCAGCGTCTTGACCGCGGCCTGGAGTGCGGCGTGATCGCCGGGAGGGAGAAGGACGAGCTGGGTGACATCCTGGCTCATTGATACCTGAGAATTGGCCGGATGCCGTTGAGGCTCGCCAGGATCGCCGAGCCGTTGCTGATGATGGCGGTCACCTCGGGCGTGATCAGGCCGCCCGGCAACGCCAGTCCCAGCGCCAGCGTGTTGAGCGCGGCGACGATGCCGTAGTTCTGCTTGATGAGCTGGACCGCGCCCTGCGAGATCTCGACGGCCTTGACGAGCTTCCACAGCGAATCCTCCATCAGGATGACGTCGGCGGATTCGTGCGTGACCTCGGCGCCGTGCTTCATCGCGATTCCGACATCGGCGAAGCTGAGCGCGGGAGAATCGTTGATGCCGTCGCCGACCATGGCGACCCGGCGTCCCTGGCGTTGCAGCTCCTGGATGACGCTGGCCTTGTCGGCGGGCAGCATGTCCGCGAAGTGCTCGGTGAGCCCCAGCCGGTTGCAGACGGCGCGCGCCACCACGGCATTGTCGCCGGTCAGCATGATGCTGTTCTTGACGCCCAGCTCATGCAGGCGCTGGATCACCGGGCGGCTCTCCTCGCGGATCTCGTCGGAGTAGGGCACGAGGCCCGCGAGCTTGCCATCGACTGCGATGTAGAGGCTCGAATAGCCGCGCTCGTCGAGCGCGGCGCGGTCGTGCACCGCGGCGTCGACGATGATCTCGCTCTGGCGCATGAAGCGCTGGTTGCCGACATGGACGTAATAGCCATTGACCTGGCCCTCGACGCCGAGGCCGAGGCGGTAGGTGGTCTCGTTGCACGGCGGGATGTTGACCGCGAGCTGGCGGGCCCGGCTGCGCAACGCCTCGGCGACCGGATGTTGCAGCTTGGTCTCGGCCGCCGCGGCGAGCCCGAGCAGATGGTTCGGCGTGATGTATTTCTGATACGAGATCACATCGATGACCGCCGGCGTGCCATGGGTGAGCGTGCCGGTCTTGTCGAATACCATGGTGTCGATGCCGGCGAGCTTCTCCATGTGGCCGCCGCTCTTGATGATCATGCCGGTGCGGGCGGCAAGCGTCATCGAGGACAGCACCGAGGTCGGCGCCGCGACGCGGATGCCGGTGCCGTAGTCGACGATCACCAGCGAGAGGAAGCGGTTGAAGTCGCCGGAGACCATGGCGGTGCCGGTGGCGAGCGCCAGCGTCGGGGCCACCAGCCGGTCGGCGAAGCGCTCGGCATGGTTCTGCATCCGGGTGTCGCCGATCGGCGCCGATTCGATCAGCCGCACGATCTGGCCGGCGGTGGTGGCCGATCCGACGCGCAGCGCCCGCAACGTGATCTGGCCTTCGCGGATCACAGTAGCGGCGAAGGCGGCTTCGCCCTTGCTTCGATGCACCGGCAGCCCCTCGCCGGTGATGGTCTTCTGGTCGATGGTGGCGGAGCCTTCGATGATCTCGCCATCGACCGGGATCATTTCTCCGGGATACACCACGACGATGTCGCCGTTCTGCAATTCCGCGGCGGGGATCGAGACCACCTCGCCCTCGCGCAGCACCCAGGCGGTCTTCGACTGGAACTCGAGCAGCTCGTTGATCGCCTTCCGCGAGCCCGCGGCGGTCAGGTCGCGGATCCAGTCGCCGAGCTTGATCAGCCAGGTGACGATGCAGCCGGCCAGCGGATTGCCTTGCAGCACCGACGCGCTGATCGCGAGCGTATCGAGCACGTCGATGTTCAGCCGGCTCTCGTTCGCCCACACCTTCCAGGCGCGCTTGGCGATCGGGATCGCGTTCCACAGCATCAGCGGCATGTTGATCGCCGTGACCACCGGATTGGCGCTGAACGCCATGAACAGCGACAATGTCGGCAATGTGAGGGGTGAGCGCTTCGAGACCTCCGGTGCGCCGGCGCGTGGCATATCGGCGGTTGGCGCGGCGCGCGCGCACAGCGCCTTGAAATCCGCCAGGCTCATGGCCTTGAAGCCGCTCAGCAGCGCGAGCAGCCGCTGCTCATGTGCCGGATCGTATTCCAGCACGAGGCTCGCGCAATCGTAGTTGATCCGCGCGGTCCTGATGCCGTCCTGCGCCCGCAGCCATCCAAGGCATGCCTCGCCGAGCTTGCGGTTCTGCCCGAGCGCGGGGATGCTCAGACGAATGCGCCCTGGCATGGAATGGCAGAAACTGAAATCCATGACGTTGCAATCTCACCCCTGGCGGGTCAGGCCGTCGCGCGCGCCGGCTCCGCCTGCTCGGTGGCGGCCATGTTGGCCTGGATCATGTGGTTGAGTGCAAACACCGCCAGGGTGACCCAGACCGGCGTTGCGGCGGTGGCGCCAACCTCGAACACGGTGAAGCCGGCGATGCCGGCCGCCAGCACGATCTTCAGATCGATCACGTTGCCGCTGGCGACCTTGATGCCGTGGTCGAAATCCCGGAAGAAGTCGACGATGACCTTGGCCGTGTGCGAATGCTCGGCGAGGTACTCGGCTTCCTGTTCGATCTTGTTGGCCAGCGCGTCGATCTCGTTGGTCGGCGGCCTGTAGTGACCGCCGGTGTGATGCTCCAGCCGGCCGTGAAATTCGTCATGCCGGTCGGTGTCGTAGTGCAGCACGACGCTTCCCGTAGTCGGGTTGATCGTCACTTCCTCGATGCCGGGGATGACGCTGAAGGTCTGCTTGATCTGTTCGAGAAGCTCGGGATTTTCCTTCGCCGACGGAACCTTCATGCGTATCCGGCCGGGCACCTGATGCGCAATTTGCAGCTTCATCTTGGTCATCGGATTCCTCTAAGGCATGATCCGGAAAAGTGCGAAGCGGCTTTCCGAAAAGATCATGCGTCAACAAGAAGCTGAGGCGAGATGACGGTTCAATCTCATCTCATCTCATCTCGCTTGAGCAGCGTTCCGACGCCGGCATGGCACGCGAATGAGGCCGTCGTGAAACACGATTGCGCGCCGCGCCGAGGTCGCAAGGTCGATCATCGGCGCGGTGCGTCGCTTTGCATCGATCGGTCCGACCTGGTTCAGGCCGCCGACGACGTCCGGCTGCTCGCCGCCTTGGTATCTGCCTGGTTCTCGGACTTCACTTCCGCGACGATGTCGTTCACCTGCTCTTGTGCCTCGGCAAACATCTCGCGCGATTTCTGCGCGAACTTGTAGGTGCCGCGAACGGTCGATTTGAAGAGCGGGTTGAGCGCACCGGCCAGCTTCGGCAGGTACTTCGGCGCCGCCACTGCGGCAACGCCAAGCGCAAGTCCCGGGAGCAAGGCAGCTTCGAACACGGCAGCACCCACAGCCACCACCGCGACAACCGCGACCGTCTTGTTGATGCCGCCGCCCTCCTCGGATTCCTGCTCGGGGGCTTCATGGTGGAAGGCGGTATCGTCGTGACTGCTACCGTTGGTGTTCGGGTTCATCGGAAATCCCTTGTGACAGCTCAACTGACTGCAGTTTCATCAATAACGGCCGATTGAAATGGATTCATGACAGTTTGATAACAGTCGTCCGACCCTTGGCGGCGGCATGATGCCGCGGCGCAGCCGGACGCGTGTTCGCGGCTGAAACCGCGACATCGGCACAGCTTGCGATGTGATTGCGCAATGAAAAACGCGCGGGCGCGCGATTGCCGTGTATCTGGATCTACCTACATTGCTGGATTTACATCAATGTGACGCGCGCCTCACAGATCGGCGGCTTGCGCGTCCATGGGCTGGGTCCTACCGATCCCACGTCACCGGCAGATCGAGCAGGCCGCGGAAGGCCCAGCCGCCGATCCGCGGCGGTCGATCGTCGATCAGGCGCAGGCCCTTCAGCCGGCCGAAGATCGCGGGCAGCGCGACGTCGGCGACCATGGCACGTGAGGCCCAGGCACCGGCGCAGAAATGCGGACCGGCACCGAACGCGATGCTCTTGCTGGCGTCGCGCCGCACCTCGAAGATGTCGGGCCGGTCGAAATGCTTCTCGTCGCGGTTCGCCGAGCCGAACATCAGGAACACCCGTTCATCGGTCTCGAACGCGATGTCGCGGATCGTCCATGGCTTGGCGATCCGCCGCGGCGACATGCCGATCGGCGAGATCCAGCGCGCATATTCCTCGAACGCCTGCAACCACGGGACCGCGCCGCTCGTCGCCAGCGCCAGCTGATCGGGATGGGTCAGCAGCGCCCACACCGAGCCGGCAATGGCGTCGCGCGGCTCGTTCTGGCCGCCGGAGATCGCCAGCTTGATGTTGGCGCGTATGCTGTCCATCGGCATGTCGGTCTGCAACAGCACGCCGAGCAGGCTGAGGTCGGGCGTCTTGCGCAACACCGGCACCATGTCGTCGATCGCGGCATCGATGCCCGAGGTGGCGGCATGGCAACGCGCCTCGATCGCGGGATCGCCGACATAATTGGCGATGCCGTCGATCATGTTCTGCGACCAGGCGTTCATGTCCTGGAAGCGCATGTTGGTGAGGCCGGTGATCGATTTCAGGCACTCGGCCGAGAACGGCAGCGCGAACGCCTGCACGAAGTCCACCACGCCGTCCGGCTCCAGTTCGTCGAGGATGCGGTTCGCGTGTCCGGCGAACTGCGCCGTCCAGTGCGACCTGACGGTCTTCGGCGAGATCGCCGGGAAGATCGCCTTGCGCTCGTTCATATGCGCATCGCCGTCCTTGCGCATCATGTTGTGGCCCATCAGTCGGTTCATCAGCCCCTCGGGCTGGTGCGACGAGAACACGTCGATCTGCTTCTCGGAGACGAAGATGTCGTCGCGATTGCACAGCAGCGTGCTGCCGAGCTGCGGCACGAAGGCGATCGGCGCCTCCTTGCGCATGCGCGCCAGGGTCGGATAGGGGTCCTGCCAGAAGGCGGGGACATCGATGTCGAAACGGGGCGCAGTGCTCACGGCAGTATCCTCGGGGCTCGATCCGCGCCAGGATAATGCCGAAGCCTGCCGGCGGTCTGTCCCCACGTCAGGGGACAGGCGGCGAGACGCAGCTCAGGCGGGCGACCCCGCACCGAGCGCTTCGGCGAGTGCGGTGAAGCTGTCGACATGGAGGTCGAGCCAGTCCTCTGCTGTCACATCGGGCGTCACGTCCGGCCCAAATTCGAGCGGACGCGCGACGAACGCCGTGCGCATGCCGAAGGCGCGCGCGGCCCTCAGATCATATTTGTGGCAGGCCACCATCACAATCTGATCCGGCCGATAGCCGAGGAAGTCGACCGCCAATTGATAGACTGACGGGGCCGGCTTGTAGCTATGGGCGAGTTCCGCGGTGAGGATGGCATCGAACGGCAGGTCGGCATGCTTCACGACAGCCACCACCGCCGCCATTCCGGCGTTCGACAGCGTTGCGGTGGTGAAGCGCCGCCGCAAGCGCGCAAGCCCCGCCGCGGTGTCAGGCCAGGCGTCGAGCCTGGTCCAGACATTGTTCAACTCGTCGCGCTCCTGTGGCGTGAACGCCTCGCCGAGGCCCTGTCGCTCCAGTAGGAGGTCAAGCGCTTCACGATAGATCCGATCGACCCGCAGCCACGGCCGCTGTCCGGCGATCACGGCATCGAGCGCGACGCGATACAGATCGCGCCATTCCGCCAGCAGCCTGGTCCAGTCGATCGCCAGTCCCTTGTCGCGATTGATCGCCGCACCGGCGCGAAGCACCGGTTGATAGAAGTCGACGCAGGTGCCCTGGACGTCGAATGCGAGCGCCTTGATATCGTCGACGTTGCGAAATTGCGTGAATGCCTGCACCTGTGCCGTCCTCTTCCAACTGATCTTGCTGATCTCTCCCAAGGGAGAGGTGAGTCTCCGCTGCCGATCATGTTCAACCTGATCCCACGCACATCACTAGCAGCCGCGCCAGGAAACGGTACATCGTTCAGGGAATAACGATGAGATGATGTCACAGATGTCACGCGGACTCTGTAAGGTTGTCACATCGGACATGCGTGTCCGGCCGCAGCGGCTGCGCGTGCGATCGGCTCTAATTCAGGCTGCGGGCCGAGGCCATCAGGCGCAGCGCGATCGCGAACAATTCGTTCTGCGAGGAGATGCCGAGCTTGTCGTAGGCGCGCTTGCGGTAGGTGAGGGCGGAGTGCAATCCGATGCCGAGGTCGGCTGCGATCGCTTCCGAGCTGAGGCCCGAGAGAATGCGCAGGCAGACCTCTTTCTCGCGCCCGGTCAGCCTGGCGAGCGGCTCGGCGGTCGCGAACAGGCCCGTCAGGCGCTCGACCGGATCGACATCCGCCGCCGTTTCGCACTGGAAGTGCCGCGCCACCGCGGCCGTCAACGCCGGCGCGACCGCGGAGAGGCGTGCGATCTGTTCGCGGTTGAAGCGGCCCTGCGCGGTGATCTGGTAAAAATTGACATAGAAGCAGGTGTCGCCGGTCCAGATCGCGGCGGCGAATTTGTCGACGATGTCGGAATCGTCGAAGAAGATCTTGCGGTAGCCGTCGCTGTACATCCGGCGCGCAAAGGTCGGCAGCATGATCGCCGTGGCCTGTGCCTGCCCCTCGAACACCGCGTCCCGATTCGGGTCGGACCGGTGGAAATGTTCGGAATAGGCGATCCCGAGGTCGCGCCCGGTCGGGATGTTGCCGACGTCGAGCAGGCACGACGCGGACCGCGGGCCGGTGAACGAGAACACCATGCAGTGGCCGACCCCGGCGACGCGGCGCAGCGCGCCGATCAGGGCCTGCGGAAAGCCGTCGCGGCCAATCGCCAGCAGCGCCGGCGTGATGTCGCTGACGACAGACGTGGTGAAGGCGAAATCTGCCTTCATGGTGTCCTCCCTGTGTTTCGGGAAGACTAGCAGCGGGATCGCGGGCGTGGAAGCCGTTGGCGCTATTGCCCTGGGTCTCAAACCCCCCGTCGTCATTCCGGGCGACGCGTAGCGTCGAGCCCGGAATCCTTTCGCCGCAGGCTCTGTGGCCCGATGGATTCCGGGCTCTCGCTTCGCGAGCCCCGGAATGACGAGGGTGGAAGTTGCCCGATGGATTCCGGGCTCGACGCTACGCGTCGCCCCGGAATGACGGAACCGGTTAAGCCCCCGGCACCTGGTCGAGGAAGCCGGTGATGCTCCTGATCCGGCCGTCCTTCAGCATGGCGAAGTCGGTGCCCTTGATCGGGCTGTCGACGCCGTCGGGTCCGAGGCCCCAGGAGAAGCGGACATGGTCGCCGAAGCCGTTCGGCTCGCCGATCAGCTTGAAGGTGAAGTCCGGAAACTTCTGCTGCACGCCCGCGATCAGCGCGTCGACGCCCTCATGGCCGTCGCCGGCCATCAGCGGATCGACATAGCGGGCGTCACTGGTCCAGTTTGCGCTCAGCATCTCGCGGCGGCGGCTCGGCGTTCGCTCGTTCCAGAGTGCGATGTAGTTGCGGGCGACGGTGGCATGATCGGTCATGGTGCTCTCCTGATGTGCCGGACTGTGCGGCTGTCCGGACTATCGAAGGTTTGCGGGCGTCGATCGATTACCTCTGACGTCATCGCGCGCGTGACGGGGGTGCGGGCTATGGCTTGATGTAGGCCTCGGGATCGCCGCGCGCATGCGCTTCCATCGCATCGAGGAAGCAGCGCACCTTGGCCGGGACAAATTGCCGCGCGGGCAACAGCGCGTGCACGTTGAGTGGTTCGCAGGCATGGTCGGGCAACAGCCGCCGCAACTGGCCGGCCGCGACCGCGGCGCGGGTGTAGCTCGCGGTGACCCGCAGCACGCCATGGCCGGCGAGCGCAGCTTGCAGGCGGACATGGGCATTCGAAGAGGTGAGCCGCGCGCGATCGACCGCGAGATGCTCGACCGCGCCGCCGGGTGCGGTGATCGCCCATGGCGGATCGCTCGGGCCGGTCAGCAGCGGCAGCTTCCTCAACTCGTCCAGCGTGCGCGGCTCGCCTGATGTCTCGAGCAGCGCCGGCGCTGCGAACAGGCCGCGCTCCAGCGTGAAGACGCGGCGGATCACGATGCCGGCCGACGGCAGCGGCGCTTCCAGCATCGCGAACACGATGTCGTAATTCTCCGCGATCGGGTTGACGATGTCGTGCTCGACATCGATCCGGATCGCGAGCTCCGGATAGCGGCCCATCACCGCGCAGGCGACCGGCCCGGCGTGATGCGCGCCGAATTCGTACGGCGCCTTGATGCGCAGGGTACCGGCGACCGCGCTCGACATCGCCAGCGCCTCGCTGTGGGTGTCGTGCAGCGCGGCGAACAGCGGGCGGACCTTGCGATAGATCGTCTCGCCGGAATCGGTCAGCCGCAGATGCCGCGTGGTCCGCTCGATCAGCCGCAGCCCGAGATTGGCCTCGAGCCGTTGCACCGCAGCACTCAGGCTCGATTTGGGGTGCCCGAGCACGCGCGCAGCCGCGGTGAAGCCGCCATGCTCGACAACCTCGCAAAACAGCTCCCAGTCACGCCACTCCATGGCCGATTGTCCATCCACCGGTACAGTGTGTCCAGCCAAATCGGATTATCCCGACGGCTGCAATCCCCTAACCTCGTTGCAAGCAATATTGCATCGGGAGGGTGAATTGGCTGACGACGACGGAATTTTCCTGCGCAACGCCTGGTACGTGGCGGCGCTGAATCACGAGCTAATCGACGGCAAGAAGCTGGCGCGCACCATCCTGGAGCGGCCGATCGTGATCTATCGCGGCGCCAGCGGAAAGGTGGTCGCGCTCGACGACCGTTGCTGCCATCGCGCCGCGCCGCTCTCGATGGGGCGGGTCGAGGGCGATGACATCAGGTGCATGTATCACGGCATGAAGTTCGCGGCCGACGGCAAGTGCATCCAGATCCCTGGCCAGGACGCGATCCCCGCCAAGCTCGGCGTGCGCAGCTATCCCGTGGTCGAGCGCTACAACATGATCTTCATCTGGACCGGCGATCCCGAGAAGGCCGATCCGAAGCTGATCCTCGACTATCCGCCGCTGGAAGATCCCACATGGCGCGGCCTGCCGGGCTACATGCACTACAAGGCCAACTGGCTCCTGATCGTCGACAATCTCAGCGATTTCGCGCATCTCGCTTTCGTGCACACCAACACGCTGGGCGGTTCGGAGGAATATGCCTACAAGACCAAGCCGGTCGCGATCGAGAAGCTGGACGACGGTTTCCGCGTCGAGCGCTGGCACATGGGCGCCGATGCGCCGCCCTACCACAAGAAGGTGATCTCCAACCGGGACGACATGGTCGATCGCCGCAATGTCGGCCGCATGATCGTGCCGGGTATCTTCACGCTCGATACCATGTTCGCGCCGGCCGGGCAGGGCGCGGAGAAGGGCGTCCAGGTTCCGGGCACGCGGCAATACCGTAACGCGCAGTTCATGACGCCGGAGACGCGCTCCTCGACGCATTTCTTCTGGAACTATCTGCACGATTTCGATATCGGCGACCCGAACATCGCGCTGTCGCTGCGGTACTCCCTGGAGGAGGCCTTCAACGAGGACAAGGATTTCATCGAGGCGCAGCAGAAGGTGCTCGACGCCGATCCGGATTATCAGTTGCTGGCGATCGGCGCCGACGCGCCGCTGACCTATTTCCGCTGGCTGTTTGCGCGCAGGCTCGATGCGGAGAAGGGCACGGCGCGCGCCGCATAGACACAGCGGCAGAAATGAGAATGGCGCGGTGGCCTGTGGCCGCCGCGCCATTCTGCAAAGCGGGATGAGTTTTGGTTCACTCGGCTCGGCGCGCTCTCGATTCACCTCGCCCAAGGGAGAGGTGAACGCTCTTACTTCGCCGCGACAACCATGATCTCGACATTGTACTGCGGCGCCGCGAGCTTGGCCTCGACGGTGGCGCGCGCCGGGGTGTTACCCTGGGAGACCCAGGCGTCCCACGCCGCGTTCATTTCCGGGAACGTCTTCATGTCGGTGATGTAGATGGTCGCGCTGAGCAGCTTCGACTTGTCGGTGCCGGCCTTGGCGAGGTGGCCGTCGATGATCGACAGGATGTCCTTGGTCTGGTCGGTGACGCTGCCGCCGGCGGCCTTGCCGGCGACGACGCCGGCCAGATAGACGGTGTTGCCGTGCACCACGGCCTGGCTCATGCGCGGGCCGGTTTCGAAACGCTGAATGCTCATTTGGGTCTCCACTTGAATGGCGGAAACTCTCTAGCCTGCCGGCGCGCCCGCCGCCACTGCGCAATTTGCAGCACGGCTCACGGAAATCGCCCAATTGCACCGAGGTCACCTCGGCGCAATCGCTTCGGCCCAGCGTGCGAACAGGGCGATCCGCTCAGCCGGCCACGCGCCGTCGCACGGCATCGTGCCGGCCTCGAGGCGAGCCAGAATCTGCCGACTGTGCTTGTTGACGTCCGCCTCGTTCCAGAGATCGAAGGCGAACAGCATGGAATTGCGGTCCATCGGCCGGAATAGCGGCCGGATGTGTTGTTCAAACCGCACCTGTTCATCGGAGCCAGGCAGCGTGACGCTGATGCCGTTCGTGTCCTGCGCATCGTCCGCGATGGCAGGCGGCCGCGCGGCGGGCGTCGCGTTGCAGACCCACCACCAGCGCGGCACCGGCATGTTCGGCGGCGGCTTCGCGCCGGCGCCGGAATTCTCCACCGCGATTCGCGAACCCCATTCGATATAGGCGACGAAGGCGGCGCGGAATTCCGGATCGGACGGCAGCCCGGCGTCGTCGGCACTCTGCACCATGTAGGTCGCCCACAGCGCGCGCTGCTCCGGCCTGATCTCCTTGCCGATATGTTGCGACACCATCCGCCGATAGCCGCCATAGCGTTCGGTGTAGAAGCGCGGCCCGCCGAACACCTCGCTCAGCCAGGCCGCGACCCGTTCGGGATGATCCGGCGACATCTCGGCGAACAGCGGGCCGAGCAAGGGATCCTCCGGCACGTAGCGGCTGTAGAAGATCCGCGTCATGTCGAGCAGCGCCGGATAGCCGCCGGCCCATTCGAACAGCGTCGGCTCGCGCATCGGATCGGGAATGGGGTCGTGAAACGCAACGTTCCAGTGCATGCCGCTGCAAAACGGCTTGTTCAGCGAGGCGCCGCAGCGGCACAGGCTGGCATGCTCCCGCGACGCACCGGCGTTTCGTGCGATCGGCGCACCGTCCTCATCGACCAGTTCGACATCACCGGTGACGCGATAGGGGCCGTCCTTCGACACTTCGATCTGTGGTGGCCGGCTGACATCCGACAAATTGGCCTCGCGCGCCGGGCCGATGCCGATGCCGAGCGCTCCCGATGGGCATCGGCGCACCGCATTGATGAGGTCATCGAGGCGTGCGCCGCTCGGCGCGACGAAGGGCTCCTCGCCGAGATGAAACACGGAATTGAGCCGATCGGTGCAGAAGCCGGAATGCGCGCAGGTGCCGCGATTGTCGAACACATGGGCCTGCTGTCCGGCATAGACATCGAGCTTGTCGGGCACCCGCCGCGCATCCTTGGCGTCGGTGAAGCCGCGCGCGGCGTGGCTGTCGTCGCAGAACGGCTTTGTCCGCGATTGGCCGCAGCGGCACAGCCGCGCCGGCGCCTCGGTTTCAACAGGCACACCGAGATGGTCGACGATCGCAATGCCGGGCTCGGTTTCGTAAGGGCCGTTGCGTCTGACGATGATGCGTTTGCGCGGCTGCTGCTTGTCGCTGGGGCCTTGGGCGGAGTTGCTGTCTGTCATGCCTTGCAATGATCCCTAAGCTCGCCCAACCCGTGCAAGCCGTGCTTAGATGGGTCGATGGCGGCGCTCAACGAACCAGATGGAAAGTGCCGCGGGAGAAGGCGATGATCCGCAAGACCAAGCGCAAATATGGTTGCCCGGTCGAGTTCTCGATCGATCAGCTCAGCGGCAAATGGAAGACCGTGATCCTGAGCCGGCTGAAGCTCCGCCCGATGCGCTATGGCGAGTTGCGCCACGACATCCCGCAGCTCAGCGACAAGGTCCTGACCGAGCGCCTGCGCGATCTCTGCAATTCAGGCTTCGTCAAGCAGGAGCGCGGCGGCGGCTCCTCGCGCTACTGCCTGACCAAGCGCGGCGAGATGCTAAAGCCGATGCTGCAAGCGCTGTACGACTGGGGCGAGGCCAACGCCGACACGTTCGGCGTCCGCTTCGCGAGCGCGGAGGCGGAGTAGGGACACCGGGCGCGTTGCCCAATGTCGAAAACAACGCCATGCCCGGAATTGACCTGAATCGAGCGTGGTGACGGATCAGGCGGTCGTCGAGTTTGTCCGCACCCCGTCGCTGGCCTTTGCGCTTCCGCTGTAGAGGATCGCCAACTCTGACAGTGCGGCGGCAAGCAGCGCGCCCAGAAAGGCGTTGCGGCCCAGATCCACCAGCAGCCATCCCCCGATGACAGGAAATCCGAAGATGCCGATGAAGTATGACAGCACGAACCAGGTGAGTGCGGCGTGGCGGTATTTTGCGTCTGTGTCGTTGACCGCCCAGGTCTGGATGACGGTGTAAACCAGACCATACCCAATGCCGGTGAGGACTGCGGACAGGATTTGAAACGCCGGATGGATGCCGACGCCGAACATCGCCACCACACCAAGCGTCATCGAAACCAGCAACCCCTCTGCAAGCCGCCTCTGCGGCAGCGATGCCAGGATACGGGCAAACAGCAGACGTGCAGCAACCACCGTGATGGCATAGACGGCAAAGAAGGTTGAGGCCTTCGCCGATGTCCCCGCGACGAGTGACGATTGGAAGGTCAGGAGGCCGGAAAACGCGCAGGCGCCAAACCCGACCATCAGGATCGGACGGACGGATGCGCTTCGCGCAATGACGCTGATCGGGCGGACCCAGGAACGGAGCGACGATGAACGCCGCGCGCCCGGGGCTATCGTCGAGAACATCCAGAGCGACAGCCCCGCAACCAGACAGGCAATGCCAACCAGCTGAAAAGTTGCCGCGATGGAGAGCCCTGCCTGATCGACCGCCAGGTTGAGAACGAGCGGGCCTCCCCCGATGCCGGCCATCTGGAAGGCGCCGAAGCGCGTGAACCAGAAGCCGCGATCGCGATCCGTCACGCGCTCCGAAAGCGACATCGGTGCGCCAACATAGAACATGCCCCAGCCCAGGCCGATCAGGAAACCAGATGCCAGCGACATCGCCAGAGTGCCGCCAGCGCTGACGGCAAGCAGCAGGAAGCCACACCCGACAGCGCATGCGGCGATCGCGCTCATGCGCGCGGCATCGAAACGTCCCGAGAACCAGCCGACAAGCGGTACGCCGACGAAGGTTCCGATCATCGCGGCACCAAGCGTGGTGCCGGTGTCGAGGTCGCTGCCGCCGTTTGCGCGGAAGTAGGCCGACAACAGGAATGTCGCGCCGTAGCCGGCCGCGGCGAGCATGGTGCCAAGAAACAGGAACTGTGCGGATGATTTCGGCATTTGCGCGGGCCCTCTTGAAAGTGGCCTGATATTATTGGACCATTGGCTCTTTCAAAGGGCCACTTCCTGATGTCCGAGCGGGCCACTTTCCCGAAACTGCCGATGCGCCGTGCGATGCGACGTGAGAGTGCTGCGGCTGGTTTCCGGCCTGCGATCGACTCGAGTCTGCCGGTTCCAGCAGTGCGGCAGCTCTATCTCCAGCTCCGGGACGCGATCGTCGGCGGCGCGCTGCGGGCGGGCGATCGCCTGCCTTCGACACGCACGGCGTCCGCCGAATGGTCATTGTCGCGAGGGCTTGTCGCCGAAGCCTATGACGTGCTGATCGCAGAGGGCTATGCGATCGGAAAGCATGGATCGGGCACCTATGTCACCGACGATCTGCCGTTGCCGAAAATCGAGGGCAACAGCTCCCGCAATGCCCGATCCAGTGCCAGCAGGCGTCGCATTTCTGCGGCGGCACGATTGGCGATGAGCTTCGAAACCCATCCCGGGCAGGTAGCCTTCGCGACCGGGCGGGTCATTCATGATATGCGAACCGCGGTCCTCCTGAAGCGGCTCGCGCATCGCCACATCGACTATGCCAGTGACGGCTATCGCGATGCACAAGGCGAGCCCGCTTTGCGCGAGGCAGTCGCCGCCTATCTGACCGCATCGAGAGGCGTGCGCTGCGACCCGCGTCAGGTTTTCATCACGTCGGGCACGCAACAGGCGCTCGATCTCGCCATTCGCGTGCTGATGTCTCCGGGCGAAACCGCTTTGATCGAGAATCCCTGCTATCCACCAGCGCGGCAGGCATTTCTCCTGAATGGTGCGCGGCTGGTTGGTGCGCCGGTCGACTCAAAGGGCATGATCACCGAGACGCTTGCATCGTCGGACGGCCTCGCGCCTGTCGTGATCTACGTCACGCCGTCCCATCAATATCCCTCCGGTTCGGCATTGCCGCTGACGCGCCGGCTGCAACTTCTGGCCTTCGCGCAGCGGCAAGGCAGTTGGATCATCGAGGACGACTATGACAGCGAGTTTCGCTATGAAGGCCACCCGATTGCCTCGCTTCAGGGGTTGGATACCGGCGGCTGTGTGATTTACGCGGGGTCTTTCAGCAAGGCGCTGCTGCCCGGCTTCCGGGTCGGCTATCTCGTCGTACCCGACGATCTGGTCGCCGCGTTTCGAGCTGTACGACCGATCGTCGATCGCTTCCCGGCACCGCTGCACCAACTGGTCGTGGCTGACTTCCTCAGCGAAGGCTACTTCCCTGCGCACCTGCGGCGCCTGCGCGAAAGCTCTCGCGCCTCACGCGATCTCCTCTTCGATCTGCTCAAAGAGAGGCTGTCGGAACACCTCGTTGCACTCCTTCCGGAGCAGGGCGTTCATCTGACGGCGCGCAGCACCGGCAGTTGGCGGGACGATTGCGCCTTGGCACGAGCTGCCCTCGATGGCGGCGTCGTCGTGATCCCCACGTCACCGATGCACATCGGCGCGCCGGCTGAACCACGATTGCTGCTCGGATTCTCCGGTTTGACGGCCGCCGAAACCGACATTGCGACCCGGCGGCTCGCAGAGGTGTTTCGGAGCTCGGCGAAGACGGCAAAGCTCAGACCTGATGAGTCCAAGCAATCGAAACGTGACCGACGCCAGGCCAGGTCCCGGCCGCTAAAGTCGGTTTGATCCGCCTGAGCATCTCATCTTAAGGACGCGTACTTACAAATCGTCGCCGACGTCCGGTTCGCCCCGACATCGAGGCCGCTGCACTATTTCGGGATAATAGAAAATACCCCTGAGTTGCCCGACGCGTCAAGCCACTTTCGGGGGGCGGCGGTGGCCTGCTGCTTTGCATGGGGTTGTTTTCGATGTTTTTGAGCATGCGCCCCTAACCCACCGCCTTCGCCGCCGCGCGCCCCGCGTTGCGGCCGGAGAACAGGCAGCCGCCGAGGAAGGTGCCTTCGAGCGAGCGATAGCCATGCACGCCGCCGCCGCCGAAGCCGGCGGCTTCGCCAGCGGCATAGAGCCCGCGGATGATCTGATGGTCGTTGCCGAACACGCGCGACTCGAGGTCGGTCTCGAAGCCGCCGAGCGTCTTGCGGGTCAGGATGTTGAGCTTCACCGCGATCAGCGGGCCGTGGTCGGGATCGAGGATGCGGTGCGGCTTCGCGGTCCGGATCAGCCGGTCGCCGATATAGCGCCGCGCGTTGTGCAGGTTCATCACCTGCGCATCCTTGACATAGGGGTTGGTGATCTCGCGGTCGCGCGCCTCGATCTGCGCCTTGATCGCATCGAGCTTCAGCAGGTCGTTGCCCGCGAGCTTGTTCATGGCGCCGACGAGGTCGGCGAGGTTGTCGCGCACGATGAAGTCGGCGCCGTGCTGCTTGAACGCCTCGACCGGCGCCGGCGCGCCCTTGTTGGTGGCGCGCCTGATCGTCATGCGCCAGCTCTTGCCGGTCAGGTCAGGGTTCTGCTCGGAGCCGGAGAGCGCGAACTCCTTCTTGATGATGCTCTGGGTCAGGATGAACCAGGAATAATCGTAGCCGGTGCTCATGATGTAATGCAGTTGCCCGAGCGTGTCGGAGCCCGGGAACAGCGGCGCCGGCAGCCGCTTGCCCGTGGCGTCGAACCACATCGACGACGGTCCCGGCAGGATCCGGATGCCGTGACGCGGCCAGATCGGGTTCCAGTTCTGGATGCCCTCGACATAGTGCCACATGCGGTCGCGGTTGATCAGCCGGCCGCCGGCCTGCTCGGTGATGCCGATCATGCGGCCGTCGACGTGTTCGGGCACGCCGGAGATCATGAACCTCGGCGGTTCGCCGAGTCGTTGCGGCCAGTTCTGCCTGACCAGGTCGTGATTGCCGCCGATACCGCCGGAGGCGACGATGACGGCCTGCGCGCGCAGCGAAAAGTCGCCGGTCACGTTGCGCGAGGAACTCTTGCCGCGCTCGACCGAGCTCGGTTCCAGGATCGCGCCGCTGACGCCGTCGACCGTGCCGTTGCTGACGCTGAGCGCATCGACGCGATGCCGGAACTTGAACACCAGCCGTCCGCTGTTCGCAGCCGCGCGCGCACGGCGCTCGAACGGCTCGACGATGCCGGGGCCGGTGCCCCAGGTGACATGAAAGCGGGGCACCGAATTGCCGTGGCCCATCGCGTCATAGCCGCCGCGCTCGGCCCAGCCGACCACCGGGAAGATGCGATGGCCCATCGCGCGCAGCCAGTCGCGCTTCTCGCCGGCCGCGAAGCCGACATAGGCCTCGGCCCATTTGCGCGGCCAGTGGTCCTCTGCGCGATCGAAACCGGCGGTGCCCATCCAGTCCTGTAGCGCGAGGTCAGCGGAGTCCTTGATGCCGAGCCGGCGCTGTTCCGGCGAATCGACCAGGAACAAGCCGCCGAACGACCAGAACGCCTGGCCGCCGAGGCTCTGTTCCCCTTCCTGATCCAGCACGATGACGCGTTTGCCGGCGTCGGCGATCTCGGTCGCGGCGACGAGGCCGGCGAGGCCCGCGCCAATCACGATCACATCTGCATCGTCAGCCATGTTTTGATTCCCCCGTCCCGGCGCGGATTCAAGACCGCGTCATTGCGCGCGGTCAACGCCAAATGGACCTTGCCTGTGGCGGCGAGGCACCAAGCAGTTGCGGCAAGTTGTTCCAGTTTGGGACCTTTTCCGTGCGTCACTGCAGCGTGCGCGCAACACCCAATTTGAATTTGTTTTGATCGGCTTTGCTCGTCTGGACAAAAATCGACTCTCGCAACACGCTCCCATCATCTTGCATCACAAGACCAACAGATTCGGTTTCGACTGGGGCTGGCCAATGAAGTTGATGACGGGGTTGCTCGCGGCGGTTCTCTTGCTGGCGGGAATGGGGGCGTCACAGGCAGTGGTCAGGATCGCCGACGATCGCGGCGGCAAGATCGGGGTCTATGTCGACAAGTACCAGGACCTGCGTACGTCAGGTGAGACGGTCATCATCGACGGGCTTTGCGCCTCGGCCTGCACCATCGTGCTCGGCAAGGTTCCTCACGACCGGATCTGCGTGACCTCGCACGCCAGCCTCGGCTTCCATGCCGCCTGGGATTACGGCGACAATGGCCGCCCGGTGCCCAATCCGGAAGCCACCCATATGCTGTACCTGATGTACCCGCCGGCGGTGCGCAAATGGATCAACGACCGCGGTGGCCTGACCCGCAACATGATCTTCCTGCGCGGCAAGCAACTGCAGGCGCTGTACAAGCCGTGCTACCTCAACGCCCAGGCCTCGGCGCCGAAGCCCGCGCGCTGAGTTCAGTTCGGTCGTCCCGAGACATGGTGGGCATTCGCCTCGCCATCATTTGACAGCCGGCAACCGGCATTGTGCTTGCCGCCTGCCGGAACCCGGCCTATCTGAATCCCCATGGTTCAGCCGATCTCCACCCCAACCGAGCTCGTGACGGCTCCGCAGGGCCGGGTGGCGTCTGCGATCCTGTGGGGCGCTGCCGGGATCGGCGGATTGGCCTTGCTTGCCGCCGCTGCGCTCTGGTTCCACTACGGGACCGCGGTGTTTTTCGAAATGATCACGGCCGGCATCTCCGCCTGCTTCTGACAAGGACGCGCCTCGTATCATGCCCCAGACCACCCGCCCGCTGGTGATCTTCGCCGCCTTCGCCGCCAGCCTGGCGGTCGGCCTGTTCCTCATGCTGTGGGCGATCGGTGGCCTGCGCACCGTGGCCGCGCCGGCCGCGATCGGCGGTCCGTTCCAGCTCACCGACCAGTCCGGCCAGACCGTCACCGACAAGAATCTGCAGGGCAAGCCGACCCTGATCTTCTTCGGCTTCACCCATTGCCCGGACGTCTGCCCGACCTCGCTGTTCGAGATCTCCGAGGTCCTCAAGGCGATGGGCAAGGATGCCGACCGCGTGAATGCCTATTTCGTCTCGGTCGATCCGGAGCGCGACACCGCCGCCGCGATGAAGGACTATCTGTCGAGCTTCGATCCGCATCTCAAGGGCCTGACCGGCGACCCCGCGTCGATCGCCAAGGTGCTGTCGAGCTACCGCGTCTACGCCAAGAAGGTGCCGCTGAAGGATGGCGACTACACGATGGATCACACCGCGCTGATCTATCTGATGGACCGCGACGGCCATTTCGTTGCGCCGTTCAATCTGAAACGGACGCCGGAAGAGGCCGCGGCCGATCTCAAACGGTATCTCTGACCGCCATTTGCGGTCGAGAATTAACCCATTCGGCGCTCGCAACGGGCGCCGGATGGTCTATAAGCCGTTCAATTCCCTAAAATTGCCGGTTATGCCCAACCCGTTCACCCAGCCCTTTGCCGTCCGCTCGCGCCAGCTCTGCCTGGCGGTGGGGATGATGGCGGCCGGTTTGCTGGTCCTGGCCGGTCCAGCGTCCGCGCAGGAGCACGAGCACCGTGACCGACACCGCGAGCAGGACGAGCGGGCCGCTCCTGCTCAAGCTGTGCCCGCGACGCCTCCGGCAGCCGCTGCGCCGACCGCCCCGGCTCAACCGCCCAAGGCCGCCGCGGCCGCGCCGCAGGCCGTGCCCGGGTTCTGGGACCCGCGCCGCCGGCCGGATCGCCCGGACCTGTCGCGCCTCACCGTGATCCGCTTCCTGACCGAGACCGATTATCCGCCGTTCAACTTCACCGGTCCCGACGGCAATCCTGCCGGCTTCAACGTCGACCTGGCGCGGGCACTCTGCGACGAGATCAAGGTCACCTGCACCATCCAGATGCGCCGCTTCGAGACCCTGATCGATGCGCTCGCCACCAACCGGGGCGACGCCATCATCGCGTCGATGGCGGTGACGCCGCAGTTGCGCGCCAAGGTCGATTTCACCGATCCCTATTACCGCGCGCCGGCACGCTTCGTGTCGCGCCGCGACAATGTGATGCCGGAAATCCGCCCCGAATATCTCGAGGGCAAGAAGGTCGGCGTGATCGCCGGCACCTCGCACGAGGCCTACCTCAAGGCGATGTTCACCGACGCCGAGATCCACTCCTACCCGGATAACGATGCGCTGCGCGCGGCGCTGCGCCGCGGCGAGGTCGACTTCATCTTTGGCGATGCCATCTCGCTGGCGTTCTGGATCAACGGCACCGACTCGGACGGGTGCTGCGCCTTCTCCGGCGGACCCTTCGTCGAAAGCCGCTATTTCGGCGAGGGCGTCGGCATCGCCGTGCGCAAGGGCAACGACCTGCTGCGGCAGTCGCTGAACTGGGCGCTGTTCAGGATCTGGGAAAAAGGCCGCTACACCGATCTGTGGCTGCGTTACTTCTCGATCAGCCCGTTTTGACTCGGTCGGTCTTCACCTCGCCCCGCTTGCGGGGAGAGGTCGGAATTCAAGCGTAGCTTGAATTCCGGGTGAGGGGGACTCTCCGC
>NZ_DDOP01000053.1:0-545 GCF_002341725.1 Bradyrhizobium sp. UBA2491
GATTGTCGGTCGAGACCAGCAGGCGGGCCTGTGCGGTCAGATGGGTGTCCCTGGAGACGTCGAGACGGCCGTCGATATGGCCGGTGAAACTCGGCCGGTCGACGTCGAGCGGCGCCGACAGCGGCGTACCGTCGGCATTGGGCGACAACCCGGAGCCATAACCGGTGAAGGAGCCGCGCAGATCGGCGACGATGGCGTGACGCTCCCAATCGGACACCGCGAGGAATTCCGGCGCGACCACATAGAGACCCCTGCCCTGCGGCGAGTTCAGCCGGCCCGGGTTTGAGTCGTAGCCGCCCATCACTTCGACCGCGGTCTTGATCAGGAACGAGCCGGCGTAATCGCCGACCGCGCCGAACGGATCGTCGTCGATCTTGAGGCGCTTGCGCGGCGGCTGGCCGACGATGGTGCCGGCCATCGCCGGCGGCAGCGGCGTCTTGTTGGCGGTGGTCGATGGTGGAATCGACAGGCGCAGGTCGCCAGTCGGCGTCACCGGCGGCGGCGTGGGCGCAGGCGAACCTGGCCCCGGCGGCGGCTTCGGCTTG
>NZ_DDOP01000053.1:698-3385 GCF_002341725.1 Bradyrhizobium sp. UBA2491
ATAATATTTCGGCTTCTGGCGCTTGCGGTTGAGCGAGTCATAGCCCGACGTCGCGGCGCCGTTTGCCGCGGGCAATCCGTAGGTCGGGATTTGCCCGACGCGATCCGATGTCGTCGACGGCGAGGGCCGCCGGCTGGGATCGGGATCCGGCAGCTTCAGGCCGTTGAGCGGATCCATGGCGTCGGCCGGGGTCCGGCGCAGCGGCGAATCCGGCGTAACCACCTGGCTCTGGCGGTTCGGGCTGAACAGGTCGGGCGTCACGGTCTGGGCCCGGGCGAGCCCCGAGGCCGCAGTGAGCGCAAGAACAATCAGCCAAGGACATGGCAAAGCCACGCGGATGAGGCATCCGCGCCGATCTGGGCCGTTTGCTGGCCGCCGCAACACGATGGAAATACTCCAACGAATCCATGTACTTGACACACGCATCCCGCCAGGCGGCGGAAAACGTCGTTAATGGAGTTAAAACAATTATGGTTAATGGGCCGTTGAGGATTGGCGGCCGCGCGTCGCATCGCGGAATCGAACGTGCTAAGGGAGACGCCCGGGTGCATAACCCCTCCCCTGGAATCCGAAATGGCCAAACCGAAACCGCTGATGACCAAATCATCCGGCCCCGATGACGGCGCCGTCCAGTCGGCGCTCCGCACCCTCGATGCCGAAGCGAGCGGCGTCGCGGCCCTCTCGGCGGCCCTCAAGTCCGACCTCGGCACAGCGTTCGTGGCGGCGGCCGACCTGATCCGCAAGGCCAAGGGCCGGCTGATCGTCACCGGCCTCGGCAAATCAGGCCATATCGGGCGCAAGATCGCGGCGACCTTCGCCTCGACCGGCACGCCGGCGTTCTTCGTGCACACCGCCGAAGCGAGCCACGGCGACCTCGGCATGATCACCGCCGACGATGCGATCATGGCGCTGTCATGGTCCGGTGAGCAGCCGGAGATGCGCAACCTGATCGCCTATGCGGCGCGCTTCGGCATTCCGCTGATCGCAATGACGGCCGACAAGGATTCGACGCTCAGCAAGGCCGCCGACGTGCAGCTGACGCTGCCGAAGGCCCGCGAGGCCTGCCCGCACAATCTGGCGCCGACCACGTCCTCGCTGATGATGCTGGCACTCGGCGATGCCTTGGCGATCGCGCTGCTCGAGGGCCGCGGCTTCACCTCGACTGATTTCAGCGTGCTGCATCCGGGCGGCAAGCTCGGCGCGCTGCTGAAATATGCCCGCGACCTGATGCACACCGGCGACGCCGTGCCGCTGAAGCCGCTCGGCACCAAGATGTCGGACGCGCTGGTCGAGATGACCTCGAAGGGATTTGCCTGCGTCGGGATCACCGACCGCAATGGCGATCTCGTCGGCATCGTCACCGATGGCGACGTTCGTCGGCATATGCACCCGAACCTCCTGGCGCAATCGGTCGACGAGGTCATGACCAGGCCGCCGAAGACGATCGGCCGCGACACCCTCGCCGGCGAGGCGCTGGAGCTGCTCAACAAGCTGAAGATCATCACGCTGATCGTGACCGAAGGAAAGAAGCCGGTCGGCATCATCCATCTGCACGATCTGCTGCGCGCCGGCGTGGCTTAGCAAACGCAGTCCGTGGGGTGGGTTAGCGAAGCGTAACCCACCACCTTTGTCGCCACGAAAATGGTGGGTTACGCCTTCGGCTAACCCACCCTACGCATCTCACTTCGGAAACCGCGCCGCGGTCGCCTCCAGCGGCAGCGCCAGCGCGTTGGCGAGGTAGGAGACCGTGCGGTAGAAGCCGCACAGCAGGATGATCTCCAGCACCTGATCGTCGTCATAATGCGCCGACAGCGCGGCGAATTCGGCGTCGTCCAGCGTCGCGCGCGCGTGCAGCGCATCGACCGCCGCGATCAGCACCTGTTCCACCGGCGACCAGCACTCGGCATTGGCGTTGCCGTGCACGGTGGCGTGGACCTGCTCTTCCGACAGTTTGGCGGCGGCGCCGAACGCCGTGACATGGACGCCCCATTCATACTCGCAGGAATTGAGCGCGCAGGTGCGGTCGATCACGATCTCCCGTTCCCGCAACGACAGCGGCCCGCGATCGAGCAGGCTGGCGCCGCGGAATTTCTCCCAGGCTCGCGGATGGCCGGCCATCATCCGGAACAGCACCAGCGGCGGCTTGCCGCGCATGATGCGGTCGAAATGCTGTTGAACGTCCGCCGCATAGGGCGGATCGAGCGGCGCGATACGTGACATGCGGCGACCCTCTTGCTACATTTAGTGTAGCGCAACGCTACAATATCTGTAGCAAACTATGCAAGAGAGATTCGAGGAGGATTGATGCGATGGCGAAGCAGGCTCCAGCCGCCAAACCCGGCGTCCGCGGTTCACGAACCGGCCGCCCGATCATGGCGCTGCTCGATCTGCTGGGACGGCGCTGGACCCTGCGCATCCTCTGGGAGCTGCGCGACGGCGCGCTGACCTCCCGCGCGCTGCGCACCGCCTGCGACGAGGCCTCACCGACGATCCTGCAGACGCGATTGACCGAGCTGCGCGAGGCCGGCTTCGTCGAACTGGCAGAAGATGGCTACTGGCTGACCGCACTCGGCCGCGAGCTAATTGCGACCCTCGCGCCGCTCAATCGCTTTGCCGAGCGCTGGAGCAAGCAGGGAGGAAGCCAGACCTCGGCAACCGCCGGTGTGTAGCCCGCATGAGCGGAGCGA
>NZ_DDOP01000053.1:3601-3965 GCF_002341725.1 Bradyrhizobium sp. UBA2491
ATGCGGGACCGGTTTCCCCGGGTATCGCTACGCTCACCCGGGCTACGGATTACTGGAGCAAGCGGAGCGACGACTAGACTGCCGCAACAGTCAGGCTGGCGCCATCGGCGCGGACCACCTTCACGCGGCTGCCGGCCGGCGTATCAGGACCGGCGACCCGCCAGATCGTGTCGTCGATCCGCACCGTGCCCGAGCCGTCGATGATCGGCTTCTCCAGCGTGAACTCACGGCCGATCAGGGCCTCGTTGCGGCGGTTGAGGAACGGGTTGGTCTTGCTCGCCGGCGTGGCGGCATTTCGCCCGGGGCGCGACGCCGGCGAGCAAGACCAACCCGTTCCTCAACCGCCGCAACGAGGCCCTGATCG